>JAWBLQ010000066.1:2040-7361 GCA_038830105.1 Zestosphaera sp. | reverse complement strand
AACGTTTGTCTGTAGGTCCTTCTTAGTCTTCACTCTAATGCTATAATACTTAACTTCAGGCGCGTAAAGTATCGTTTGAGATGCGTAGAGTCCTGGGTAAATCACGTTTAGTCTTCTAATAGCTTCAAGGATGTTGACTGTGACCCTATACGGGAGCACCACGCCTACATCTCCCGGTGTTACGTTCTTTAACGTAGGCGTTACAACGCTTCTCTCAATCCTCTCCCAAGTGCTTCTCCTACCTCTCTCCAGATCCCCTAGCCTCTGGATTATTGGCTTGCCGACACCGACTCGAGTGGCCATCCTCGCTATAGACTTACCGAGTTCCGTAGCGTCTGAGTATGGATCGGTTAGCTTCAGTGTAACGAGTAAAGCGAAATTAGTGTTCCTGGACTTCACACGGCTATAACTAACTCCGTTAACCCCGACAGTTCCGTCGTCGTACCTCTCCTGAACGACGAATCCGTTAGGGTTAGTGCAGAAAGTCCGGACCCTGTCATCGTAGAACTTCGTGTAAAGAATTATCTTAGGATCTGGGTTAATCTTAGTAACGTCTTCAACAATGTACGAAGGAACCTCAATCCTGACGCCAACGTCTAAAGGTCCTGGCTCGTGCTCGATACCCAAGCTGTTAATTATCTTTTGGAACCACGTAACGCCGCTCCTCCCCGGCGCCAACAGAACCCTACGAGCAGTGAACTCGCCTTTATCGGTCACCAGCTTGAAGAGATTTTCATCCCTACGTACATCGTGGACTGAGGTCTCAGAGAATATCCTAACACCACTCCTTTCTAAGTACGCAGTTATGTTGCTGACTACCTTAATCATGACGTCAGTCCCTATAATCCTCTGAGGGGTCGGAACGTACTTAGCACCCGCCTTAGCCGCCAGTCTCTCAAGCATTGTTATCTTCTCCCTATCCGGCACGTATAGGGTGTCTTGAGGAACTCCAAACGAGGTGAAGACCTCGTCAACGTGTTTTATGATCTCGTCAGCGACGTCCCAATCGCCCAACAGCTTATCTAGATCACCCCCGATGTCTGGCCTCAGGTTAATTGTCCCACTACTCAAAGCCCCTGCTCCACCTATGCCGTGAATGACGTTACATACAGCACACCCCAGACACTCAGCGTTATTTGAAACATACGAGTTCCCGTTAATGTTTGTTTTAATTGCTAGCGGACACGCTCTCTCCTCAGCCCGTCTCCCCTTATCGAAGAGAGCCACCTTAATATCACTCTTCGAGTGACCTGCAATCTCAAAGGCGGCCATGAGGCCTGCCGGCCCGCCGCCAACGACTATCACGTCGAATTCCCTCATTTACTAACCCCCACGTCCTTCCTCCTGTCGATTACGTGATGGGTCTCATCCCCAGTCCCTATGATGGTAACTGGAACCTTAACCTCATCCTCCAGTCTCTCTACCCACCTTCTAGCCTCCAACGGCAACTTACTCCACTCCCTAACCCCAGCGGCTGCGGGGAAGAGCCTATCTAAGCAAGTAACAGCGACTTGAGTTGCTGAGTTAATCAACACTGCCCTCCTAGCTAAGTCGTAGTCGAAAGGTGCAGCTCTCCTAAGCCTGCCTGTCACGGAAGCCCTCTCAACCCAGCCTAATCTAACCATCTCATCCACAGGTAGCTCGTTAGGCAGAGGCCCGCTACCAACCCGAGTTACGTAAGACTTAAACACCACGAGAACCTCGTCTACGAGCTTAGGGCCTAGACCGACCTCCGATAAAACCCCCGCCGCTGTGGTGTCTCTGCTCGTGACGTAAGGGTACGTACCATGGTATAGAGAAAGATACGTTCCTTGAGTGCCCTCGAGAAGAACGTTGCCCCCAGCATCAAGTACTTTGTGAATCTCATCAATCACGTCTACTAAGTAGCTACTTAACTCCGGGAAATCGCGTGCAAGTCTTAATCTCCGCATAACCCTGTCAACCATGGCTGCTCCTACTCCCTGAAGCGTCGACCCTATGGAGTTCCTCAGGTACTCATCCCTTAACTCCGTCTCAACGTGTTTCTCCTCAATAACTCCTGCATTTCTATCAACAAAAACCCTACCAGCAACGCCTAGAGCGTTGACCTCTCTGTAGAACACATCAAGCCTGAGTAGGGAGCCAGCCGCTATGAATAACTTGGAACTCCCGTTAACGAAGGCGGAGGGAACTATCCTCAGCTTGAATTCCTTGCCGCTCCAGAGCACCGTGTGCCCAGCGTTAACGGAGCCTACACGCACGGCAGCGTCGATACCATCGTTAATAGCGAGGTAAGCTACTACCTTACCCTTACCCTCATCGCCGAAGAGACCTCCAACGACTACACTTAACAAGCTATTCCCTAAACTAACTTGTACTAAATAATATAAACTATGTACTCTATACATGACGTAAAAGACCAAGTCATTTTTAATATAAGCTATGTAAAAACGTGAGAAACTTAAGCCAGTAATATCTTGAAGCAAGTTAAAAGCTCTTCACAACGCTCCAGTAAGTGTTTGATTAAAGAATTAAAAACCTGTTTTGAGCTATGTTTAGGATAGCAAAATATGAGTGTAGAGTGGATAGCTAGGAAGTACTATGGACGCCTCAATATATTGCCTAGAAGGAGATTCTTGTTAATAATATACGTAACTCTGATAATCCTGATTGGCATTATCAATTCAGTTAATCTTTCGTGGGGTGAGGTTCTCAGCTCGATAGCTGTTTACTTCGTAGTGGGCTCAGTCTTAACTATCGTTTACTTGCCACTAGCCCTGGGTAGGCTCTTCAATATAAAGAGAGTCTTAGGATTATCTTTAGTTACTTTCGCTGTGTCTCTCGTAGCTGAGTTGCTTTTCTTCAGGTTTACTGGGTTAAGGAGTTTAGGCCTCGTGGTTACGTCCGGGTTTATTTTGGTCATCCTATCGGTATTCATGACTGTGTCTCGGGCGTTAATATTATCAACGATAATACCTATCTTTACTTTCATTTCCGTCAATGCTTTAGTGCTTAGACAGCATATTAATTACATCGGCATCATTAACGCGATATTAATAGAACTCATATCCGTATCCCTTGGATCCCTCTTCATAGCATACGTAGAGGGTAGAGGTAGGAGGTTAAGCGGTGTCTCGCCTCTCAGGGCCTTAAGGGCGTTCCTCAACACGTGGTTTACTGGGGACTCAGGAGGTCTTGAATCTCTCTTCAACAACATAGGTACTTCAGGTGTTGTGGAGGTTAAAAGCATCGTTTTTATGAGGGATAAGGAACCCAATATAGCTTTACTCTTCCCAAGGATTCACTTCGGGCCGTTTGATGAAATAGGGTCCTCTAGCTTCATACACTATGTAGACAGAGAGCTCGAACCGAGGTTTAAGGCCTTCACATTCCACACAGCAGGTTCCCATGAATATAACCTGGCCAGCAGCAGGGACGCCGTAAGCGTCGCTAGCAAGACTGCTGAAGCCCTGAGAAACTTAACTAGCTCAAGCCATAGGGGGGCTTTATGCAAGCCTTACAGAGTGAGGTTGAATGATGGGTGGGAGGCCTTCGTCCTTAACGGCAAAGATTTCCTAGCAGCCTTCATATCTAACAGGGTTTATGGCAACGATGATATACCTTATAACGTATGGGATATCCTAAGCATCGACGATAGAGCGCCTCCTAACACCATGGTTGTAGACGCTCACTCATGTAAAGGCGATAAAGTAACCGACCCGAGTTTGTTAAGACCTCTGATAAATAGGGTGCTTGAGTCCTATAAATGTGTTGAGGGCAACGCATTCCTTATAGGTTATGGTGAGAGTAGAGCGTCAAGCATGTGTATAGAACTATGCGACACTCGAGTTAAGGCCCTCACCATTAACGTGGAGGGTGAGAGATACGGTATAATCTACCTATACGGCAATAACGTTGACGCGGGTTTCAGGGCAAAACTAGACAAAGTGTTGAGAAGTAAGACCGACTTAAAAGACTTTGAGATAGTCACTCCAGACGATCACTCATGTGCTGCCTCTTTGAGTGAATCACCTTACGAAGTAGTTAAGGAGTGTTACGGTCTCGTCGAGACTGTGGTGAGCTCAGTCAAGTCGGCAATGAATAACGAGGTTCCTGCAACACACAAGGTACACACTTCCAGGTTCGAGGGAATCAAGATAGTAGGGGATAAAGTGCTCGCGATCATCGAGAGCCTGAGTTTACTCGCTAAAACTACTGAGAGAGGGTTGATGGTTCTTTTCCTCACTACCAATATATTGCTACCACTATTATACATAGTCCTCAGCACATGATCCCTGAACCAAGCACTCCGTCATAAATGCTAAGCCATTGAAACCTCCCGCTGAAGTGTAGCACCGGAGGCTCTCACAGTCCACGGTGTTTATAAGTTTTCATTTTTAACTGAGTGATGATTAGTGTTGATTAACTTACGAGGGAGTGCTGGTCAAGACACGTTACAGGTAAGAGGAGCTCGATCCTCAACTGCCTCGCAAACGTCGGAATAAATGCAGTGAACAAGCGAACCCCTTGAGAAAGCCCACGCCTTCTTTATTAATAATGTAACGCTCTAAAACACGGTGGCTAGGATAAGAAAGACTTTAAGGCTGCCTGTGGAGTTGGGAAGGGCTGATCCCTACACCTCAGTGATTACCAGGTTAAAGAATCAGAAGTATCATTTGATAGGTTCACACTCAGCCGTCAAGAAGTGTTTGTGGGTTCATAACGCGTTGACTCAAGGTAGGTTTTGTTACAAGTGCAAGTTCTACGGGATAGAATCACATAGGTGCGTTCAGTTCACTCCAGCAACCCTCTGGTGTTGGAATGCCTGTCTTCACTGCTGGAGAGTGAGACCTCAGGATTTAGGTCTCAAAGACGAGGATTTAATGAGGATACCTCACTTAGACGACCCTGAGGTCGTGGCTGACCTAGCCATTGAAGAGCATAGGAGAACAGTTAGCGGATACAGGAATACCTCCTCCAAGGAGATGTGGGAGGAGGCTATGAACCCCAGGCATGTAGCCATATCACTGACCGGTGAACCAACACTATATCCTAGGTTGGGAGAGTTAATTCAGGCGTTCCATAAAAGGAATCTAACCACTTTCCTTGTCACCAGAGGGATAAGGCCGGAGGTCTTGGCCACGCTTGATGAGGAACCCACCCAACTCTACATATCCCTGGAGGGATGGAATAAGGACATGTACAATTACTTTAACAAACCTCTTGTGAGTAGGGGATGGGAGAAGACCTTGAGGACTTTAGAGTTGCTTCCTTCCTTCTCATCGCCAACCGTGTTAAGGATAACCCTTGTTAAGGGCTTCAACATGAGTGAGAAGGACGTG
>JAWBLQ010000066.1:0-2030 GCA_038830105.1 Zestosphaera sp. | reverse complement strand
GGACGTGAGGGGTTTCGCTAAATTAATCGAGGTAGCCTCACCCACCTACGTTGAACCGAAGGCCTACATGCATGTAGGCGGATCAACAGGTAGGTTGTGTAGGGAGAACATGCCTTCAATGAACGAGGTCTTAGAATTCGCTGAGAAACTAGTTAACGAGACCGGGTATAAGTTAGCATCCTATTCAGCGCCCTCAAGAGTAGCTCTCTTAACAAGACTCTCAGCACCAATCATAAGATATGGGAAAGGATGCCCTAAGGCCTGGTGCACCGAGGAAGTAGGAGACGAATTCTCAGGCGAGTACGGGGTTAATGAGTTCTAGCTCACTTACACTTTAGAAAGAGTTACCGTATCTTTACTACTTTGACCCTAGTTACTGGGAAGTCTACATGTACGGCTTAGTTAAATTAGCGTTCCTCACTAAAATGTAGGGAGCCTTAATCGGTGTTTGAACCTCCCACCACTTAATATAGTACACGCCTCTAGAGAGGCCCTCCACGTTGCTGAGCAACTCCGGGAAGCTCATGGCGATTCTCACTCTGCCGACATCGCCTATGACCTCACCGTTCTTAACTAGTAACGTAGCATCACGAACAACCGTTGAGAAGATACCCTCCACGTAGTTCTGTAATCTAGTGTACCAGTTATTCGTTATTATTACTCCGTTCCTCAGTTCACTCGCTAACTCCTCCTCGTCCAGGTCACCTGGCTCCAGATGCAGGTTCCAAGCCGTAGGCATTAACCATCCTGAGTTACCTGTCGATCGCACTCCTAACTTAGAAGCCGTGCCTGAGTTATGGAGCAGGTTACGAAAAACACCTCTCTCTATTATCGGTTTATCGTATGTCGGAACCCCCTCATCGTCGAAGGACGTTGCGTTAGGTAGTGTAGGATCTCTTGGCACGTCCACTAACGTAAGTTTTTCTGAAGAGATTTTCTCCCCCGGCTTATACTTAATGAACATTGAATAACCCATTAGAACAGCTAACGCTGATGACATGAACGACACGTAGTTCATCAGGTTCCCTACGACTAAAGGGGATAGCACAACGTCATACCTGCCGGGCTGTAAATCTGCTTTACTGTTGGTTATTGTCGCGTACATGCCCGCCCTCGCGCCGACTTTTCTGATCTCATATTCATTTATGCGTGATGATCCGTGAGCCCAGTGACCGCTGAACTCGCCCTTAAACGCTCTCAAGTAGGTCTCAACATAGGTCTTCTCCTCACCCCCCTCGAACCCCTTACTCGTCGTCAGGGTTCTGATTTCCTTGTTCAGTGTGAGAGTGCCCGCGACCTTCTCAGCCCCTTCAGAGAGGGCCGCGTCAATCATCTTCCACGTTAAGGGTCCCGGGTCATTCATAGCATGAACTAAGTTCGGATCAAACATCCCTTCAACAGGCTTAACCTCTAGCGGCTCGGGCAATGGTGCATACAGCTCTGACTCCTCAACCCTTCCTACAATCCCCGAGATGTTCTCAACAGCCTTGAGCACTTCCTCGAGACTACCGACGGAGAATTCAAGGATAATCACTCTCTTGGACTTAGTCAGCAAGAGGGCTACTTCTGTTGTTAGCCAGCTCTGAGTTATGGAAGGCTCAGTATTCCACAGCTTAACCATCACTTTATCACGAGTCCTAAGCAGGACCGCGACATCGTCGTAACTACCTCTCAGCTTCTCAACAACCTTCCTACCTATCTCAACAGGCTCTGTCATCAAGCACTCACCCCTAATCTAACCTTAGATAATCTAACGTCAGGCCCGCCGAACCACACGGGAACGCCCTGCGCGGGCTCACCCTTACCACAGGTTCCTGGGTAAAATTTAAGCTCCTTATCTACCGCCACCACGTTACTGTAGAATCCCTGAGTCGTCACCTCG
Source organism: Zestosphaera sp. (assembly GCA_038830105.1). Lineage (GTDB taxonomy): Archaea > Thermoproteota > Thermoprotei_A > Sulfolobales > NBVN01 > Zestomicrobium. The sequence continues at coordinate 148 of JAWBLQ010000066.1, read as the reverse complement.
AGAACCGGGTTCCTGACGGGTTCAGCTAACTCGCCGTTTCTTATCATGTAAGTCTCCAGCCCGACGTACCTCTGATTCCACCTGATATCGTCTATGTTCCATTCCATGTAGGACTTCATGAAGAGCCCCATACTCACATCCTCTATAA
>JAWBLQ010000065.1:0-7630 GCA_038830105.1 Zestosphaera sp. | reverse complement strand
CCTAATAACTTCTCTAGATCTTCAACACCTACAGGGCCCGGTCTTAATAACGTCGGGGGCTCAGTCGTTAAGTTAACTATGGTTGACTCAACACCGAAGAAAGTATCATTGCCGTCTATAATGAACTCAATCTTACCTGATAGATCCTCAATTACATGTCTCGCTGAGGTCGGGGAGGGTCTGCCTGACAGATTTGCGCTTGGAGCTGCTATAGGACTCCCTAAAGTCCTGATGAGAGATAGTGCTGTAGGATGGGCTGGACACCTGACGGCGACTGTAGTTAACCCGGCGGTTACCTCGGGCGGGACTGACTCACCCCTTCTAAGCACTAAAGTTATAGGACCCGGCCAAACCTTGCGGATAAGGTCATATGTACGTGGGCTTATACCCGTAGCAACCATGTTCAGGTTATCGGGATCCCCGATATGTATTATTAGTGGGTTGTCCGTAGGCCTGCCCTTAACAGAAAATATCTTCCTCACAGCGACCTTATTGAAGACATCAGCCCCCAACCCATATACAGTCTCCGTAGGGAAGGCGACTAAACCCCCCTTCCTGAGGACTTCAGCGGCTTCAGCGATTATCAAGTGCTCCGGCCTCAGCGGATCCACTTTAACTACCTTAGTCTTAATCATTCATTACTCCTAAGCGTAAATCTTATTCAAAGTGCTTAAATCTTCATGCGAGGTGTTAAATACTATACACATATACCAGCCGTTCCGATCCGGTTCTCGCCGCACTTACGTTATATATATATCACGGAAGTCTTAGAAACTCTTCAGGTGTTCAAACTCTAAGCTCGTTAAAGATCTGCTGATATCTTTGTGTTGCTGCCTGCCTCCAGGCCAGCATGTAGAGGTCTATTGATTGAGGGTCAGCGGCCATCACGCTAGTCACCCTCACGGCATCCCCCTGCGTGAATGTAACCGTTTGAGATGTCTTGGGATCGGTGTACGTAAGGGGCTCGCTGAGTCTACGTACGTAATTGTTATATTGATCTCGCGTCATCTGACCACTAATATATTTATTAACTAGTAAAGTCCAGACCTGCTTTAAATCACTGTTTAAATCCACCAGAACTGCCTTGAAGTAATATATCACTGCCTTCTCGTAGGAGAGAGCTAAGTTATCGTCAAAGGGTATCCCTGCTGTTCTGTTTATCTCCAGGAATGCCTGATATAAATCCTGCCTCTGTTGTCCTTCAGGAGTGTTGAATGCCCTCGGGTTAACGGGAAGCCTGTTTATATCAGGGTTAAACCAAACCTTCCACTGACCCTCCGTGAGGACCCATGCTATGAAGGCTTGCGCGGCACTGGGATAGCGTGAAGTCGACAGCAACGCTATTGGATCGCCGTTAACTATCGTCTCCCCCGTTGGTATGATATACTTACACTCTGGGTTCTGGTAATGTGCTATATAACCGTAGAAGTCGATTGTAATGCCTACATCGACATCCCCTATAGCAACGCCGTCACGTACGTCAGCAGAGCCTTGGTAGACCTTAGCGTTAGCGGCCATACTAGTTAGCACTTTCCAGCCCTCACTCCATCCATAAGCCTGGAGGATGATCTCATACATCCTCGTGTTACTGGTTGATTGGGTTGGGTCGGCTATGCCTATTGCCGGAATCCCTAGACTTACTAGCTTCCGAGCGTAGACTACATCACCTAAATCTCTCCAGCTACTGGGTTGAGGCAAGCCAAAACTAGCTAGAGTTCTCGTGTTAATGGTGAAGCCGAAAGACGACATAGCTGCAGCGACCCAGTATATCTTACCGTCAGAACCGACTCTCTTCATAGGCGCCCCTGCAATATAATCAGGGATCTGGTTTACGGCATCTAGAACCTCCGAGGAAGTCAGGGGAGCTAGCAACCCTGCTTGATACACAGTATCAAAAAGCGTGGGACCACCACCCCACGCTACATCATAGTTCTTCTTCTGTATAGTCTGAACCCACCATCCCGCCTCTATATAAATAAACACAATGTCCTTAACATTATACCTTTTAGCAATATCGGATTGAAGGAATGCCTTCCTAGCCGCTTCCTGAATATCGCCTGAGTGCCTAGTGAGTACGTACAACACTATACTCTCACTAGGTGTTGTGGGTGTTGTTGTAGGTGTTGTCGGTTTCGTAGGGGTTGTTGGTGTTGTTTTAGGTGTCGTTGGCGTTGTTGGTGTTGTCGGCGTGGTTTTAGGCGTTGTAGGGGTCGTGGGAGTAGTCACAGGCGTCGTCGGAGTTGTGGGCGTGGTAGTAGGCACGGTAGACGTAGTAGGAGGAGTTGTTGTCGGTGTAGGTGCTTGAGGCATTGTGGATATGATCATAACTGTGGCCGCAATAACTATAAGTATAAGTAGTACTATGGTTATAGTTCTTGTTAGCGCTACATCATATTTACCCGTTTTGAATCACCTAACCTAAGAAACGCTAAGGTAACTAATAAGTTTACACTGGAAGCTCATCCTTCATGACAGGGGAAGAGCGACACATAATAACTTATTAACCTTCGATATTAAGTTTTAATTGAGGTGTCTCCTAATGCGCAGATTAGTGGTTATAGCTTTAATCACATTAATGGTAGTACCTCTCGTAGGTTTGATGAGTCCTCCAGTGGAGGCGGCTAAGGTAGGCATCGGTATATTAGTTGATATGTCGCATGGGCAAACTGTTGGTGGTTTAGTTGAAATGATGAGGATGGTTCCTGAGGGGAACTGGGTTGTTCTACTGCCTAGCGGAGGTGATCCAGGAATTCTACCAGACTATGTCAGGAGTAATGCTGAGGTTAGGTATGGTGGCTTTACCGCTACAACCCTGAGAGACGTTGAGGTGGTTATTATTGGTCAGGCGTTGAGTTTATTATCTCCTGACGAGCTTTATGCTCTGGTCGGGTGGTTTAACGGGGGCACGCCAAGGGCTATATGGGTTGCAGGAGATAGCGACTACCCGGCTCAAGGCAATGAGATAGCTCAGCAAGTCATTAACATGGTTGCTGAGGCGATAGGCGCGCATCTAAGGATAGATTACGTGGCTGTAGATGACACCTTATCCAACGCTAAAGCAACATACAGGGTTGTAGGTATCGTTGACCCGGACCCTGAGGTTGCAGAACTGAAATACGGTGTTAACGTATCGCTCTTCCACGGTCCGGGACCGCTAGCGGCTGTCTTAGACGACGGGACGTGGGTAAACCCGATAGAGGTGAAAATACCTAACGTCTACGTAGTGGCTAGAACCACTGAGGGAGGGAAGATATCGGAGTATCAACCCTCAGCACCTGGGGCTCCAGGTATGATTCATCAACTCTACTCACCAGGGGATATAGGGGTCTACCCGCTGTTGGCCGTCGAGATATTGCCTAACGGCAATAGATTCATAGTCAGCGGTGAATCACCCTACGGAGGATATCAATCAGGACTAACGTATGTATACTACGGTGTAGTGATGCAGGGATTGAGGCTCTTCAGAAACCTCGTTCTATGGAGTGCTCAGTACTACGGCGAGTTACTGGCCTATAAAGAACTGCTGGAGGGAAAGAGTGCGTTGCTGGATTTAACGAATAGAGCTGAGGAGCTGAGTTCACATCTAACCGCGCTCGCCTCACAGATCGATAGTTTATCAAGATCTCTAAGCACAGTGAAGTCAACTGTGGATTCACACACCACGCAGATAGGGAGTATAAGCAGTCGATTAAGTACTTTAGAGGGCACCGTTAATGCTCAGGGCACACAGCTTAACTCACTCAATAACAAGTTAAGCGGTCTTGAGTCACGTGTTTCAAGCGTGGAGGGCTCGGTTAGCACGCTCAACACTAAAGCAGGTAGTCTTGAGTCACGAGTCACAGGCCTGGAGGGCGTTGCAGGGAATATAACTACGGCACTAGCGCTGGGCGGTGTAGCCTTGGTTCTTTCACTGATTTCAATAGTCTTAGTCTTTATGAAGAGGAAATAACCATTTAACGTTTTTCTTATTAAATCCCTCACCTCCATATCAGGCGGTTAAGAACCGTAGAGTGCGTTGCTAATTTAAGGTCTTAAGGATGGGCGGAGCACTCGCATATGAAGAGAATTTTTCCTAGGGACTATTGATTTATGGTGGTGGTAACGTTTCTACCGCCTTAACTGTCTAGCGGACTTTCTTAATCTCTTAAGGGTTTTAAGTTTCAATGCGAGAATACTGTGGGTTCAGGGTGTTAGAGGCTTTGAGAACCAGGATTGGGTTTAGGTACTTGGACTCCACCTTAATTGCTATGATTATGATTTCCTCGGTCCTATTTACAGTCTTCCTCGTGCTACCGCTACTTGACATGATATCACTGCCCATAATGTTTACTATAGAGAGGGTTGCAAGTGATGTTAAGACGGGGTACTCGCTAATTGAATTGTTCACAGACCCCAGGCTCTTCAGAACATACTCAACCACACAGCCCTTAATGATTGCTCAGCTAGGTAATGTCACGTGGATTAACTTCAGAGGGTGGAACTTCGGGGTCATACCTAACACTCTAATAATAGCTTCCCTAGTAACGGTGTTCACCACCGTTTTTGGTTTAGTCGTCGCGTTTATCATGGCTCGTTACTCTTTCAGAGGGAAATTACTCATGCGTGTTGTCGCATACATACCCCTGCTCATGACCCCCTTCGTTAACGCGTACATTATAAGGAAGCTGTTCTCTTTTGACGGGTTCTTCACCTACCTCTTAAACACCGTCTTGAGCCTTCCTCTAAAGATCAACGTTGACGGGATGTTCGGGGTTGTGTTGACTCAATCCATGGCTTTCTGGCCTATAGTTTATCTAAACATATACTCGAGCATGATGATGATAGACCCCAGTCTAGAGGAACAGGCTGAGAACCTTGGGGCTAAGGGTTTCAGGTTATTCAGGACTGTGACTTTCCCCCTCTCGCTCCCAGGACTCGCTGCGGGTGCGGCAGTCGTCTTTATATTCTCTATGGAAGATCTAGGGGGTCCCATAGCTTATAGTTTTTATGACGTGCTCTCGTACAGCATCTACAGCAACATAAAGGCTGCACAGAACATAGGGGAGGTCGGCGCGTACGTTGGCGCGCTGTCGTTAATCCTACTGACTCTAGCGTTAGCCATCTTCTTCAGTATTAAGAAATACGTTTCTCTTAAACAATACGCGATGTTAAGCAGGGGTGGGAGGTGGGTGCCGAGGCTTAGGAAACCCGGCCTACTGTGTTTAATTATTTACTTGGTTATACTACCCCTAATGATATTCACAGCGACGCCTCAGATAGGGGTTTTCATTATAGCTTTCAGCGAGAGGTGGTCTAGAGCATACCCAGAGGGATTCACCTTAAGCCACTTTACCGAGGTTGCTACCAACCCAGACATACTCTCAGGTTTAACTAATAGCATTAAATACGCAACTGTAGCTACTTTAATAATAGTTGTCCTGAGTCTCTCAGCGGCTTACTTAGCCGCTAGGAGTAGAACCCACGTCCTAAGCGATCTACTTGATATGTTAAGCACATCACCTCTAGCCATACCAGGTCTGGCCATAGCGTCGGGCTACATAATCATGTTCACTTCATGGCCCTTCAAGGACACTTCACTAGATCCTCTATCGAGCTACGGTCCGTGGATGCTAGTAGTTCTAGCCTACGTGATTAGGAGATCGCCTTTTGCGACGAGGACCATATATGCCGGGTTACAACAGATGCACGTAACCTACGAGGAAGCGGCAATGAATTTAGGCGCTTCAAGAGTTAGAACCCTGGCAACGATAGTTATACCGTTAATAGGACTCAATGTTCTTAGCGGCGCGTTACTCGCGTTCGTTTATTCAGTCGCTGAGACCAGCGTCTCAGTTACCATAGGCGCTATAGCTGCTGGTCAGAAACCGTTAACGGCTGTGATCCTTGACTACCTCACTGGGGGGCGCGCCATAGGTCTTCAGCTAGCTGCTGCCATGGCCGTCCTAATAGTCCTCACTCAGCTCTTAATAATAGCTGTAACTAACGTATTCTTGAAGCAGAGGTATGCGTTCATAGGTGTGTGATAATGACTAGAGTGAGTTTGAGGGACGTGACAAAGAGGTTTGGGACTGTCTACGCTGCGCAGGATATTGACGTTGAAGTCCGTGACGGAGAACTCTTCACGTTATTAGGGCCTTCGGGATGTGGCAAAACAACGACGCTGAGGATAGTCGCGGGTTTCGAGTATCCTGACTCAGGAAACGTGCTCTTCGACGATGAGGTCGTCACGTATCTCAGGCCGTATGAGAGAGGTACCGCGATGGTTTTCCAGAATTACGCGTTATGGCCTCATATGAGTGTCTTCGATAATATCGCTTACGGACTCAAGATAAAGAAACTCTCAAGAAATGACATCGAGAGGAGAGTGTTTGAAGTCCTAGACCTGGTTGGCTTGAAGGGCCTGGAAAATAGGTACCCTCTCCAGCTATCAGGCGGTCAGCAGCAGAGGGTTGCGTTAGCGAGAGCCTTAGTAGTCGAACCTAAGGTACTCCTCTTAGATGAGCCTCTCAGCAACCTCGACGCTAAACTCAGGGTGAGGATGAGGGAGGAGATAAAGAGGATTCAGAAGTCACTAAACATAACTACCGTGTACGTGACGCACGACCAGGAGGAAGCGATGAGCATCTCAGACAGAGTTGCAGTCATGAATTACGGAAAGATACTGCAAGTCGGTACGCCTCATGACATCTACTTCAGGCCTAGAGATCTTTTCGTGGCTACATTCATAGGTAAGTCTTCACTTCTGGACGGCAGTGTTCTCAAGGCTGACGCTGGTAGGGTTGTTGTCGACGTAGGTGAGGGTGTCAGGGTGATAGGCATCTACACAGGGGACTTGAGGCTTAGGGAGGGGGATAAGGTAGTGGTCGTTGTCAAGCCAGAGGACTTTAGTATAGAGCCCCCTACCGAGCCGCATAACGCGATTGAGGGGGTCGTTGAGTTCTCTATGTTCCTAGGTTCGTTCACGCAACTTAGAGTCTCTGTCGGTAGACAGAGCTTAAAGGTCTTTGTAGATCCAAAGAAGACTATAAAGCCCGGCGCCAAGACAGTCATTTACGTCAAGATAGATGACGTCCTCATATTCCCTAGAGAGGGCTTAGAGGGGACCAGTGCTGAGGCCCTTTAAGCTCTTAACAATGAAGAGAGTAAAAACACTTATTACCTTGCTTAGTACCTTCTAAATCGAGGTGTTTAATGTGAGGCACTCCTTATTATTGATGTGTTTACTTATCATAGCCATATTTTCACAACTAGCGACTCCTCAAACACGTCTGAGTGAGGCATACCTTAGTGTAGGGACGGCGTTTAACGTTGTTAGGATCAGCGATCCTACGTACTGCCTCCCAGAGATGGTTAGAAGCGGCGAGTCCTTCAACGTTACTTTCACCTACTCTGGCACTAGTATTGAGGTTTCATCAGTGAAGCTATATAGCGTGGGGAGTGAATACGCTGTTATTAGGTGGACCCGCGTGACTTCAGAGACCGGCACCATAGTGATTAACGTCCTTACACCGCCTGAGATAGCTCCAGGGCTCTATACTATCGTAGCTGTAGTCAGAGTTGATAATGTTGAGTACGAGGTTGTAAGCCCCAGGAGTCTCTGGGTTGTTGATGAGTATCCCACATCCCTTAA
>JAWBLQ010000064.1:0-7659 GCA_038830105.1 Zestosphaera sp. | reverse complement strand
TGCTATAATGATCTCGTCATCATCTATAATTATTTTATTCACTTGTACATTAGAAATAGAAGCTGTGACAACTAGTAAGGAGAGTAGTGTAATCACCAAGTAAAAAAACTTAGTTTCAATGTTTCCTTCTTCATGGTTAGGGCCTCAAATATGAGGGAATAGTAATTCCTTTCTCTTCATAGTATCTGACTGCTCCTGGATGGAGTATTATCGGAACCCCTTCAAGAGCCGTCTCTAACTTTATGTCTTGAGCTCTTGCATGAGCTTCTCTAAGCTCTTCTACGTGATCAAACATGACTTTTAGTATTGTGTAGACGACGTCATCAGGAACGTCTGAACTTACGGCTAGCATGGCCTTAATGGCTAGTGAGTTGGCTTCCTTATCCATCCCGTTATACGTGCCTTTAGGCACAACATACCTGACGAAGAACGTGTAACCTTGCTGGACTATTCTAGACAAGACATCGTCCGGGATATCAAGTAGTCTGATAGGATGCGTTACGGATAATTCTACTACTGAAGGCGTTCCTAACCCAGTACATATTATTATTGCCTCTATTTGCCCTAATTTAAGGGCCTCAGCTGCTTGGTTATAATCAAGGTACTGTGGTGTGATCTTATCCCAGAGATTAGCTGCTCTAAGCACTATCTCAGCCTCAACAGCCGCGCCGCTTCCTACAGGACCTACTGCAATTCTCTTTCCTTCAAGCTCGCTTAGTGATTTAATTCCACTGTCAACTCTAACTATTGCGTGAACTATTTCAGGGTAGAGTGACGCGACGCCTCTGACGTTAGGTATTTTACTACCTTCAAACATGAAAAGTCCGTGGTAAGCGTAATATGCTACATCATTCTGCACAAGAATTAGGTTAGCGTCTCCAGCTCCTAGGGCTCTGACGTTCGCTACTGACGCGCCGCTTGAGGACGCAGTTGCCGTTATCCTACCGCCAGAATATCTACTAAGTATATCAGCTAACTTAACACCTATCGGATAATAAACCCCACCAGTACCTCCAGTGTAGATCTTTATAGAGTAAGGCGCTACGGGCGTTGTCGGCGTGGTTGGTGTGGTTGGTGTGGTTTTAGGTGTTGTTGGGGTTGTTGGTGTTGGTGTGGTTGGTCCTGTGATGATGATTGTTTGAGTCTGCGTCACTACACTCGTCACTACACGGGTTTCAGGCTTCGTCACAGTCAGCGTTGTTGCTGGAACTACTGAAGACCCAGCCAGATACCCAACAACACCAGCAACAACAACTAAAACCACTAACAACCCAGTCACGTACCTACTCAAGGGGCTAGCACTCAAAACAAATACACCCCCTTGATCTACTATATAAGGGCTTAATATACTTTATTGACAGCATATAACCTCCTCCTCTTCAAATTTATTTACATCATCCTCGGTAAGGTTTAAGAGAGTCATGAGCACTTCTTTAGTATGTTGTCCTAACAGCGGGGCTGGGCCCCCGACCTCTGGGGTTAGGTTCTTCATCTTGAGAGGGGTTCCAACGACCGGCATTTCACCTATCTCCGGCTGATTTATCTTAGCTAGCATCCTTCTATGCGTGACTATATGTTCATCCCTCCACACGTCTTTCATAGTGTATACTGGTGTGACCGGTATCTCGTACCTCTCAAGGATTTCGGCGATCTCCTTCATAGTCAGTTTCGACGTCCACCCCTCCACTATCTCCTTCACCTTCGCGTGATTCTCAACCCTCTTCATGTTCGTGTTGAAGTCCTCGTGGTTTATTAGGTCATCCCTGCCTATGGCCTTGCAGAACCTGCTCCACATCTCGTTATTCCCGACTCCTATAGCAACCCAGCCGTCCTTCGCTTTGAAGGTGTCGTACGGGTAAATGAATTCATATCTATTGCCTATTCTGGTAGGTACTCTGCCCTCAACTAACCACATCATGTTGTAGGCTTCACACGCCTGGACGACGCAATCAACCATCGCTATATCTACTCTCTCTCCCACCCCTGTCACGTCTCTAGCTTTTAAGGCGGCCAGGATAGCTACAGTAGCGTATAGAGCGCCTAGAATGTCTCCTATGGCCGTACCCACCCTGGTCGGCGGTGACTCAGGCCATCCAGTGATGCTCATTATGCCTCCCATAGCCTGCGCTATCAAGTCGTAAGCTGTCTTGTTTCTATACGGGCCTTCCTGACCGAACCCTGATATAGACGCGTATATTATTCTCGGGTTAACCTTGCTAATCACGTCGTAACCTAACCCTAGCTTCTCCATGGTTCCGGGGGCGAAGTTCTCTATAAGCACGTCAGCTTTCTCCACCAGTCTTAAGAATATCTCCCTACCTTTAGGCTTCTTAAGGTCTATTACGACGCTCTTCTTACCTCTATTTATGTTAATGAAGTAGGCGCTTTGATTATTTATGAATGGTGTGAAGTGCCTTGAGTCATCACCGGTCCCTGGCCTCTCAACCTTAATCACCTCAGCTCCTAAATCAGCTAAGATCATAGTGCAGTAAGGCCCTGCCAGGACCCTCGTTAGGTCGATAACCCTAACGCCCTCTAAAGGCTTCTTCAAACACCTCACACCCCCTTCACCACCGGCCTAAACTTACAGGCGTAGTATATTATGCCTGACTCACTCTCCTCGCCGATCTTCCTGAAAGTCGCTTCAACCTCAGTGCCTATGTCGATCTCCTCCGGCGAGCAATCGACGATCTCAGCGGTTAATCTACAGCCGTTATCAAGCTCCACTATAGCCATTATGTAAGGGCCGTACTTCTCTTTCTCCATGGGCGGGGTCCTAATGACTGTGTAGGAGTATATCTTGCCCCTCCTGCTCAGCTCAACGTCCTCGAGCTCCCTACCCCCGCATTGAGGGCAGACCTTCCTTAATCCTACGAAGACCCTCCCACACTTTAAACACTTACTCCCTACCAATCTGTACCTCCTTTCAGCTAACTGCCATATCCTTGGCGTCTTTGGCACGGACATGCTACTCATGCGTCTCACCTCCTACTCCTCCCTAAAATATGAACAACGCATGAGGCACCTGAACCCCCGATGTTGTGCGTTAAGCCTACCTCAGCGTTCGGCACCTGCCTCTTACCAGCCTCATTACGGAGCTGCAGCGTCACTTCCGCTACTTGAGCGACCCCTGTCGCGCCGACTGGATGACCCTTAGCCTTTAAGCCGCCGCTCGGGTTCACAGGCATCTTACCTCCTAATTCAGTCACTCCCTCGTCAATTAACCTACCGCCCTCACCCTTCCTAGCGAAACCCAGATCCTCGTAGGCCAGGATCTCCGTTATAGTGAAGCAGTCATGCACCTCGGCGAGGTTCACGTCCTTAGGCTCCACCTTAGCCATGCTATAGGCCTCCTTAGCTGCCAGCACAACGGACTTCAGGGTCGTTATGTCCTCTCTGTCGTGGAGGGCTATCGTGTCAGTTGCAGCGCCACTGCCCAGTACGTAGACCGGCGCATCCGTGAATCTTCTCGCTATGTCGGATCTCGCTATAATAACGGCCGCCGCACCGTCGCTAATCGGTGAGCTGTCGAGCAGTCTTAACGGGTCCGCCACTAGAGGTGAGTTGAGAACGTCATCTATCGATATCGTTCTCTGATACTGTGCTTTAGGGTTATAGGAGCCGTGCTTGTGGTTCTTGACAGCCACTTTAGCCAGTTGCTCCCTAGTAGTCCCGTACTGCTTCATATGCCTCCTGGCTATCAACGCGAAGAGGCCTGGGAACGTCACCCCGTAGAATGCCTCCCACTCTCTATCAGCAGCCGTCGCTAAGTGATGTGTAGACTCACCAGTCGTCACGTCACTCATCTTCTCAACACCCCCTACGAGGACTATGTCATGGAGACCTGCTGCAACGGACATGAGCCCCAGTCTAAACGCCATCCCTGAAGACGCGCATGCAGACTCAACCTTTAAAGATGGTACTCCAGGGATCCCTAGGTAGTCAGCTAGCAAAGGACCTAAGTGCTCCTGCTCAACCCACATGCCTGAGCCCATATTACCGATGAACATCGCTTTAACGTCCTTAAGACCCACGTGCGCATCATCAAGAGCCTCTAGAGCCGCCTCAACGAAGAGATCCCTTAACTGCTTGCTCCAATGCTCATCAAACTTAGTCATGCCTACCCCTATTACAGCCACGTCCCCTCTCATGATCACACCCCATATATCTTATCCCAGAACCTTAGATACGTTGAATAATCAACGTACTTCTTCCTACTGATGTAGTCATCAACTGTGGGCGCCAACCCCTTCTTCCCTTCTATAGCCTCCTGCGTTACTAGACTGAAAGCGTCAGCACCTGCTCCGGACCCGAATGAGACCAGCAGTATCCTCTGACCAGGCTTAGCCTTATCCAACACCCTTGATAACCCGGTTAACGAAGACCCAGAGTAGAAGTTCCCGACCCACGGCGATATGAGCCCCGGCTTAACTTGCTCTAGCTTAAAGCCCAGCCTAAGAGCAACTCTAACAGGGAACGTCCCGTTCGGTTGATGCGGCACGAAATAATCGAAGTCGCTTGGCTTAAGACCCTCCCTGCTCATCAACTCGTTAGCGGCTAACGTGATGTGCTTGAAGTACGCTGGCTCCCCTGTGAACCTACCCATATGCCTAGGGTATTTGACTTCATCCCTCCTCCAGAAGTCAGGGGTGTCTGTGGCGACGGAGTACTGACTCTCGAAGTAAGCAACGCTAGTACTGGATTTAGACCCGATTATATAAGCTGACCCGCCCGCACCCGCCGTATACTCTAACACGTCGCCAGGCCATGACTGAGAGGTGTCAGCACCTATAGCCAGGCCATACTTGATCATCCCACTCACTACCTGAGCCATAACAGATATGACAGCCTCCGTCCCGGCCTTACAAGCGAACTCATAATCAGCAGCTCTGATGGTTACCGGCGCACCTACGGCGGCGGCAACTATGGTTGCCGTCGGCTTCACGGCGTAGGGCTTAGACTCGGAGCCAACGTACACAGCGCCTATGTCCTTAGGACTGACCTCAGGAGCTCTCTTTAAAGCGGTCCAGGCAGCGTTCACCGCAATGACTACCTGATCCTCGTCCCGACTCCTCACCGATATTTCCTCGACCTGTAGCCCGCTCTTGACCCTGGCAGGTTCCTCACCCCACGCCCTAGCTATCTCGTCGAGTTTAATCCTGTAGACAGGGATGTAGGAACCCCAACCATATATAGCTGGGATCTCCCCCTTAAAATTCATTAAGGACACCTCAGAAACCCTGTAGCAGAGTTTAAAAAGATTGTGTTAAGAGTTTCATAAACAATAGTCGAAGTGGCTAACATAATTTCAAGAATGACGCAACAAACATTAAATCAATAAGGATCAGTAGAGAGCATCATTTATTTCAGTGACGTAACCTGACCACTCCCTGCAGTAGAGGATGGTCTCTGTACGCCTCACTCCTCAGGGGTATAGCCGAGCTCCTCCTCGAGGAACTTTAGCAGGGTCTCCACCCTACGCGTGAGCTTAAGCGCCTTCTCCCTCGAGTGATTGTAGTGCATGTAAGTATGTAGGTTCAGTATCTTCTCACGGAAATGCTTCACAGACCCCTTAAAGTCTACTCCATGCTCGTGACCGTAGAGGAAGACCCTCACGAAGCCGATGACGCCGAGCGCGTCTAGTTTGTCAGCGTCGCTAAGCACCTTGGCCTCCTCGCTCACGGGCTGGATGCCGTGAGTTGAGGCATAGCTGTAGCTGTGGTACAGTATTGCGTTCTCTACGACCTCTATAACTCGTTCACTTACTCCAAGACCCCTTAAGAGGCCGTCAGCTACAACTGCTGAGAAGTACGCGTGAGGCTCTCCTAAAACCCTCCCCACGTCGTGCAGGAGGGCAGCACACTCCAGAACGTTTAAATCAATCTCTAAATTCATGTGAGCGGCTATTTCGTGTGAGAGCTTGAGAACTCTCTGGACGTGCGGGTACCCATGCGCCCAATCACTGCCGAGAACCCCTTTAACAAACTCCTTAACTAATGGATGGAGACAGCGCACGGCTTCATCGCCTTGAGGCAAGTCAACACCCGATATCAATAGTGGTGCTAATTAATTATTGTACTACCTCCTCAGCACGGCTGTGAAGGTATTTTTGAGTAGATGTTGAAGTAGTTACGGTAGAGTGTTGATTAGGTGGGAGTGACTTGAGTCTCTTAACGCTCTTGCTAGTGCTTTGCTCGGTGTTCGTTCTCTTACTCACGCACTCCTCTCAAAGACTCAGGACTGCATCCCTCCCTATCCTGACCATCTACCTAGTTATCTGTACCTCGTTCCTGATCCACGCGCCCTTCACAGACGTGCCTCTAGGGTTAATGGGTCTCAAGTACAGTGATATAGTTCACGGCGTGTTCTCCGCTAGGTTCTCCTCCGAGCTTGTCGGGGATGTGAGGAGGCTTAGTGAGCTCTGGTTTGACGTAGGGGTCTTTGATAATCTGGTTAAGAAGAGTTGCCTCTGCCCCATCCCTTACGTGGATTACGTTTTTGAGTACCCACCTGTAGTAGGTCTCTTATGGTTCCTCACTACATGCGCTTCCTTCACTATGTCAAGCAAACTCACACTGACGGTCAGCGAGTTCTTCAACACGGCGTTAAGCATCAACTACACGCTACAGTCGCTAATACTGGCTTCCTTCACAGTGCTTACGTTCCACTTCATAAGGAGGATCGCCTTAACTAGCGACAGGCCCTTGCAGAGATCCCTGCTCCTCATCGTACTGCCCTCAACAATCCTCTACACGACCTATAATTGGGATGCGGTTGCGTCAGGCCTTGCTGTGGCTTCCCTCTACGCCTTCCTGAAGAAGAGATACTTCACCTCAGGCACATTGCTTGGGCTCTCAGTAGCCGGTAAAATACTCACTGGAGGCCTTCTAATACCCCTCGCGTTCCACTTGATTAGAGGCATTAAGAGCGGTAGTAATCAAGTACGTGACTTAATAATGTTCTCAGGCGGTTTTCTGATCAGTGGCTTAGGTCCATTCGCAATTCTCTACGCGTTATCGACAAAGGGCTTCATAACTCACCATATGAGTTGGTACTGCGAGAACTGCATTTACGCGCTAATGATCCCAGACATATTTAATCCACTCCACAAATACCTATACATGTTGCTAGGCTCGACGTTGCTTATAGTTATTGCGATACTCTCTTACAGGGGGGCTCTTGACGTCATCACTCTATCCTACGCGTCTGTAGGAGGGGTAGTAGCGCTGAACTACATCTTCACACCGCAGATGATCCTTATGGTAACCCCCTTCGCGCTCCTGGCGCTGAACCGCTTGCTCCTCTACGCATACGTGATAGCTGACGTAGCTAACTCCCTCCTGATAATGGCGTTCTTCGAGGACGCAACGCTTAGAACGCTCTTATCAAGACTCGTACCAATCAACACGGGGTTTAACCCATGGACTATAGACTCGCCCACGCAGTGGTTAGCAACCATCAGAAACGTAGCGATACTAACAACAATCACATATACATTAATAATGAACCGAGTAAAACGCTGAACACATGGTTTCAGAGAAGTATAGATAGCTATGGGGAGGGTTAAGGGAAACCGTGATGAACTATCTACGGTAGACCTAAAGAAACGTGGGCAAGAAGACTGTGAGTTCATGGGCATCAACCGCAAAAAGACTTACT
>JAWBLQ010000063.1:0-7756 GCA_038830105.1 Zestosphaera sp. | reverse complement strand
GAAAACTATGATAAGCCTTAGTTTCATTAAGCATAGCCACTCCCATCTTCTGACGCAACCTTTCAAGCATTTTAAGTGTACTTCTCGGGACCTCCCCGTGCTCTCACTCCATATTAAGCATAATTCAAACAACAACATCACCTAGAAGAAAGCGATTAAGATGAATTACCCCCGTCCACTACAAGGAGAGTACCATATATACCAAGTGGTCACACTGCAGATAATCAGCTAAGGGCATCAAGGGCATTTACGTTATCTGAAGCAAGGCTTTGCGTAGCTCCCAGCTCCTCCTCGATTAGATCGGTCACAGCCTTTGAGAGAGAATCTCTTCTCAATCCATACCTCTCGGTGATGCACCTGCGGAACCTCTTAGCCAGAGTCTTCTTGATTCTCAATAGGTTCAGAAGTTAACAAGTCATAGTTTTGTATTACAATTCTCTCTTTCTTATTAATTACAGAGAAGGAACTAAGAAGCTCTAACTAGGTACTCAATGTTAATGAAGGATTTGACATGTTCAAAGCTTTGGGTAAGAAAACGATGTGAAGCTTTTATATGAAAACTAAAACTCGGGTTTCCTCGTTTATTTCTTGAGGAGTTCTTTTGCAATGCTGTATGCTTTTATGCCGTGAGCTAGTGCGGGACTTCCGCCCATATACACCGCTACCTTAACGGTGTCAAGCACTTCCTCCATCGTAGCGCCAGCGTTAATCGCCTCGACCGTGTGCCACAGAATACAAGGCTCGCATCTAACGACTATCCCTATAGCTAAGGACATCAACTCTTTAGTTTTCCTATCCAGCGCCTTAGCAGCCTCTGCCCTCCCAGCATACTCTATGAACATGAGGAGTTCCGGGGTTTTACTAACTAACTCGCCTAACTCCCTCCTAAGCTCCTCTAACCTAGAAAGAGACATTACATCACCACCAATAAGTAAATCATTACCGTGTTTTAATGCCTTCACTACACATAAAGAAAACCGATTAACGAGCTCTTCAGGTTTTATAGCTTGTTCTCTTTGTTACAGTGGCGCTGTAGCTTAAGGGTCCCAGACGCTTGCCTCGGATCGAGGAGTCAGTGACTACGTAAGGTCTTGAGGGGTGCTAGCGAGTGCTTGGCGACGTACGTAACTCGAATAGATTCTTACCCTTCTAACGCCTCGTAATAGACCGTCTGTTTCAAGAACCAAGGAGAACGCTAGACTGGTCGTAGTTGACAGCATGATGAGTTGCTCCAGAGACGTATATTAACAGGGGCGAATTATCACAGAAGTAACAGAAGTCAAAACAATACTTACATAAGTTGCTGGGCTCTGCAGAAGCATTAACTTAGCCGTCGTAATAACAAATCAGGTTCAAGCAAACCCGGATCAATCCACAGGCGGACATGTCACGCCCCACGCGTGTACATAGTTAAGGAGAGGTAAAGAGGGAGCAAGGGTCACGACAATAATAGACCTGTCATACCTACTCGAGGGCAAAGTAGTATTCAGAAGTAACAGAGATGTGTAGGAGTTACGTAAGAAGGAATAGAGGGAGAAGAGAGATAGCAAAAGATTTAAGCTTGGATGGGAATGTTATGAAATCCTACGTAAAGGAAGGCTGGTCCGTAGATGATAAAATCCATTACGAGTGTACCGTAACCGCGCTTCCGTACTCATGCCTGATGTAGCGGTATCCTAAAAATCAGGGCTACTACCATGTTTAAGACTATGATCCTCAAAACTAATAATGTTATCGCGTCTCTGAGGAGTGTGTAGAGGGAAAGTGGTTGTAAGCCAAGTACCAACCCGCTAACATGCATCTATTCTTCTTCACTGCTTGTTAAAGTCTCTCCTCATAACTTCGGTGTTAGACGAAACCTCATCTCGTATTTCGATAGTTTGTTCAGGGTACTTATAGGTTTGGAGCCGCCGGCGGGGTTTGAACCCGCGACCCCCGGCTTACGAGGCCGGTGCTCCACCAGGCTGAGCTACGGCGGCCCCACTAATAATAGATCTTAAAGGTATTTTAGGTTTTGCTGACTTCTCTACCCCTCGGATTCCTCTTCCCCGTGCTCTTTCAGTTCTTTTCTTATTGAGTCTTGTAGTTCCTTGATCTTCTTAGCTTGCTCCGTCGCTTTGTTAATCCACTCACTGCTTGCCTCGACTCCTTTCCTTGTGAAGTACGCTACTGCTTCACTCCTGCTTCTAAATATCCCTGCCTCAACCAGTCGGTCGATGACTTCCAGGTCGTCCTCTCTTATTCTGACTGAAACCACTTGACTCGGCTTGCCGAAGGTCATGGAGAGAGTCTCCTCCAGCGACTCTAGAGCTTTCTCCACACCCTCTCTAATCCCCTCCATAGAGACCTCGATGTCCTTGAAGACGTTGTGCAGTACCTTACGAGGTGTGAAGCCTACGTAGACCTCGAACCCTTTCCTTCTATACCCCCTAAGCCTCTCATTCACCTCATCCACCCTCTCCAGGACCTCCTCAAGTCCCTCTCTGAGGTACTCAATAGAGTCCCTAACCTCACCCTCACTCAGTCTAGACTCTCTAGCTAAGTCACTCAACCTCCCTAGAGACTCCCTTACACTCCTAAGCACTTTAGTGATACCCTCAGACCATAATCTATACGCCCTATAGTAGTCACCCCTACCACACAACTCTTCAACTCTCTCGGCAAGGACGTCCACCCGGGACTTAACCCCGTCAACAAACCCCTCCAACTCCTTCCTAAATTCCTTACTCATATTAGTCACAAATATTACAGTGTTACAAAGTTAATAAGTTTTCAGTAATATAAAATACAGAAAGTCAATTACAGCAAGCAGTAAAGCTTGTCTTCATCTCCAACCACGCGTTGCTTGTATATAAGGAGCGTATGTAACGATTAAGAAGGGGTCTTCATGAAGATCACAGTAACCTTCCTTGGCAGAGCTAGTGAGCTGATTGAGGGTGAGAAGATCGTCGAGATCGAGTTAAGTAAAGGAGCTACCCTCACCGACCTACTTAAAGTCGTTAGAGATAGAGTGAGCAGGAGAGTAGGGGAGGGGGTTCTAGAGAGTAGGCTACTTCTTTACATCTCAGTCAATGGAGTTGGTGTGAGTAGCTTGAATCACGTCTTACGTGACGGCGACAGCGTGGTTTTCCTAACTCCGGAGATGGGTGGTTGAGGGCTCGACGACCCTGACCAGGCCGGCGGCCTCTATGAGTAATGCCAGGTCACACTTAAGAGTCGTTACAGAGCCTTTTGTGAAGTGATGGTTATTGAGAGTCAGAGCGTCTGAGGTAACAACCACTGGTACGTAGTCCTCGGCGTCCACTAAACCCGTCAAGGCCAACCTCACATACTTCCTAACCATGGTTAGGACCTTACCGAGTAACCCTCCATCAACGTTAGCGAGCTCTATAGAGGCCGGGTCCTGCTCTATAACCTTACCTAACCTGACGTTGGCCAGCTTCTCAGCTACGTCGCTAATTATTCCAACCTCCTTAAGACATACGTCAATCAGCAAGTTGCTTGAGCACCAATCAATAAATGACGTGATTTCTCTCACAACTCCCTCAACAACCTCCTTACTGAGTTTAGCGAGCTTTAAATCACTTAACTCGCTCTTGAGTAGGTCTCTCAACACTCAGTAAGCACCATCATAGATACGGTCACAAGAGTTAAATATGAGTTAACAGAGTATCTCTGCCACGTTGTTCAACGCTAAGTAGACGGCAACCCATCTAGGGATGACTGCCCTTCCACCCTTAACGAGTTTGACGACCTCCCCAAACAGCCTTATAGGCTCCTGCGACGAGTAAAAGTACTTCACCTCCGCATCGCCCTTGAACGGTGATAGACCAGGGGTCAAGGCGAAGTCCATTAGGCTTGACTCACTCAACACTGGAGTTACAACAAACCCGGTCTTCCCGTTAAGCGTTTTAATTATCCTGACGAGCTTGGTGAGGTCTGGAGTCACTAACTCGTCGATCTCGACTCTAGCGCTCGCGAGCGCCTCCCCTAGACCAAGCGTCGGGTCAATGTCCATGAACTTCCTGGCTCTGAAGTAGAGTGCAGTGAACTTCAGGGACTTCCTTCCCCCTTCCGACAGAATCCTCTCTGAGCTCTTTAACTTGATGAAGTCAACTAACTCCCTCCTCTGCTTGGAGGTCAGCTTAAGCCATTCCTCATCTCTAGGTCTAACGACTGTGTGGAACCCCCTATGCCCGGTGAAGTACATCGTTATCTCGCCGCTACTGAAGCCGAGAAAACTGGTTAAGACGTCGAGTAACTTAAGCTGCTCCTGCTTACCGGCCTCAATACATCTCTCACTGATTACGGATAAGGTAACCCCGGACTCAAGCAGGTACTCGGAGGCGCTGCAGTCAGGCAGGTGGTCGGCGTCTATGTCGAAGAGTAGCTCAGAGAATATCAGGCCCTTATCCTCTATTCTCTGAGCTGCTGGGTCGCTGTAGAGGGCGGTCGAGTAGTAGGAGTTCCTGGGGGCCTCCTTAACTATGAACTCCCTGAGCTCAGCAACGCTCTGGAATGATAGATGCCTGACGAAGTTACCGCTCAACATTTGGAAGGCGAACTCCCTCAGTATCAAGTCGTCAGGCAATGGGATCTCGGTGAGGGACGCATAGTATTCCCTAAGAAGCCTCTTAAGGCATGCGTGTCTAACCCTCTCACTCTGCTCTCGGCGCGACATAATAGTTCAACTTACTGCCTGAAGGAAACCTTAGCTCAAGGTGTATCGGCAGGTCATTATCAGCCCTGACAACGACCTCCTCACTGGCTTTAATCGGTTTCTTCAAGTACGTTATGTAATCGAGGCTGAAGGAGACCTCGAAGCCGGGGTTCCCGACCCTGGCGTCTCTCAAGGTACCCTTCTCAACGCTCAACACAACCTCAGCCTCGCCTAAATCCCCTACAGACCTAAGCGTTAAGGTAGACTCGTTACCGCTGAGCCTCAGGACATCGCCGAACCTCTCAACACCCACCAGGGCGTCGTAGAGTACGTCCCCGCTTACCACGTACTCGTTAAGGTACTGTAACTCAAGCTCTGGGATCTCCTCATGAGCTATCTCAGCGTGGAGAGGCGTCTTGAAGACCCTGGTGATTATACCGTCGCTGAAGTTCACACTCACACTACCCTCTGAAAACATCACGCGGAGCTTATCATTGCTCTCAGCGCTCTCCAGCACTCTGCTCAACTCTTCCATACTTAGATAGACAGCCTTCACATCACTGACTACATATTCCTCGAAAGCCTCTTTAGGAATTATGAACTCTATCATGGCAGTCCTTGAAGGGTCTATCGCCTTCACGTGCATTGCCTCCGGCTTAAGAATAAACACCCCTGACTCAGCAAACTTCCCCACAGCCTCTATGACGTAGGTCCACACCCTGGCGTCTGGAGATGTGAAACTCAACCTGAACACCAGAAATAATTGCTTTACGGAATTAAAAATAATCACTCCAGCCGAGGCGCCGGCCATAAAGGTAAGAGCGTAGAGGGGATTGTTGAGTCAGTCACTGGGGCTTCCCTAGGTGCATACGTGCTCGATAGTTATTTAGGAAGCGAATGAAGTGATGGAATCAACCTGATAAGAGCCAGACTTGTTAGAAAAGAGTGAGTAGTTCCTCAAGCCTCCTTGCCTTCGGGTTAAGCCAGTTAGGTCTGAATAACCTGAGTCGGCCGACCCTTATCTCCTCAACTAAACCCACGCTGACTAGGTACTTCAAGTGATTAGTCACTGATCTGTGGTTGAGTCTAGTCTCCCTAATTATCTGATTTAAGTTTGCCTCACCCCTCGAGAAAACAACCCTAACTATCTTAACCCTGGCTCTACTTGAAAAGATGTCCTCGAGAGGGCTGCTTGTCAGGATATTCTCACCTGGTTAATCACTGTATCAAGCTTCTGAAGGACTACGTCCAGCGGGGCCATCCCAAAGCCCACGTACGTGCTCCTTCCCCTCTTACCCCTCAGAGAGCTCTTAGTAAGTACTAATCCTCTCTTCTTTAGATCCATTACGTAAATGTAGAGTTGCGTGTGCTTCCTAGGCTCTTCACCGATTTCGTTGCAGATCCTCCTATACGTCGACTCAACCACGCTCATGGGAATGTAGTCTAGGCCGGTCTCCCTGAGTGCTTGGATAACTGCTCTGAGAACTAAGATCTCATGAAGCCCGAGGTAGTTTACCATGTCAAGGAGGTCCACAAGCGCTGGGTACTCATGGCTAACCACCTGCCTCACGTGATCTATGGTTACCCTGCTCGCTTTACCCTCAACGAGGTCTTTATCAGCCAGCTTCCCTGCGGCGTGCAGGATGGCTAAAGCTTTCCTGGCGTTCCCGTCACCGCCCGTATCGTAGCCGCTCATCTTAGATATGTAGTCGACGACCTCATCACCAACTACCCCCTGATGGAAAGCCTTCTCCACTCGGTCTTTAAGTATCGTGCGGAGCTCCACAGCTTTATAGGGCTCGAAAGGTATGAGATTCTTCATTAAGTAGCTTCCGGTCATCGTGTCTACTCTCGACCATACGTCGGCTGGCGAGCCTCTAGTCACGAACAACATGTTAACCCTCCTCACGTCATCCTGGAATATATCATAGAGTCTGAGGATCGAGTATCGGTCCTCCGGCGGAGCTACGTTCAGGAAGTAATCGAACTCGTCGAGAGTCAGTATCACGTGGAGGTTCTCCCTACTCAGCAACTTCAGGAATGCTGAAAGTAACTCGTTTGAGGAGAGCCCTCTATCAGGTATGTGTAGCCTGAGGACCTCCTTAGCCTCCCTGATGACGCCGACTAAATTCCTAGATCTAGAGCAGTTCACGTGAACGTATCTCAGGTTAATCCCTCTCCTTTCAGCAACTGCAACTATCTCACGACCGAACACGAAAGCCGTCACGGTCTTCCCAGTACCTACAGGTCCTGCTAGGAGAGCCTTAACGCAGGTTGACCCAGGCTCAAGGATAATGGGCTTAAAGAGTCTGACTAACTGCTTTAACTGCTTATCCCTATGCCTTATCGTAGGAGGTATGTACTCAGGGTATAGAGTCGATTCGTTTGTGAACACGGAGGGCCTTCTAATTTCACTTTCAATTAACTCTCGAAGTTCATTCATACTTTCACTTAACCCAGTAAATTAGGTCCAGCCAGCTATTTAAATCAACGTTGAGGGAGTCAGGACTATGTATTAAGGTCAGCCTTAACTAAGGCGTCTAAAGCGACTCTCGCAGCCTTCTCAACATGGTGTTTAAGCTCCTCAGCTGACGCATGCCCTAAATCCTCAAGCAAGGAGTTACTGATCACGAGAACGCCGGCCGCCTTAACGCCACGCATCAAGGATAAGTTGAAGATCCCGGCGCACTCCATTTCAACTGCTATGACTCCTCTTAACGACCACTTCCCAGCAAAGCCCGGGTCCTCAGCATAGAAAGCGTCACTGCTCAGCACCGGACCTAGGAAGTACCTAACGTTAACCCGGTCAGCGGCTTCAACGATGTTTTTAAGCAGGCTGAAGTCCGGTGATGAGGGGCCACAAACGTCCTCCTTACTGTATTGACGGTAAGCACCGCCTGGGTAATACGCAGCCCCCGTAGGTATCACTAAGTCACCTATCCTTAAGCCTTTAACCATGGCTCCCGCAGTGCCAAGTCTGATGAAGCACCTGCCCCCGCTCATAATGAGTTCCTCCATGACTATGAGCGCCGACGGGGTTCCGAGCCCGTGCGTAACTACAGTTATTGGGGTGCCTCTATATGTTCCTGTGTATGA
>JAWBLQ010000062.1:0-7805 GCA_038830105.1 Zestosphaera sp. | reverse complement strand
GCCTAGGCCTAGACCTCCACCGATACTCTTCGACGCTGCAACCGCGGTGATCCCCGTCGGTAGAATAGAGCTCTACGCTAAACTAGGTAAGGCGGTTCGTGAGGGGTGGGTGCTGGGTCAGGATGGATCCCTGCTCAGCGGCGACGCTGACAAAGTTCTGAACGAGATTAAGAACGGAAGAGCTGCTATCCTACCGTTAGGGGGTTTAGGCGAGGAATTCGGAGGGCATAAAGGCTCAGGACTTGCGTTCATAGTTGACGTGGTTGCGGGGGTTCTCTCAGGAGCTGCATGGGGGATGCACGTCGGCTACACGACTGGGGAGAAGCCGGCTAACGTGGGTCATGCTTTCGCCGCGATAAATGTGGAGTTCTTCATGCCGATGCAGGAATTCCACTCCAGGGTAGAGAAGTACGTTGAGGAAATAAAATCCCTCCCAAAACACCCTAAGGCTGATAGAATATGGCTGCCAGGAGAGAAAGCCTGGTACACTATGCAGACTAGACTCAAAATAGGCGTTCCACTCCATAGGAACGTGTGTAAGGAGTTGAATCAAATAGCGTCAGACGTAGGTGTGGAGGACAGGATGAACTGCCAGTGATTCGACGATATTTTAATTAACCTCATCCCGTCTGAAGGACTAAGCCTGAACAACCGTCGAATCAGTAAGTACCTAGGAGTTAATCAGCTAGTAGTCCTTCAATCATTCACTCAGTTAGGACACCGTTCATCATGATCCCGGCTTCGTAAAGAGGGTCATCCCTTAAACTTACTGTATTCAGTTAGTGTTCTCAGGATTTCATTCGTTAGCTCCTCGTTTATATATTGAAACACAGCTATTACCTCCTTCTCCACAAGTTCATTCCCCTTCCACTCGCTTGACGGGCTTAAAATATAAACAGGCGCTGATTCCTTCGCCTCGCTTATCTCGCTAGATTCATGTCTGGTTATTATTAAGTCATGCTTCTCTGGATCCCACGTCCTAAGTAGCTTGACGACCTCGCTCTTAACCACGTCGCCGAGGTTCTCAGCCTCCACAGCTTCCAGGGACTTCACGCCCCCTTCAACAACCCTGACCACCAATGCCTTGACGGTCAAGAAACCACCCTTAGCTCAAGTACCTCTTAAGCACCTCTATGGAGGCTTTATAGTCCCTCTCCTCATCCAGGTAGCCGGAGTCGCTGAGGTTTGGCTGCGTCAGTACTTTGACTACAGTTCCCTCATCCAACTCCGCGAATAGCTGGGGTAGCCACGTGATGCCTAGCTCGTCTGAATCCCCGTGCTGAGTGACGTAGACGTAATCCCCCCACCTATACTCCAGAGGTATGTTAAGTTCCTTAGATAGCCTTTCAGCCAGCCCGCTGAAGTGCTTATGCAGGTCGTGGTTCTGCTCGGTAACTAACACGAGTTTCCTCACGCTTGCCAATGCTACTCACCATTAATTACTGGCTGGAGAGTATATAACTTGACGTCCCACGTCTACCTCGACCTGTAGACGTACGTATCGATAAGTCGGGTATGAGTGTGTTACCTTCATGTAGGTTGTCGTATTGACTTAACTCCGCGTGCTTATCGTTCAGGCCATGGAATAGACTCTCACAGATCTTAGAATCAAGTCACCGCCTCAACTCCTGTAAAGTCCTTGGTGCCGCTACAGCTGGATGGCAGGCGTCGTTGAGTAGCTGGTTGAAACAATTTCTGTGGTTCCCTCCCGCCTTAGTGTTTCAGTGAAGTACGTACACATCATTCAATCAGATCCCGGATTCCTCAACATCTACTTAGTATTCCCTTTTTAAGTTAAATATCTTTAAAGAACCGATAGTTACTTAGTGGTGCGTGAGGTGCTCAACAGGATTAGAGCCGCGGTGACCCCTCTTCTACGGTGTTTAGGGTGGTCGTTGTGGAGGTTGGGAGTCACGCCAAGTGCTGTGACTCTGACCGGGCTACTGTTGAGCCTCACAGCCCCGTGCTTCGCGTTACTTGGTCTTAGCTGGGTTGTGTTAGTCCTCCTTGTCGTGAGCCTGGCCTGCGATCTAATCGACGGTGCAGTGGCTAAGGCGTCGAACCAAGCCTCACCTAAGGGGGCTCTCATGGACTCCGTGAGTGACAGGGTTGAGGAGTTAATGTTCTCACTCTCCCTAGGTTTTTTAGGTGTTGAGTGGTTCCTAGTGATGCTGTTCCTCGGGACTTCATTCCTGACGAGCTACTTAAGAGCTATAGCTAGTCAACACAGCATAAACCTAGAGGGCGTTGGCTTCATGGAGAGGGGTGAGAGAGGCTTGCTGACAGCAGCCTCCCTAACACTCCTCATACTCGTGAGTAGATCACACGCTGAAGCGCTCATCACACTTGGGGTGTTCCTGAACACAGTCACGATAATGCAACGTTTAAAAACGCTAAGCGCGGGCCTGAGTAAGGGGCAAGGCCCGGCTCCCTAAGGTAGGCCTCCTGACAGCGTTGCACGGCGTTAGTTACGTGTTAATCTTTTTATATTTAACCTTAAGTAAATCTAGGGTGTCTTAGGTTGAGTAGGGATCAGGTCATTGGTTCCTTGCTCCTCGTGGTTTCGGTCTTAGTGATAGCAGTCTACGGCTGGTTGGTGTTCGCTACTGAATACTACCTACTCATGCTTAAGCTAACGGGGTTTGTAGCGGTCGCAGGGGTCTTCGCCATCCTCGCGTGGATCGGCTATACCCTAGCAACTACACCACCGCCTAAGCCTGTGGAAGAGATAGAGAAGGAGATAGAGGCTGAGTTGAGGAAGCTTGAGAGCGGGTCCGGGGAGGGAGGAGTAACTACAGGCAACCCCCCTGGGGAGAGGGAGTCTTAAGTAGTGTGAAATCTGGAGAGCCGTTTCAAGTCAAGTTTGTAGATGAGTGATTATAGAGAGTTACTTGCTTCGCTCAACACACCGCTGTTGAGGTGCTTCCCAGCATCTCACTTTTTAACCATCTCCCTCATTTCCTCTAGGTACCCTTTAATTTCATTCATCCTGTATAGAGTCCTCATTTCAACTCTCTTCGTATAGATGGACATGATTGACATCAAGAGTGATTGAAAGCCTGTCAGCGTTAATAATATGGCTACGAGTCCCTTAAGGTAGTAGTTGATCCCTGTGAAGAAGTAGTGGTAAGCTACGTATGTCCCTAACACCAGCCCGGGTATGAGGAGAGCCGACCCAAGCAGGAATATCAAGTAGCTCGGGTTATATCTCCACGTGAGCCTAATCACGTCCCATGTTATCTTGAACCCCTGTATGATGCCAAGCTTCTTAACACCTTTCCGGGCTCTATACTTTATCGGGACCTCGGCCACCTTTCCTGTAGTGCTAGCCACGTGTGAGAAGATCTCAGCTTCCAGGCTGAAGCCCTTCATCTCGTAGAATACCTCCCTCAGCACGTTTGTCTTAACCACGTACATACCGGTCAGGGCGTCCGAGATCCTAGTGCCGTAAAGCAAGTTGACGAAGTAAGTGATCACCTTATTACCGAACATAAAGATGGGGTTCATAGCACCCTTCTCCCTGTACCTCCGGCAGCCAAGCACTAAGTCGTAGCCCTCTCTAGCCTTGCTCAGGAGCTCTGGTATGTGGTAGGCTGGGTAGGTGTAGTCGCCATCCATGATTAAAACATACGGGGTCTTAACGAGCTTAACGCCGATCTTAATGGCGTCTGCCTTACCTGAGTTCTCCTGAAAGATCACGTTAAAGCCTCTACCTTCAGCTATCTCAGGAGTTCCGTCATCGCTACGACCATCGACTACTATCACGTTCTCTCGCGAGATCCCTAAAGACGTTAACTCATCAAGTACATAACCGATTCCACTAGCCTCCCTGTAGGTAGGTATGATGACTGTAAGGTCATCATACGTCGTGAAACACACCAAATGTATATTAGTTTTAAGGTAATAAGCATTATTTAATGTGGGGATGCTGACTGAGGGGCCATGCGCTCGCGATTACGTTGATCTTCATGGCTACGTTGCTCGTCTTACCAGCCACCGCGTTGTGTGAGGACGTGAACGAGAGGTTCTTCAGTCTTTACTCAAGGGTTGTGGATCTCTCAAGGAAAGGCGTTGAAGTGAACCAATATACTGACCCGTTGAACGAAGTCTTAAGGCTTCTGGAAGCCGGTGATTTAGACGATGCTACGGAGCTCATGAACTTAATCGAGGCTAACTTAAGCAGACTTGAAGCCAGGGCTGATGAGATAGTCCTGATGAAGAGCGTCACTAAGTACAGCACGGTTGCTGCAATCCTCGCTATACCGCTCCTCACCTACTTCCTACTGCCTAGGGCCTACGTTTACGCGTGGTTCAGAAGTAGGAGAGGGTGGATGATCACCGGTGAACGTGATAAACGATGAGGTCTTCGCGGTTATCATGGCTTTAGTGATTCTGGGATCCGTCCTCACGACCGCAACTATGCTGAGGCCTGAGGTAACTGAGCCCTTCACGGCGATAGGGCTTTTGAACAGTGAGTGCAGGATCGGCGATTACCCGTGGTACGTGATCGCAGGCGGTAAGACTGACTTATGTGTTTACGTCTTTAACTACATGGGATACCCTATACTGGCTCAAGTCAGGTATAAGGTAGGGACTGCGAGCGACCTGCCAACAAACAACACCCCAAGCGTGCTTAGGTCCCTTGAGAATTTAACAGCGGTTATCGCTCACAACTCTGAGAACCTTATCAAGGTAAGTCTACCTGTGGTAGTTGACGAGTCCTTGATAGGTAAGAATGCATCGCTGATCCTCGAGTTATGGGTTTATGACGTGAGCAAGGGTGTATGGGTCTACAGCGGTAGGTGGGCGCACCTGCACGTGAGGGTTATAGGGGTTCCTATATCATGAAGGGCAAGACTCTTGAGGAGTATGTTAGGTCTCTTGGCAGGGGATACAAGGTCTTGAGGAGGGTTTACGAGGACGTCTCGAGCGGTAGGTTAAAGATTATTGACCCCAACCCGCCTAAAGTATTCGCTGAGTATCTTATAAGGCTTGACTACAGTGCTTGGTTCTGGGCTTCAGCGTCCTTAATAGCTCTGGCTGTTGCGTCTGTGTACCTGACAGGATTGGTTCCTCAGATGATATACCTGAGATACGTCGTCGGGTCGATCCTCATCCTCTTCATGGTAGGCTACGTCACAGTGGAATTGCTTTACCCGGAGGAAGGGTCTCTCAGCGACTTAGAGAGACTGGCGCTCTCCATAGGCCTCTCGCTGGCGGTAGTACCGCTACTCGGTCTAGTGCTAAATTACACTCCGTGGGGTATAAGGCTAGAACCTGTCTTGACAACGATCTCACTGTACACGTTCATGGGTGCCGTAGCGGCTGCCTACAGGAAATACCAACACGTAAGGATGAGGTTATGAGCTACACGCACGTGCTTAAGATATTGACGCTCTCAGTCTTCAGGAAGGGGTTAACCACCTTAACGCTACTGGTAATCCTACCCCCGATACTTGTCTCACTGACCCTCACGTCATCGATAAGCGTGATTAGGTCACAGTCGGAAAACCTCTTAAGATACGGTGGTGGAGCTGCCTTAGTTCTAAATAACTACGAGGTCAAGGATGATTGCGTTCGCGTGGGGTATGGGGTTTTGAGCGTGACTTATGGCAACGCGTCACGCCAGCTGCCAGTGATTAACGTAGTCAGTATTGACGAGCTAAGCAGGGTTCTAGGCGTTAAGCTGACACAGCTCAACACCACGTGCGTGGGTTACACGGCTTCACTAAGTACACCCTTGCTCAGGGGGCTGAACATAACCCTGAACCAAGTGCTTAACGCCTGCTCAGGTGGTGAGTGTTTTAACATGTGCCTGGCTTACTCGCATTCCAGGCACTTCGAGGAGGTCCTCATCATTGAGGGTGCTCTCACTCATTTAAGTGAGGGTTTCCTATGTATCGTTAACTCGAGCGAGGTAAGCAGGTCGATCATCGACTGCTTGCTCAGGGATCTTACCGGTCTCTCAAGTCTCTACGTCCTGCTGATCATGACTGTATACGTGCCTATACTCTACCTATTTAACGTGAAGATCGTTCACGGGATGGGTCAAGAGTTAAGAGTTCTCAGGGCTCAAGGTCTAAGCATTCTCGAATCGAGCTTGGCCTTCACCTCTGCGACCTGCCTAGAAGTCGGTGTCCTATCTCTCTACTGTACTGCCTTGAGCTACTTAATCCTCTACACCGGGGGTGCCGTGCTCAGCTTCTTAAGCGGCGCTGTGGTGTCAGGGCCTCAGCCAAGCCTTAACGACTTAACGCCTGCCCTAATCATGACGTTAGTAGAGATCCCTGTGGGTTACGCGGCATTCAGGGTAGGTGGTTTTGATGTGGTTAGTAAGTCTTAAGGTAATTACTAGGTGCCTACCGATGGCCGCCCACCTGGGGTTCATTGCTTTACTGGCGGTGCTCTCGCTAGCTTCCTTAAGCGTCTTAGGGTACGTTGAGTCGCTCTACAGTCTCTACGGGGAGCTCGTGCTGGGTCCTGGGGGTGGGGGCCTGGTCGTGTCTAGCTACGCAGCCTCACCACTCACCTCGATCGTTAGTGAGGGCTATGTAAGGGGCTTGCTGAGTAACGTCAGCGGCGTTAACGTGGGGTTCGTAGTGTTCTCCCCGGTCTACGTTGAGGGCAGGGTAGCGGTCTTGAGGGGTTTAGACAGGGACACCTTATCGAGGTTGGCAGGTCTAAGCGAGTTCAGTGATCCCTGCGTCATCGTCGGTGAGGGGCTGGCCAGCGAACTCGGCTTAAGCAAGGGTGACGTGCTACCTCTCTACTCCCCATTCACTGAGGAGACGCTCTTCAGCATTGTCTGTAGTGTTAAGCGTTTCTCAAACCTCTCCAACTACGAGGTCTTATCCAGCGTTGAGTTAGCCAGGGTAGTTAGAGGTATTGGGGACGGTCGCTACTCCGTGGCGGTGCTGCACGCAGATAACTCAAGCGTCTTGACCACGCTCGTTAGGAGGTTTGGGTTAAGTTTCAATGACACGTCGCTCGTTAGGAGGGCTCTCTTAGTGCTGACTCAACGCGACGGCGGTGGTTTAACTGCTAAGATCTACGGGGAGATTCCAGAGGCGTATATGGCTAGGTTAGGGATTCATAAGGACTTCCTCTTCTTCCTCTCTTACTCAACCGCTACGCTCGTGCTGATCAGCAACCCCTTAGTGGGTGAGAGTCTCTTCAGACTCTCTAGAGAGGGTGTCGAGGTACTTAGGTCTTTAGGTCTTTCCAGGCGTTCAATATTCGTTGTGTTAACCACCCTCGTGCTTACATACGCGGGCTTAGCCCTTACTGTAGCCACCCTTACTTCACGTTACCTCAGCGGCTTGATAGAGCTAAGGGTCTTGAACTACGTTATCCAACCTAGGATTCCCTTGCAGGGCGTTCTCTTCGTGTACGTCTCTGAAGTAGCTTTATTGACGCTAGGGATTATGTGGGGGGTTAAGGAGCGTGAGGTCTAGGGCGCTCCTCCTGCTGTTACTAATCACCGCCTTAGTCAGGCTGGTGCCCACGTTAATCACTAATCAACCGTTCTCAACGGACGTATGGCCCCTAATGAAGCTAAGTGAGGGACTCTTAACAGACCCCGACGTGAGGGTATGGAATGACTCAGTTCTCGGCGGCTACCACAACAGATGGCCTGCTGTACTGCTTGACGCAACCATCTACTCAAGACTCACGGGCTTAAGCCCAAGGTATTTCTTCACGTACATCGGGGTTGTAGCTACGTCAATAAGCCTAACCCTAACCACCTACCTCCTGGTGAGGAGGTGTGCAGGACCTCATGCCGCTTTGCTAAGCTCCTTAGTCCT
>JAWBLQ010000061.1:0-7998 GCA_038830105.1 Zestosphaera sp. | reverse complement strand
TATATTGACGTTCATGAGGTTTCTCAGTATGTAGTAGAGCCTTGAGTTAGCTATAGTCCTTCCTATTCTAGCTTCAACGTAGCTCTTTATGCAGCTCCACGTATTACAGTCCGTAGCGATTGACTTAAGTACATATGCGTATAGTTCTGAGTATCTCTTTAGTTTAGACAGCTCTGAGAGAGCTGTTGCTACGGCTTCCTCGAAAACGGTCTTCAGTACATCGAATCTTCTCTGCTGAATTGCTGTGTACCCATAGAGTGCGAGCCAGCCAGGTATTCCATCGAGTATATCGGTAACTCTTAGCAGGGTTTCTCTAGGCGCCGGGATTCCTGCCTCGCTGAAGCCAGCCTCTAAGAACTCCACGGCCTTGTCTCCGGGAAATCTATCTAAAACTATCTCGTCTCTCGCCCTCCCGTAGAGAGGGCTCTTAGGATCCTCGAAGCCTAGAAACCCGTATAACACGCCTACCTCCGACCCCGTAATAATGAACTTGATGTTACGTAGCGTGTCATAACTCCACGCAATGATCTTCCTGATATCGAGTTTCTTGTTACCAACGAGAAACCTCAACTCCTGAGCCTCATCAATAACAACTAGAAACGCCGTTTCATGTTTTTTAGCGTATTCGTTTAGCTCCTCAAGTATAGAGGAGATAGATAACTCCCCACCCCTCCAGTCGAATTCCACGCCGATAGGGGAGACGGTAATGCCTTTAACAGTCTGTAGGTATTCTTTGAGCTTATCCATCAAGCCTCTGTACACGCTGAATCCCTCAGCCGTAAGTCTAATAAATCCTCTTTTAGAGTATCCGTAGTCCGCTAGTTTTCTAGCATCTAAGTATAGGGCTGGGTATTGATACTCGTTGATGAAAGTCCTAATCAACGAAGTCTTACCGCTCCTCCTAATGCCTATACAAAGTATTAAAGGCGAGCCGATTCTAACATATCGTTCAAGCCCTGACAATTCCTTCTCCCTATCAAAGAGGTCCTTCTTACACTCCTTCGGCTTCGGGTCGAAGAGCATATAGATACACCGGTGTAACTAGTTACACCCCTGTAACTAACTACCCGCATAAACTTAAAAACTTTCTTCACGAAAGCACTAGGGAATTTAGAACTGCGTAGTGTTCTCTACCAGTAGTCCAGCAAAAACAAGCACTACTGCTTAAACCCCCTACTGGTGATTTCTAGTTCGAGTTCTCGAATTATCCAGTGATGAACTCACGTATCCCCATTCGCTAGTTTGTGTGGGAGTTTAGCCGTGAGGAAGATAGAATTAGAGGATTTAAGGAGAAGGCGTTACATAGAAGTAGCCTGTTATTATGTCCCCGCCAGGCCATATCCATATAGCTACGGTAGTAGGAGGTTTCTCCCAAGGTAAACTTTATATAGGTTTACTACAATGTCTACTTAGGGTGTTTGAGTGGGTTATGTCACGGTATCTGCTAAGATTCCGAAGAGGTTGAAAGAGCTTCTAGACAGGTACGGCATAAAGCCTAGCCCTGTCATTAGGAGAGCCCTCGAAGAAGAAGTTAAGAAGCGTATGGTTGAGGAGCTCGAGGAGCTATCTGGCGAGCTATCTAGAGAACTTTCTCAGATATCTGATGAGGAGGTAGTTGAACTGATACGGGAGGATAGGGAAGGTAGGTAGCTGTGTATCTCTACGACGCCAGCGCTATACTAAATCTCGTGAAGAGGGGGAAGGTAAGGGTCTTCGTGAAGGGATGCACTACAGATCTTGCCATCTATGAGACTATTAACGCAGTTTGGAAAGAGTGTTACCTACTCAAGAGAATACGGGTGGAGACAGCCTATGGATTAGTTGAGTTGCTATCTAAGATCTTCAACATACTGGACCTACACACCGTAAGAAGCTCCGAGAAGGACGTACTAGAAATAGCCATGAAAGAAGGGATAAGTATCTACGACGCATCCTACATCTACATCGCAACACAAAATAAACTAACCCTGGTAACTGACGATAAAAAACTGATCAGCGTAGCTAAAAAATACACCAACACAGTAACAACCGCTGAAATCATCAATCAATAAACCTATAGGAGCTGAACCCCTAGCAAGTGTAATTAAAAAGGTATAGGTGAATTTCGAGGCGGTTCACGTCTGGACTTATGGATACCTGGTGAGAAGGATAATCGAGGTAGAGGAAGAATACGGTATCGGGGTGGAGCTCGTCAGCGAAGAGAACACATCCACCACCTGTCCGCTCTGCAGAACCAAGGACGGATACCACAAGAGAATACATAGAGGTCTGCTGAAATGCTACAAGCACGACAAAGTATTCAACACAGACCTAGTGAGAGCATACAACATACTACTCAAAACAAAAACCATATCCCCGAGCCCCGCGCTATGCAGGGTAGGGGTAACGCGCCTAAGACCGGGCGCAGAGCTGGACCCAGCAGAAGCCGGGAATGTAGCTCTAAACCTTCCCGGAACCCTCGCCCTTCAGGGCGGGTGAGGAGGTCAGTAACGAGAGCTAGCCTGGCTAGCTCTAGCCGTATTAACAGTAAATGATAAAGCCGTAATCTTTGAACACGCAATAGTCCTCACTAGTTTCAACTCTTCTGGAGGTAAGCAGATCCAGGCCGTCGAGTGGTTTAGGCGTTGATATTACGTGCTCTGACATGTTGATTATCGTTAGTGATGAAGAGTTGTTTAGGTACCTCCTTACAAGGAGTAAGTCCCCATCCCTCGAGACCCTCATCAGTCCTTGCCTCAGCGGGGGACATAACCTCCGTATCGATGCAAGGTCTTTAATTAAGGTTTGAAGTGCGTGATTCCACAGCGACTTATCCCATATCATCCCTCTCCTATTATCCGGGTCTCCACAGCCCTCCATCCCGATTTCATCACCATAGTATATTGAAGGGGACCCGGCGATGCTGAACAGTAGTGCGTAGGCTGCCTCAAGCCTTACTACATCCTTCACAAGAGTCTTTATACGTGGGGTGTCGTGCGAGCCGAGTAGATTGTATAATGAGAGGGCCTTAATTACTTGCAGTGAGGAATACCTGCTCATCAAAGATACTATGAAATCATCGAGGCTCATCGAGCCCTCAAAAACTCTTAACACATCCCTCATGAAGCTGTAATTCATTACAGAGTCATACCGACCGCTAGCAAGCAACTCCTCCAGGTATGCGGGGTCGCTCGTCGCCTTATTCGTCTTCCTAGGTAAGTTGAACTTAGTTAATATCTATGTACTGCCCTTCCTATATGTTTCAGGGATGGTGCCCTTCAATACGTGGCTCCTCAAAAACTATTTCGATAACATACCTAGGGAGCTTGATGAAGCGGCCTTCGTGGACGGCAGTGGGTGGTGGACTCTCATGTTTAGAGTAATCCTGCCGTCCTCTAAGGCACCTATGCTCGTTCTAGCTATCTTCGCGTTTATGGGTTCTTGGTCGGAGTTCGTGTTAGCAAACTTATTCGGGTTCAAGACCCTGCCCGTGTTGATGTATAGGTACGTGGGAGCTTATACGACATACTGGAATATGTTCGCTGCAACGGCCGTGCTTTACGCAGTACCAATAGTAACCATGTATATGTTTGCACAGAGATTCATAGGGGAGGCAGTGAGGATGGGTGTTAAAGGCTAGAGAAGTCCTAAGAATTAAAAGGTCTGAATCATTCTTCGCTTTTCCTTATACACCGACCTCTTTCCCTGCTCTGAAGGTAAGCTTTCGGCTGTAAGTTCATGTGCAAAGCTTCAACCGGCTTTAGTCTTTTTGATTGAGTCTGGGGCTAAACCCAGTTGCTCTGAACTCTCAATCCCCGATCTCGATCTCACCTAGAGTCTCTCAACAACCCTATTACCAGCTAATCTAAGTCCAACATTCCTCGCCTTAACGGCCCCATCTTAAGCGTTGTGAAGATCTGTGACAAGGGGTTTCACCACAGAAATATGGAAGACGCTACATAATCTAGAGTCTCTGAATATGTAAAGTTTATAACTTTAAACTTAAGATTTTAATATAAACACTATTGATGAACTAGAGGCGGCAGGCTTGAAGGAACTCCTTGAGCCTTACGTGTTTGGTGTTGAGGGTTTAGATAGGCTGCTCGGCGGCTCTATTCAACCTCCGTACGTCGTAGTTATCGCCGGTCACCCGGGTTCAGGTAAGACGACGTTAGCCTCAACGATTTGCTATCGTAACTCCTTGGCTAACCATAAATGCCTCTACATATCTCTCCAGGAGGATAAGGACAAGCTCTTCAGGTTCATGAGTAGGTTAGGCTTAGACCTAGAGGGGGCTGAGTCTAAAGGACTGCTTAAGTTCTTCAAGATCCCTGTAACTCTTGATATCGAGTCTTCCGTTGAGATGCTGAAGCTCACGTCTATCGATAACTACGACGTTCTAGTGATTGACTCCATTAACGCGTTGCTAGAAGCTGTTAAGGACGATGCCGGCAGGAGGGCCTGGCTTCAGAACTTCTTCTACAGCCTACCTAAAATAACGAACGGGTTAGTGATTCTGAACGCGGAGCTGCCTTACGGTTCAGAGGAACTTGGGCTAGGCAGTATTGAATTCATCGCCGACGCAGTCTTAATACTTAAACACCGAGTGGAGGATGGATTCTCTACAAGAGTCCTTGAAGTGAGGAAGGCCAGGGGAGTGCCAACGACTCTGGCTGAAACGCCGTTCTCGATAAGTGAGGGTAGAGGGGTTGAGATCTGGGTGCCTCCACTGCTTGAGGGGGTGAGGGT
This sequence comes from Zestosphaera sp., assembly GCA_038830105.1. GTDB lineage: Archaea > Thermoproteota > Thermoprotei_A > Sulfolobales > NBVN01 > Zestomicrobium. Next base: position 3,270 of record JAWBLQ010000061.1, on the reverse strand, counting down.
TGAGGGTAGGGAGCTACAGCTACCGTGCGGGCTCCTAAGGAAGGTGTTCGACCACATACATAAGGGTCAGGTAGTTAACCTCGTGTACCCACCGGATAGCGATTGTTTGGACCTACCTATCTTACTCCTTAACATGGCTATGCTGAACGACTTAAGGTTGCTGTTTATAAGTTATAAACACCCGCGGGAATCGATTAAAGAACAGATCGTCAACAAACTTATGAGGCAAGGCATTGAGCGGGCCGTCGCTGAAGAGGTCATTGATAAGCACGTGGTTTTCGTGAGCGTTAACCCGTTCTCCTGTAGCCCTACTCAACTCACGGCGAGGGAGTTAACTCTGGTCGACAACGTTAACGCTGACGTAGTGGTGTTTCACGGCGTCGAACTGCCGAGACAAACAATAGAGTTAAGGAAGCACATCCGGGAGCTGTACAACGAGATGAATTACCTAAGAAAGGATGGTAAGCTGGTCATACGTATTGGGGCATACAACGACGACCTAACCTACGGACTAGAATCCAGCGTGGCAGATGCTGTAGTGAAACTCGAATACGTTGACACCGAAGCTGGCGAGGTAGCCTACAAGGCATTCATGTGGAGGAGTCATAGAAAGCCTTACATAGCATCGCAGCAAGAACTTAACGAATGCGTTGACGAGGTAATAGAAACGTTGAAGACTCAACTAATAAAGTAACTCGGAACACTAGTTATAGGATAAGAAGCGATGAATCCCTCCTTACGGGAAGGAAGTCAGCAGTATCTACCGATGCTGTATCGGAGTACCGGGTCTGTTATTCTACACTGTTCGTTTTTCTTCTCTATGAAGCTTAAGTCTGAAAGGTTTGAGGATCATTGCGAAAGCGTTGTTAGGTACTCTGCCCACTCATACTTCTACCCCCTCTTTGTCTGAGACCATCTAGCGGAGCCTAGCAACGCTATTAATTTCAATGCTTCCCTATGTCTTTACTCCTCGACCTCATAGGCATCGCAGTTGCTGAGGTCTTTAGTCAGTAAGTATTCAGTCTCTCGCGTGTGGAAGCTCATCGCGATTAACTCCGATACGAGAACTCTCTTCGACGCGTCTACAGGTATTACTATTTCCTTGAGTTTTTCCTTGATAGCAGCTGCCTTGAGCTTGTGAACGATCTCTGTAAGTACTTTAGTAGCGTTGTATGAGGAGAGGGCTACGTAGTTGACGAACACCCTGCCGTTACGTGAGAACTCAGCCACGCCTCTGACCCTCCTCCCGGACTTAATGACGATGGCTCTCTCACCTCTCAAGTACCGCTTATAGATGACCCTGTGGACGTCCTCGATCAAGTTACTCCACCAGGTCGTTGGCCTCAACCTTAAGCGTTTCAGCCTCCCGGCAGGGATCTCCTCGACTATGTAGTGGTCTTCCGAGTGCGGGGGGTCTAACTTGCATGGATCCGCTGAGAGTATCATCACCATACCCCTGATCACGTACCCCCTCCTCAAGTAGAAGTCTAAAGCCCTCAGATTCCAGTTCTTGACGCTCAAGGTAACTACCTCGACACCCTCACGCCTGAGTAAGTTCTCAATAGTGTTCAGCAGGAGTCCTCCAACACCACGGCCCCTCACCCCCTCATCTACCGCGATGCTGTCGAGGAACGCGATCCTCCCCTGCTTATAGACTACAGCAAAGCCAACCACATCACCGCTGAACTCAACCACGGCGACTCTTTTCTTCCTAGACTTAGTTCTAATCAACGCCTTGAACCACTCGTAATCAGCCTCGTCAAGGGCGCCTAAAGCGTGAGAGTAGATCTCGAAAACCTTCCCCACGTCGCCAGGCCCTGCATCCCTCACCACGAACCCGCCTGACTGAGCGGGTTCGTCGAGCACTCAAACCACCATACTCCCAACACACACCAGTATATAGTTGTGAGCAACTAGCTTAATAAGTTTGTTGCCTATTCACAGGCTGGAGATGTTGAGGGGGGTTATGATCATGAGAGTTATTGTGGTTTTCGAGTCGAATTACGGTAATACGAGACGCGTGGCGGAGGAGATACTTGAGGGGGTGAGGGAGGTTGGCGGGGTGGAGGTTGTCCTTAAGGAACTTAAGGAGGTGGACGTGAGGGAGATTCCTAACTATGACGTGATCTTGATAGGCTCTCCGAACCACATGGGCGGTCCTACAAGAGGCATTAAAGCGTTCATTGATGAGCTCGGTAGGCTACGGCTGGAGGGGGTTATGTACGCTGCCTTCGACACGTACATGGGGGGAGATCTCGGGAAGGCTGTGAGGAAGATTGTCGAGCGAGTGAGTAAGAGAGCTCCGGGGCTGAAGCAGGTGGCAGCTGGTTTATCCGTGAGGGTGCAGGGGCTGAAGGGACCTGTCGCGGAAGGTGAGCTCCCTAAATGCAGGGAATTCGGGAGGAACATAGCGACCCAGCTTATGAGGGGCTGATAAGCGATGGAGGGGAAGGTAGGAGGGTCATGGAGAGTTGCTTTCATCGGCTTCCTATGGGTCATTCAATCAGTTGGCAGGCTTTTCTTCGCGGCACTAGGCACGCCTGCAGGGATGGGGCGGTTCCTAGATACTCCGGTCTCGTACACGATCTCGTTTGTACTATTCACGATGTTCCTGTCTTTAGGAGTCTTCGGACTCATCGCCGCTATCGGGCTCCTAGTAAGGCGGAGATGGGGTTTTTGGCTCACGATCCTAGTCAGTACTGCAACTATAGTCTTCGACGTGTGGGGGTTAACAATACAGCTCACAGCCGCCATCGGTCTCATCGTGCCGGTTATATCAATCCTAGTCCTCTACCCTAAGAGATCACAGTTATTCACTACCGCAAGCTGACCCTCTATCGTACGGTCTAAACCTTCATCAGTTTAAACAACCTCTTCTCAATCCTAGTGCTAGGGATAAATATGTATGGCTGGCGCGGCAAGGTTGACTTGATAATTCCTTCGTCTAACCGATGATGAGTAAACATAGTTAGCTTCTCCAGCCTCTCCCTACCTATCTGGCTTACATGACTCATGAAGGAAGCGGCTAGGCTTATTAACTCTAGTCAAGTTACTTACATGTGGTGAAAATGTCTGTAAGGAATTTATTCAAGACCATCGATGACATGCGTTACGAGCTCGTTGATTTAACGAGGGAGTTCATTCAGGTCCCTACAGTTAACCCGCCTGGAGAGCATTATGAGGAGATGGCCGAGTTAATGGCCAAAAGACTTAGTGAGTTAGGCTTCTCCACACAGCTTGTCAGAGTTCCTGACGAGCAGTTAAGAGATT
>JAWBLQ010000060.1:4097-8265 GCA_038830105.1 Zestosphaera sp. | reverse complement strand
AATCACTTCTGCGATGTTCTTCATCCCGAGTTTCTCGGTAAGGAGGTACGTTTCCGTGACCGGCTTAATACCTACCATGACTCTTCAATCCTCTTAGACCCTCACGTATTGTTGTGGGTTTATTAATGGAGTCCCGCTTGAATTAATGGAATCTGCCAGGGTGGTGTTATTGGGTTTGATTCAAGTGGCTGATGGCGTTTACGTGCTTACTGGACGTACTAACATAGGCGTGTTAGCGGTTAATGAGAGTGAGTGTATTGTAGTCGATACAGGAATAGATCAGGATTCTGGAAGGAGGATTTTAAACAATGTTAAGAGGCTTAATTTAAATGTGAGAGCGGTGATTAACACGCACTCACACGCTGATCACATAGGGGGCAATAAGATCATTTTCGAGAGGAGCGGTGCAGGAGTATATGCATCAGCTCTCGAGAAACCGTTCATAGAATTACCTACTCTTGAGATACTGTATCTTTACGGTGCATACCCGCCTGACGTCCTTAGAAGCCATTTAGTTGAGGCGGCTGGCGTTCCTGTTAAGGATATCGAGGATCTGGTAAGGGATGTAAGGTTTCTTGAAGTGAAACACCTTCCTGGGCACAGCCTAGGTATGATAGGAATCGGTGTTAACAGAGTGTTCTTCTCTGCTGATGCCTTCTTCTCTGCCGAGATCTTAATGAAGCACAGAGTTCCTTACCACTTAAGCGCTCAGGAGGCCTATAAAACGCTTGAGAAACTTGCTAAAGAAGTCCGGGATTACAATGTCGTCGTCCCTTCGCACGGTGAGGTGCTAACCGGTAGTGATTCCGCCGAGGTAATTAGTAAGAACATTGAGGCAATAACAAGCGTGAGGGAAGCAGTTATAAGGAACGTGAGGACTGGCGGCACTGTCAATGGCTTGATTAAAAACGTGTTACAGGATCTCTCAGTGAATATACGGAACCCTGTTAGTTATTTCCTGATGAGATCAGCTCTGATGTCTTACGTAGCGTGGTTGCTTAACGAGGGTTTCATCGAGTTAAGTGTTTCGAATAATGAACTCATGATTACAGAGAGAGCTAATTCAGCTTAAATAAAAGTAGTGAATTCCTTAAGTAGCTCGCTCGCAGTTTTCTTAAAGTCCTCACCCTCCTCGCTAAGAGGGGGTCTGAGCACTGGCTCTATCGGGGCGCCGACTAAAGATAGAGCTGCCTTGACGGCCGCCATAGTCGAGGAACTGATGTCGATCAGCTTAGTAAGGGTCAGGAGTCTTGTGTAGAGGCTGTAGGCCTTAACCAGATCGCCTGAAAGCCAGGCGTCGTAAATACTCCTATGTAGTTTTGGTGTTAGGTTGGACAACGCAGCAACATCACCATCGCCTCCAAGCATGAGGTTAATTAAGAGGTACTGATCAAGACCGGAGAAAATTGAAAAGTCCTTCCTAACTCCCTTCACCTCGTCTATAATGCATCTGAGATACGTAAGGTTATCGTACGTGACTTTTAAACCCACTATATTACTGTACTCGAGAGCCAGCTCACTCACCGTTTTAATTGTTAACGTTACACCTGTTAATGCTGGGAAGTGATAAATAATTATAGGTATCTCTAAAGACTCAGCTATCCTGCCGTAATGAGCTTTAAGCTCCTTGGGAGTGGGTTTATAGAAGTAGGGCGTTATAACAATTCCTCCATCAGCGCCTAGATCCTTAACGAATTTGCCTAGCTCAAGAACCTCAAGAGTTGAGTTACCTCCGATCCCTGGAAGAATCCTCGTTCTCCCACTGGCTAACTCTATTACCCTGCTGATCAGTTCCCTCTTCTCGCTGGCCGTGAGGTTGGGTGCCTCGCCAGCGGTCGAGTTAGGGAAAACAGCATGAACGCCCCCCTTAACCAGATGCGTGGTAAGCCATTCAAGAGCCTCAAAGTCTATCTCATAGCCCCTCTTAAACGGGGTTATCATGGGAGTTATTATGCCTCTGAACAACACGAGCACCTCATAAAAATACTTTATCTTAATTTAAAAAACATAAACGCGTAGAGCATGTGTAACAATTGAAACAATACCTGCCTAGGATGAAGGCCCTACAGCCGCCTCGGCCGTGTCCTAAGTAAAGCGTATGGTAGGTAGAGAAACGAACAAGCGGGGAGAGGGTCGTAGGCTTTACAGGTTTTACGTGCCTCAGAACTCTCGGCTCGCTTTAGACAATAATCCCTCCTTTAACTCGTGTAACGCCTTAACACCACTCGCGTTGACGTTAAGGTCTATTTTAAGCGGTGTTATGGTTACACAGCCGCCCTCAAAACTACTCACATCCGTTCCCGGCTCAGTTACGCTCCTCACGCCTGCCAGCCAGTAGTACTCTCTGCCTCTAGGGTCGATACTCTTCCTGTAGGATGCCTCCCACCTGACCTTGGTGGCCTTAGTGACTTCCACGCAATTCCTAAACCTAGTTGGTATGTTGACTGAGAGTATGTCTACCCCTATGGGCAGTCCTTTGTTGATTACGTAATCAGCAACGCTTCTCGTGACCTCACTACTTAGGTCCCTGAAGTGCTCATGGTTGAAATCCTCAAATCCCTCCACGTCGGCTGAGAAAGCCACTGCAGGTATCCCCATTAGAGCGGCCTCGATAGCTATGGCTACGGTCCCGCTGTAGAATATGTGTTGCAGTGAAAGGTTATCGCCGACGTTGATTCCTGAGAGGACTAAGCCAGGTTTAAATCCGAGGACCTCAATCACTAGATGCAGTGAATCTATAGGTGTCCCGTCCGTGACGTATACAGGCCAATCAAGCCACTTCTTCTTCGCTAAGCGCAGGGGCCTGTTGAACGTTATCTCCCTGCCAGTGGCTGATCGAGGAACCTCCGTTGAAGCTATAATAACGTCTCCTAAACCCTTAACTGATTCAGCGAGTAAATAAAGTCCTGGACTCAAGTATCCATCGTCGTTCGAGACTAGAATCCTCAAGCACATCCCTCAATCATTTAACGTGGAACAGAACCTAATAAAGCAGAAGGTCTCGAAGTATGTCGGGATTGTCATTGCAATACCGATGCAACGGTTTCACGCGTGCGTTTCAACGTATTGTTTATATTTAATACGGTTAAGACCTATTCGGGTGTGAAAAATGTGCTGGATTGCAAGTAAGTCGAGTAAGTTGGTCGGGATTACAATGTTAATGGCAATGTTATTGTCTGTTGCCTCTTCCCTAGACGTAATCGTCTTTGCTAACGCCAACCAGCAACCTGAGAGCGAGGCTGGCGTTACTAGAGGGCCTGAGCACGCTGTCGAGGTCCTGGTGTCTAGGGTTGAACTACTTATAGAAAGGATTAGAGAGTTCAGTGAGAAGTATAATATAACCCTGAACGAAGACATGAATTCAATGCTTAGCGAGGCCGAAGCCATCCTTGATGAAGTGAATCAGTTAAAGGAAACCAACGTTACTGGAGCGCTACATAAAGTACTTTACGCCGCGAGGCTCGTGATGCCTGTATACGTGTATGTCATACAGAACCTACCTCCAACAGTTAAGGATGAATTCGCTGTTAGGAGGACTGAAGCGGAGTTCCAGGTTAGAGAGAGAACACTATTAGGTCTAAACATAACTGCGACTTGGTTGAGTGAGAGGGATCTTAACATCCCTGAGTGGGTGTTTAGTAATATAACGAGAGGCCTAGATCTAATTAACGAGGGAAGGCAGACATTACAAGAGGGTAACGTGACCGGGGCTAAGGCGTTATTGAGAGAGGTCGACGACATAATCAGGAGGGTTATGTTATCCCTTAAAGAAGATTTACGTGTGAAGTGGGTTAAGGCGGTATGTAATGAGAAGGTTCTGAGGGCTCTCATAGCTCAGGTTAATGCCTTGGTTCACATAGTGAATGAAACAGTGAAGTCTATTGATGCCTCGGACCTTGAATCAGCTGTAGAGCACCTTAATGCGGCGTCTAGGAAGACCGACGTAGTGTTATCTCTAGTTGAGAGTCTGGAGCCCTACATTACTGTTGACGGAGATCTCGCTACTAAGATACTAAGCTTGAGTAAGGAGATAGCAACGAGACTAAAGGACGCTGTTGAAGCAGCTAAGATAGCCCTCGATCATAATGACCCTGACTCAGCGCTTCTCACATTGTCAACCGCTCTAGATGAAGTGCAACCACTGTTAGACGAATTAAAGAGCCTTGTA
>JAWBLQ010000060.1:0-4087 GCA_038830105.1 Zestosphaera sp. | reverse complement strand
AGGTGGAAGGCTGAGGAGCTTGAGCATGTTAAGGGCTTGATTGTGAGGGTTAGGGATAGGATCAGAGAGAAAGTAGGGATGATGATCGCTACCTACGTAAGGGCGCTAGCTTGGCTAAACGGTAGAATATCCCAGCTGGAGGGCTCACTAATAGCCCTGAAGAACTTATACATGAATGAGAGAATATCGTGTGAAACCTATCTAACATTACTGAATGCTATGAAGCAATTCATTGAGAAGCTACTAAGCGAGTTACCGCCAAGCATGCATGGAATGCCCAGAACGCGATTGAATACTCTGCTCACCCAGGTGAACACGGAGCTAAGCAACACAACCTGTTAATAATGTAATGTTAATTTTTAAACATTTCAAACATCCTTCCCTAGACCCTTAATAAGTTACGAACGTTACATCTCCCTCACCCTCTCGGTAAGCGCTACACTGTTTCCTGTCTTCTTTTAATTCTACGTTTAGATTATGTGGGGTTTACGGACTTCCTTCAAGTTTAAAGGCGTGAGGCTAATATCTAAGCTCTTAAGAATCATAGTCATTCACTATATAGTGAATCCTCAAGAAGCCTTCGGTTTCGATTCTTTAATTAAAGCTAACAAAGTATATTTCATGGAGCTGAGAATTGTTGAGGGTAGCGTTTCAGTGGTTAAGCCCGATGAATACTGTTCGATTATTAAGGAGTGCTTCAAGGGAATTGGATATGTTGTTGTCGCTGATGTGCTTGAAATTAGTACAGCAGAGGTTATCATGATGTCGAGTGAGTATGTGGGAGGGGGGCTGAGGATAGATCTTCAGTGCGTCAATGAGGGTTTAGGGGGTGTGTAGTCATGGATTGGAGAGGACATCTAGGTTTCAACTTACTCATCACGTCAAGCATATCTTATATGTTAGGTTTTTCAGGGGTTAGCGTTAATAGAGTGATACTTTTGTCTTCAGTGTTGTCTTCACTGCCAGACGTGGATTTGAGGCTAGAGTTGCCGCACAGGAAGGTAACGCATAACGTTTTCTTTGGCATTGGGTTCTCTCTGGCTGCAGGTTATGTAGCGAGTTATCTTGGATATAGTTTCGAGTTAGCCTTCACCTCATTCCTAGCCGCCTTCATTACGCACTTAGTGGGTGACTTAATGACTAAAATGCCTTTTAAGCCTCTCTACCCTCTATCCAGGACACCTGCATCCTTAAGGCTATTTAGATCCGATAATGGGTTTGTCAACACTGCCTTCCTTGTTTTAGGCGTTATAGCGTATTACGTGTACGTTAACAAGTTTGGGTTCTATGTATAGAAAATAAATTTATTTGATTTTGCTAGTAAAGATTACGTGGTGAGGACTGTTGCTGAGAGATGTAGCATTCCACGCCTTACGTACTGCGGAGTCCTCTGGAGCTTCATACGCTGAAGCTAGGACTCAATTCACTACTTACGAGTTAATTACAGCGGATAACGGTGTCCTGAAGGAGTTCTCAAGGGTCTTCAGGGCTGGGCTAGGTGTCAGGGTTCTCTATGAAGGTAGGTTCGGATTCTCTTCAACTAACGACTTAAGCGAGGTCAGCGTTGATAAGGTTATCGAGCGGGCGATAGCGGCTGCCAGAACTTCTAACAGGATAGAGGGTCTGGGGGACAGGGAGGTCTACAAAGGTAGGTTCACATCTTACTGGAAGGTTAGGCCTGAGGACATACCTGATGAAATTAAGACGGGCTTCGTCCTGGAGGTCAATAAAGCTGGTTTAGAGGTTGATAGGATTAAATCAGCTGTAACTAGGCTAGGCGTCCAACGTGACTGGAGGTACGTGGTGAGTTCTGACGGAGTGGAGCTAGAGTGTGAGACCTCTTTACTTGGCTTAGCTCATTTAAGCGTAGCTTTTGAATCAGGCTCTATGGAGAGAGTAAGCGATCAGGAGTCATCCGTGGCTGGTTGGGAATTCATTGAGGGTAGGAATTGGGAGGAGTTCGCAATTAACGTGAGTGAGCTCGCTGGAGAGGCTGTTAAGGCCCCTCTGCCTCCTTCAGGCTTAATAAAAGCCGTTGTTGACCCTGAAATGATTGGTTTAATACTTCATGAGGCCTTCGGACATGCAAGTGAAGGTGACTTAGTCGCTTCAGGTATGTCCATGCTTAAAGGTAAGTTAGGGGAGGAGGTAGCCTCGCCTTTAGTGACTATACTTGATGATGGACTTGTTGATGGCGGTTACTTCATACCCTTTGATGACGAGGGTAGTCTGAAGAAGAAGACCGTGGTAGTCGAGAGCGGCGTGCTCAACTCATTCCTAACCAACAGAGAAACCGCAGCTAGTCTTAACCTGCCTGTATCTGGTAACGGAAGAGCCCAGGACTTCACACACATACCTAAAGTCAGGCAGACGAACTTCTACATGGCACCGGGAGACTGGAGCCCTGATGAAATGGTTAAAGAGGTTAAAGAAGGGATTTACTTGGTTGGTAAAGGTGCCATGGGTGGTCAGGTCGACACCGGTGCAGGTACGTTCACGTTTTCTGCAGGTCCTTCCAGGCTAATTAAGAACGGGGAGCTTGGAGGGCTTGTGAGAGGTGTGGTCGTCTCTGGTTCTATACTAGAGACGCTAAGAGGTGTGGAGGCTGTTGGGAAAGAATCAAGGATAACTACATCAGTCTTTGGCGGTTGCGGTAAGGACGGGCAATCAGTCAGGGTCGGTGACGGTGGCCCACACGTCCTAATTAAGGAGCTGATTGTTGGTGGTGATTAGTATTGGATGTTGAGAGAATAGTCGGGAAGGCGGTTACGTTAGGAGCCTCAGAAGCGGAGGTGTATTTCGCCAGGTCTTCAGAGACCATCCTCGAGTTATCCAAGGTTGTTGAGGCTTCTAAGTCAGTCACCCTCTCCTCGCTAGGTATCAGGGTCGTTGTCGGTAAGTCTGTAGCAACTGTAGGGACCCAGAACCTTAGCGACGAAGGTATTGAGAAGGCCTTGGAATCAGCTCTTTCTATAGCTAGGGTAACCCCGCCTGATCCGAAGTGGGTCAGCGTTAATAGTAGAGTGTCCTTAAGCCACGTGGGCGGGTTATTCGACAGGGATACCGCCGAGGCTACTTCAGAGGACCTCTCGCTAGTAGCGAGGGACTTACTTGGATCCGTAAAGGAGGGCTGTAAGGATGCTGAGCCCGTTAGAGGTGCTGTAGCTACTAGGTCCGTTGAAATCACTTACATGAACACTTACGGCGGTCCTATAACCAGGTCCGAGACGCTTTCTAACCTCTACATTTACGCTAAAGTCAGTGAGGGCGGGAGGACCGGCACGTATAACGAGTATGACGTACGTAGGAGCCTCAGGGAATTGAAAGCAAGGGAGGTCGGTATTAAGGCAGGTGTTAAAGCGAGGGAGTTCGTCAACGCGAGGCAGCTCCCAAACGGTGACTATGAACTGATCCTGTTTAATAGGGTGACTGCCTCCATATTATTTACCATGTTAGCGTCTTCGATCTCGGCGCTGAACGTCCAACAGGGCAGATCCCCTCTTGCAGGTAGGTTAGGTGAAGCCCTAATGTCTGAAGATCTCACGGTAGTTGATTTGGGCGCTTCCGACAACGTGTTAGGCTCGAAGCAGTTCGACGACGAAGGGCATCCGACCAGCAATTTAGCAATCGTTGAGAAAGGGGTTCTCAAGACATACCTCTACGATACATACACAGCCCTTAGGGAGGGAAGGGAATCAACAGGTAATGCCGCAAGGACGTACACGTCAGGGCCTATCCCTCAACCTCACCACCTACACCTCAAGCCAGGTAAGGTGCCCCTAGACGATATAATCCATGAGACAAAGGATGGCGTGCTGGTCATGATCACCATAGGTGAGTGGCTCTCTAACCCTGTGAGCGGGCATTTAAACGCAACTATAACACACGCATATGTAATACGCGATGGCGAGTTGTTTAAGCCTGTGAAGGACGCCGTGATTTCCTCGAACATCTATGAACTGCTTAAGAGCAAGCTTGAAGTAGTTGGGAATGACGTCAGGTATAATTACGGGGTCTCGACCCCGTCGTTGAAGTTCAGCAACGTACGTGTCGCTGGTAAATGAGGTTAATGGAAGTCAGTCTCTCA
>JAWBLQ010000059.1:0-8332 GCA_038830105.1 Zestosphaera sp. | reverse complement strand
ACGCCATACAGCGAGTCCTCGAAGGAGAGATTATCGAGACTGCATGAGGTGAGTACTGCTAAGGATATTCCAACCTACATAGGACTCGTAGAGGATCTGTTGAGAGATAACTGCCTAAGACTTAAGGACCTAGTCCTTAACACGTACGTAGCGCTCACAGAGCAACTCAACACCATCTCAGTGGGGATAACTAAGGTATCAGATATAGAGTGCACGACAAGCACGATGGTAGTTAAGAACCTGGATCTAATACTGAGTACTTATACTGATCTAATGGACTTAGCAATCCCTAGACTGAGAAGCATACATAGCGGCTTGCTAAGCAGCAAGGGTTTAGTGGATAGCTTGTTAAGGAAGCTGAGCAAGAAACCTTTAAGAGGTCTAGACTCTCCAGTAGTTGTTGATAAAATATATCACGAACTAGCTGAGACCCCGGAGGTGTTCAGCGAGCCTGAGATACTGCTCTTTTTAAAGAGGTATGCATCTACCTACAATAACTTGATTATCCTTCTAAACGAGTTAAGTGATGCTCTGATGAGGGACCTAGGGAAAGTGGCTCTGAAGATCAAGTCCATATACGGGGAAAACGTAGATATAGAGGACTTGTTCTTAAGTCGTCTGAAAAAATACATAGATTTAATTAAGGCAAAGGTAGGTAAGGAGAGCATCACGTCACCAGCTAACCTCATAGAAGGCTTTAACGAGATTCTTAAAGAACTGCCGAGCATGCTTGAGAATGCGTCTGTGGTTTTAGAGAGACTCATTATTTTAAATAACCTAGCTGAGCACTTACCTCTCTTTAGCGACTACGTGATGTATGAGCTTACACGCAAAGGTGCTCTGAGCGTTAATGAATTGCCTTTCACTACAGAGGTCTCAGTTCAGTTAGTGTGGATCCTGCTGATGAGTAGAGGGGATATAGAAGTTCGTGAAGGTTCAATATATCTTAAAGGGAGGAGCGTTTAAGATGTCAACCAGGTGCTTCGAGAATGAGTCTGAATACAGATGTAGAGTACGGTTAAGTAATGTGGCGTTAGTTTTAGAGAAGCAAGAAATAACGGGTGAAGTTAAGAAGATCCCGATTCATGATATTAAAGAGCTAGTATGGCGCTCGGAAACCTCGCTTGAAATCACAACACTAGATAACGCCTTCTTTGGAATCATCGTCAATGATTTAATTAAGAAGGACGTTGAGCTACTCACCTTCCTGCATAAATTTATAAAAGAGCAACAAGACTTAATGAGGGCTCTGGAAGAGGCTCTACATAACTACGTTTGTCTGATCTCTCCTATCTTTAGGATTCTAAGCGTCCTGACGAAAGGCAACATTCCTGAGTGGACTCTTTTAAATGAGACGTCAAGAAGGCTGCAGGATTTCGTGGAAGCTATAGGGTTATTGATCAGCCTTAAGGACTTCAGCAAGAACGTAACTGGTTACCTGAAAGCGCTGAACAATTCTGTGGAGAGAAGGAATATAACAGCGCTAATGAACGCCTCCAGAAACTATGTAAAGTACGTAACAGGCTACTTTAGTGAAGTGATAATGAAGATACCTATATCTATTGACCTAACGTATTTAATAGACCTGACCTTAGTTGCATTTACATATTACTACTCAAGAGAACTCAGGCTACCCCTCCAAGCAGAAAGAGCTCGTAATGAATTCAAGCACCTGACGAGTGAGTTGATCTTAAAGACGTACATAACTGACGAGGTGTTTAGAGATAGAGTGATGACGTCGTACGAATTAATATTAGAGTCATCAAAAAGCCCTGAAGAAATACCGCAGAGGCTCTTAGAGTCTCTACGGGAGGAACTAATGAGGTACGTCACACAGCCTACGTAACGCATTATTTATGACTAACTAAGCACTCGCTTAGCAGGTCTTTTAAATCATGTAAAGTATTGACTACTATGTATCGGGCTTCCGTAGGGGGTTTAATTTCATCGTACTTGAGGAGCACTGGATATCCAACTAAATCCATAGCCTCGAAATCCCATTCAGTGTCACCAACGTACATGAATTTCTCAAGAGGGACATCGAGGAGTCTTGAGAGGCTTCTTAAGACATCTCCTTTTCTGAGTGGATTAACTACTTCCACCCCTTGTGGAATTAAGCGTCCGTCCTTGTTAAAAACAAGCTTATTCGCGAGAACTATATCTATACCTAATTCATTACTAACCATCTCAGCCAGTATGTCTATCCCGCCACTTACGATAGTTGTTATCACACCTGCAGTTTTCAGGAGCTTCAACAGGTCTTCCACACCATCCATTAACTCATGCCTACTGAAAGCTTTAACTACGTCGCTTTTACTGGGAGGAGCGCCTAGGACCTTAACTATTGCTTCGAGATCCCTCCTCATCCACTCTCCATAGGATATCTCTCCATTTAAGAATCTCTCAGCATCGCGGCTTTCATTAATTAATTTCACAGATCCGAAGTATTCGTGCAGGGCTCTCCAAGATGACCTCCACTTAATCAAGACGCCGTCCATATCAAAAGCAGCGACTTTTATTTCGCAATGCATTCTTTAACCCTCTCAATGTATGTACTGAGTTTAATCCAAAGCCCTCACGTAATTAACGCCTTCATTATATGCAAGTATAGAGGGTTTTACCGCCTTACTACTAAGTGAGTATGTAATGGCCTCTGCTATGATCTCGTCTTTAAAGAGTTTCGAGACGCTATTTAAAGCTCCTAGTAGGACCATGTTAGCTGTTCTAGGGGCGCCGAGTCTTAAGGCTATTTCCTTAGCCGGGATCGAGAGGAATCTATCAGAACCCACAGCTTCTTTGATTCCCTTAAGTAACTCTTCTTTAACGCCAGGACCACTCCCGGTAACGGTCATTGAGGTAGGTGGCTTTATCTCTTTATCAAGTATTAATAATCCGTTACTACTTAGGTATTTCAATGACCTCGCGCACTCAATAATCTCCATACACACCATATAATGCGCTTCTCCAATATCGAAGAGAGGTGAGTAAACCTCTTCGGCAATGCCTATCCTCACGTAACTCACGACACTGCCGAACCTTTGAGCCATGCCGAGCGTCTCACCAGTCCTTACTGAGTACCCCGAGAGGACAGAAGCTGTAGCTAGGACCCTTGACAGGGTTAAACCCCCTTGACCACCCACGGAAGACACAAGGATGTTCACAATCCAGACCTCATTCACTCTGTAACACCTCAACAATGGCTTTATAGGGGCAATATCTAGTGCAGAGACCGCACCCAACACAGTCTTCCGAGAATATACTGACTTTATCATCATCCCCTATATAAAGGGCAGGACACCCGGTAACCCTCACGCACGCTAAACACTTAACACACTTATCACTTAATATCTTATACTTCTTTTTCACACCTTCTCTCCGTGTTTTAAGAATCGCGCAGGGCGCCCTAGCCACTAACACATTAACACCTGGTTTTCTTAGGAACTCACTTACTTTCTCAGTCATCTCATCAACGTTGAAGGGATCTATAATCGCTACGTTATCAACGCCTGTAGATCTAATTATCTCCGCGAGCTCCACGGGTTCCGCGACTCTGCCTGATTCGGTAAGACCCCACGCTGGTGTTGACTGGTGACCAGTCATAGCGACCACAGAATTATCGAGCACTACGACGAAGAGGTTCACCTTCTTATTAACTGCCTCGATTAATGGTTGTAGACCAGCGTGGAAGAACGTAGAATCACCTATCGTAGCTATTACTGGTTTGTCATATCCGCTTACCTTAAGACCCATAGCCATTGAGACGCTGGCGCCCATGCTGTGTTCAGTCCATATAGCGTTAAGCGGCGGGTTAACGCTTAACGCATAACACCCAATATCGCCAAATATGGGTATGTCCTCACGATTATAGCCAGCCTTAACTATACCGAACAATATAGCGATATACGAGTTTCTGTGAGGGCAACCAGGACATAATGGTGGTGGACGGGCGGGAGCGTCCAGACTCTTCACTGAGGACTGAGTCTCACGGACTTCTAACCCTAGCAACTTCGCCAGAGCTCTAGCCACAGCACGTGTGCTGAGCTCACCCTCTAACGGCAAATACCCGTCTTCCTTACCATGTACCTTAGCTTTAATTCCTTCATCATGAAGCACCACCTTCACACACTCCTCTAGATAAGGATCAAGTTCCTCAACCACTAAAACCTCCTCACAATCAGAGAGTGTATTTATTAAGAAGTTTCTGGGGATAGGATGGAGTAAACCTATCTTCACAACCTTAGCGTTACCACCGTTAGGACTATACCTGCTCAGAGCCTCCTTGACGTAATTGTAACTCACGCCTTCAGTAATTATGCATTTATTACCCTCACCCACGACTACGTTAAGCCCGTACCGCTTGGCAACACTCTCGACCAACTTAAGCTGATTATTGAGCCACCTATGTCTCTCTAGATTCCAGGCCATACCAGCCCTAACGTATCGGGGCGGGTCTCTATGAAATTCGTGAAACTTCCTAGGGGTTTGCATACTCCCTGTGAGCACCTCGCCCACCGCGTGATTCACCCTCGTCGTCGTTCTAAGTATAACTGGTAATTGCAACTCCTCACTTAATGATTGTGAGATCACTGTTAGATCCTTTGCTTCTTGAGGCGTTGATGGAGATATCATGGGTAGCTTAGATAGTTTAGCGTACCACCTACTATCTTGCTCGGTCTGAGTCGTTATTGGACCTGGGTCGTCAGCGACTAAGACTGTTAAGCCGCCGTTAACCCCGGAGTAAGCTGCTGATAAGATAGGGTCTGAAGCCACGTTTAAGCCAGGGCCTTTCATAGTAACCAATGACCTGGCCCCGCCTAAAGACGCTCCTAACGCCACCTCGAACGCTACTCTCTCGTTAACAGCCCACTCAGCATATATATCAAGACCGTCGCCGTACTCATGAAGGGTCATTAAAACCTCGCTGGACGGCGTGCCTGGATAACCAGTCACTACGTAAACCCCTGACTCAACAACACCTCTGGCTATAGCCTCGTTACCCATTAAAGCTACTTTCACACCAGCCGGTAATTTCAGCGGGTTATAATGACTCATGCGACTCCCTCCTCAAGTTGAACTCCCTAATAAATGACAAAGCCTTACCTAAAAACCAGGACGATGAACTTACAGGCAGATCTCTCGAGACTTTAGTGATTATATCGACAGCGCCCTCGCCGGCGAAGTAACCTATTACAGGTAGACTGAATCCCTTTGATTGACTCCCAACGACCCTGGCTATTTCCTCAGGAGGTTCCGCTGCTGTAGGAACGTAAGCTAACACAGCCACGTCATAGTATTTCCTTAACATATCGAGCGTTAGCAAGGTCGTTAAGTCCTCTATACGGGAATCACCTCCTAAGTCTATCGGGTTAGCTAACGAGACCTTTAGACTGAGATCGCGTGAGGCGTTGATCAACTCGTAAGGTGGTTTAGGTAGCTTAAATCCGTGCAATTCAAGGCTGGAGGCCGTTAACACCCCAAGACCACCGGAGTTCGTCACTATTAACACTCTAGAAGGAATCAACTGCTTTAGACGCCTTGAAAGCTCACACACCTCCACAGCTTCAAGAATGTCAGTCGCGAGATATCCCCCAACCTTAGAGACGGCTGTCTTAAACACCTCGAAGTTGGGTGCTAAGCCGCCAGTATGTGATCTAACAGCCTCAGAACTACACTCACCAACCCCTCCCTTTAAGACGCATAAAGGCTTACCAACCTTCAATAGCTTGAGAGAGTTCTTGATGAACTCCCTGCCGTTACGTAGCCACTCAAGGTAAAGCACAACAGCGCTCGTTCTATCGTCCTCGCTCCCGTACTCCAGGACCTCCTCAACAGATATGTCAAGACAGTTACCTAAGCTTATGAAGAACGAGACCCCTGAAGAGTATTTCCTTAACTCACTGATCACGACCCCGCCCACAGCACCGCTCTGTGCTATAATGCCAATACTCCCTTCAGTAGGGATGACTTCTATACTTGCATGTAAAGAATGCCTGCTAAGAGTAATACCCGCTGAATTAGGTCCTATAACTCGGATGTCCGTGTTCTTAACGATGTCCTCAAGCGACGCTTGGAGATCGAGCCTACCGACTTCACTGAATCCTGATGACATGACGATAGCTAGTTTAACCTTAAGCTCAGCAGCCTCTCTAATAACGTCAACAGCCGCGTTCGCTGGCACTGCAATAACCACTACATCAGGCTTTTCAGGGAGTTCTCTTAAACACTGATAAGACTTGAAACCCAGAACCTCGCTATATTTAGGGTTAACTACATAGACCCTTCCACGGAAATTAAACTTAGTTATGTTATCAAGCACTGTATTTCCTACCTTACCTCTAACGGGAGACCCACCGACCACAGCCACTGAGTCCAGTTCCTCTAATAAACCCTGTAGGGAGGGCTTCGTGGCATATACGCCTCCTACATTACAAAGCGTTAAAGGGATTTAAGGCCGCTCCCTACGTTGTTCTTGGAGATGTAGTGATGTCGAGATTTCTAATCCCTAGTTGGGAGGAGATACATGAATCAGTGTTGAGGTTGGTTAATGATATTCTTGTTAATGGATATAAGATAGATCTTATCGTAGGGATCCTAAGAGGAGGGTACGTAGTAGCAAGGATATTATGCGACCTGCTCAAAGCCAACGATATAGGTGTTGTGGAGGTTAAGTTCTACAGGGGTGTCGAGGAGAAAGCGGAGAGACCGATAATCACGCAACCACTTACAGCTGATGTTAGAGGGAAGAACGTTCTCATAGTGGATGATGTGGTTGACTCAGGCAGGACTTTAGAGATAGTCACGGAGCAAGTCAGGTTGAGGGGGGCAAAGAACGTTAAGTCAGCTGTTCTCTATTACAAGCCAAAGTCAATAATTAAACCCGACTACTTCGTACATGAGACGGTTGAATGGGTGGTTTTCCCTTGGGAGTGGTGTGAGTTCATCAGAGAGTTTATAGCTCGTGAACGCATTGACAACTACGAAAGGTTGCTTCAAAGACTTAAAGAACTCAGCTTCCCTCTCTCAGATAGCTTCCTAAGAGAATTAATTATCCATGTAAGTAGAACTTAAGGGTCTTTAAACTAAGCGCCTAAAACACTGTGACCGTCTTAGCCAGATTCCTAGGCTTATCAGGGTCTAACCCTTTCCTCACTGCAGTGTAGTAAGCAAGTATCTGTAGTGGCATTACGTACGTTATTGTCGAGGCTATCTCATGTAGCACTGGCATTTCAAACTGAAAATCCGCCGATGATAGTATCTCCTTAGCGTTTTTAGGGGATACGACGATTATTTGCGCTCCTCTAGCTCTCATCTCCTCTATATTGCTCTTTATAAGATCTCCGTCATCACTACCCAGTACGACGAATAAGACGGGGAAGCCTTCTTCAACTAGGGCTATGGGACCGTGCTTTGATTCTCCTGCTGGGTAAGCTTCGGCGTGTATGTAGGCTATCTCTTTTAATTTAAGAGCTCCCTCCATGGCTATAGGTAATCCTAACCCCCTCCCCAGGTAATATGCGTTATTCCTTACATGCATTACGTCAGCCAACAAGCTCGCATGACGCTTGACACTAGATATTATTGTTGAAGCGGTCTCTGGGATCTCCTCTAAAGCCTTGTAAACTGGTGAGGTATTTGACGGTTTTAAGACCCCTCTAAGCTCACCCGTTCTTACAGCAAGGTAGGAGAGCAACGCCACCTGAGAAGTGAATGTCTTCGTTGCAGCAACCCCTATCTCAGGACCTGCTCTGATGTAAGCTGTTAGGTCGGCCTCTCTAGCTATGGTAGATTCAATTACGTTAGTTACCGCTACTGTTAACGCTCCCCTCACTTTAGCTTCCCTAATACCCTTTAGAGTGTCTATAGTCTCGCCTGATTGACTAATCCCTATTACAACATCACCACTCCTTAACGTGTTAAGATTCCAAGAACTCTCAGAGGATATGAGCGCCTCAGCCCATAGACCGGCATACTTCCTCAGTAATAGGGCTGAAATCAAGGCAGCGTGATAGGACGTCCCGGCACCAAGCAGTAAGACTCTGTCGGACTTAGTGAGCAGTCTCGCCAGGCTCTCTACGGACTCCCTGGCTGCAGCAAGCGTTGAAGCTAAAGCGTAGGGTTGCTCGTGAATCTCCTTAATCATGAAGTGACTGTACCCCTCCTTAGTAGCCATTTCAGGGGACCACTCAACCATACTGATTCTCGAGCCGACATCAACAGGCCTCCACGTAACGGTGTTGCCTTCACGAGTCACCTCCTCTACGAGGAGGTCGTTAAGGGTTACGTAGCCAGCCTCACCATCCCGTAATACTATGATCTCTCTAGTGAAGTTGAT
>JAWBLQ010000058.1:0-8492 GCA_038830105.1 Zestosphaera sp. | reverse complement strand
AGTAGCACCCTCTGAACACCCACATGGGACTCTCTACTGAGTGTAAGTGTGTGGGGGATCTTAGTTCTGGCCAGTAATTATACTTCCTCCAGCTCATTCATCTCGCCTCCCGACTGCGTAGGCCTGAAGCTTTAAAGACTCCTAAGCTCATCTAAGCACTTCCTCCGAGTAAGTGGATCTACTCAGGATTTTTATTGGTTTTAGGTTCACCAGAGCTTCCGTGACTTTCCTCCTGCCGGACTCTAGGATCCTCCAGAAAGTGGCCCCGGAGACCCCCATCAATGCAGATGCTTCATCAACGCTCTTATTCTCCACATGAACTAGCCTCATGGCTTCTAACTCATCGTCGTAGAGTTCAATATAGTCGGTTACGTTAAAGCTCTTCATACCTCTGTTCGGGAGGAATATGAGATCCTCCAGAGGCCTTAAGGCGACCCTCCTAGGTACTAGAGGTCTTCCCCTACAACACCTACCTCTACGAGGCCCTCTCAAGATCTAACCCCTAATAAATTACTTAACGTATCACTTAAGTAAAGTTGAACTACTTTATAACTGGCTTAGCCCAGTCCCCGTATTTTATCCAGGTAATGGAGCCTAAGCCTCCGATGACATTGCTTAGTGCCATCGCGACCCATATACCGTAAGATTGCAGACCTACCTCGTAAGCGAGTAGGTAACCTAAACCTATCCTAACGCCCCATAACCGCACCATACCTAGAAGGGTCGGCACGTTGGTGTGTCCTGAGCCCCTACCCACGGACATCCCTACGAAGAACATAGTGAAGAAGGGCAAGCTGAAGATGAAGGTTTCAAGAAACCTCAAGGCCTCGTTGAAGATGGCCGTGTCTGAGGTGAACACCATGATGAGCTCGTCCCTAACTATGAACACCAGGAGAGCTCCTAGTAACGTGAGTAAGCTTACGGATGAGATAGCTTTGTAAGCAATCCCCTTAGATCTATCTATATTCCCGGCTCCGAGGTTCTGCCCTACCATGATGGCCACAGGCATCGTGAGACCCCACATAACGGCGTCAGCTATGTCCATAACTATGAAGCCTATGGCGAGAGCCGCCGCAGCCACAACGCCGAAGGAGTTGACAAGAGCGTTTTGAAACATGAATGCAATACTGTTAGACGCGTGAAACACAAGCACAGGCCCGCCTATACGTAGGTTTCTAGAGACCCAGAACTTATCAATGTCCTTGGTTAACCATATCCTTAGGTCAGGGAACTTACGCTTAGTTAGGTAAATTAACGCTAGAACTCCAGCAAACCTCGAGAGCACTGTGGCTAAAGCCGCTCCAGCAGCTCCCATCCTCGGGAAAGGTGGTATGCCTAGTATGAGGAACGGATCCCAAACTATGTTAATAAGCGCTGAAATACCTCCCACGACGGCAGGGGTTCTAGTATCGCCAACTGACTGAAGGATCGTTGAGTAAGTTATAGAGAGTCCTGAGAGCATTAAGTCCATAGAGATTATCCCTGAGTAATTCATAACCTCGTCGAATATTTCCGGCGGTGTCCTAATGACATACGTGAACAACGAATGCCTTAACGAGAAGTACGTGATGCCGAAGACCAGACTCGTTAACGTTGCTACCGTGAAGAACTTAGACGCGATATCACCGGCCTCCTTATACTCCCTAGCACCTATATACTGAGATAAGAGCGCCATATTAGCTGTTGAGAGTGCCATGTTGAAGGCGTTGAAGAACATGAAGAGAGGCCAGGCCTGCCTAGGCACGGCCATAGCCACATCACTGTATTTACTCAGCCAGAAAGCGTCAGCGATATTATAAGACACGTTAACCAGCTGAACTAGCGTCAGAGGAAGACCTAGCCACAGTAACGTCTTAACTACAGGGCCGTTGACTATCTCGTTCCTGTACCTCTCAATAGTCACTGCTGAAGCATGCCTCACTCATGCCACCCAAGTCTTATCACTGCATTCTTTGGGAATATATCAGACGAGCTTATAAGCTATAACAATAAATAAGTCACTCTTATTAGAGCCTCTGAGAGTATATAATATGAGAACATAATTAATGCATCGTTAAAAAGGGTGTTATTGTGGTTAGAGGGAGGGCACGAGTACTTAGGCACTTGGTCTTAGCGGTTCTAGCTACTGAGTCAGGACTTCACGGCTACGGGATATATAAGAGAATAGTCTACGTAACCCAATCAGTGTGGAGACCCTCTATAGGAACACTATACAGAACTTTAAACGCGATGACGCGTGAAGGCCTTGTGAGCAAAGCTAATGAAGAGGGTAGGAGAGCCCTCTACAGAATAACGAGGAAGGGGCTTGAAACACTTGCTAACGAGACGTTTCCGCATGCGACTAAATCAGCAGGCATACTAACCGAGTTAATTGAAGCTTACAGAAGGATGCATAGCGAGGGCAACCTCGTAGCGTTGCCGGAAGAACTCAAGGATAGACTGCTGCGTCTGCGTAAGGCCTTGGAGGAACTGATAAGAGAGTTCAGGGCTCTCTGAGTTCGTAAAAACGCTAAAGCTCTACCTCGATCCCAAGACCCTTGGCCTTAGCAAGCCTGTAGACGAGGGCGGCTGCGCATGTGTCCTGTATGGCTAGTCCAACGCTCTTGAATAACGTTAGTTCATCGCCTTCTCTACCCTTCCTAGTACCTGCGGCAACCTCGCCTAACTCAGCAACCTCACTGATTCTGATAACGCCTCGCTCTAGTGGCACTCTTATATCGCCAGTCTCTTCAAGAACGGCCTCCCTAGAATCAACAACAACCTTGCTGAATCTACTTAACGCTTCATCGTCTAGCGCTCTATGATCCCTTGCATGAGCACCTATACTCACTACATGCTGGTTCCTGCTCAACCACCTACCGAGGATCACAGGCTCCTTAGTAGTAGAGGACTCCACGATAACTCTAGACCTCCTCACTAGATCCTCGTGGGAGGAAGCCTCAAGAACCCTGAAACCCATGCCCTCAGCCCATGACTTGAAGGACCTCACAGCATCACTACTTAAGTCATAAACCACTACATCATCCGTCTTATAAACAGAAGACACGAACTTAAGCTGATACTTCGCTTGGAAGCCTGTTCCTATAATCCCTATGGGTCCCGATTCTCTGGGTGCCATATATTTAACTGACACGGCGCTGGCGGCACCGGTTCTTAAGGCGGTTAAAACACTGCCCTCCATGACAGCTAGGGGGGAGCCCGTGACCTCGTCGAACAGGGCCACGAGCGCCTGGATAGTCGGAAGTCCTTTACTAGGGTTCTGCGGTATTAGACTGACAACCTTCACACCAACTCCGTAACCGGGTACGTAGGACTGCATGACACCCCACCAATTACCTTCAACCCACATAACGGTTCTAGGAGGCGTTACGGTCTCCCTTCTCGAGTACCTGATGAAGGCTTGCTCAACTTCAGGTATCAGGGTCTCCGGTTTAAGTAGGTTCTCTAGTTCATGACCTCTAATCAAATATACTCTAACCATGTTAAAACCTCTAGTATAAGAGGTATCGGAAGCTAATATAGGTTTAGTATCTATGGGTAACTAACATCCGAGGCTTTAGAGGGGGCATCTAACGACGTCATGTGAGTATGGGCAGAATGCACACGTCGGTGTGTTCCCCCAGCAATCAAATTCGTTACTCATCGTTACCTTGCAGTACTCTTTCAGGCCGCACTCAAAACATGAGGGCATTTTGAAGAAGTTTACATTCATTCTAAACCCCACGTACCTGGGTTCCCTCCAGATCTCCAGTAAGTGCTTACTCATTATGTTACCAAATACAACTTCCTTAATGGTTCTAGTGACTGAGGTGAAGTTAGAGACCCAACTGTGCGCGTACTGAATGCAGGGAGCCACAGAGCCGTCAAACCTCACGAAACACGCGTTCCTGGTTATGAAGGGGCATCTCCTATCAGATACGTTATCGAAGCTTGGTAGCGAGATCTTACCGCCAGCGGCGAAGATGCGTTTAGCAAGCTTATCCTTAAGCTCAGTGATTACTTTCATGCACTCCTCGTTAACATAGCACGACAACTCTCTCTCGAAATCCCTGCTTAGAGGTATCACGTTCGAGACCACGGCCTGTGACGCCGCAACCTTCCTAACGTATTCAGGTAGCTCAAGGAGATCCTCCACATTCAGCTTCGTCAGGGTGAATTGAAGACGTACCTCAGGTTTGAAGGAGTTGTCTCTAAGCTTAAGTTCCTTAAGCTTCAGCAGACCTTCTGTAACCTTCGATAAAACACCGCCTCTCCTTATTAACCCGTAGACCTCCTCTCTAACACTGTCAACACTCACGTGGATTTCATCAACGCCGGCCCTATACAGGTCATCTATGTAATCCGCCAGGAAAAAACCGTTCGTGTTAAGAAGCACTTTCAAACCCCGCTTCTTCGCCTCAGAAACGTAATCCAGTATCAGCGGATGTGTTAACGGCTCACCCCACCCGGAGAACGAGAGTTTTTCAACGTTAGCCTCCAAGGCCTGTTTAAGCAGTGTCTTGAAGATCTCAGCATCCATCTCTTTATTGAAGTCGTGATTCGACATGGTGTTCCTAAAGCAATGTAGGCAACTATAGTTACACGCTGTTGTAATTTCAACCATTAATTCCTTCGGGTTTCCACCTGCATAACCGATAAGCCACTCGTTATCACGGTAGGAATACAAGTACACTTAACCTCATCCCTTAAGTTATTAGGTCTGAGAATTATAAAAACTCTGGAGAATAAAAGACTTAAAGTAAATGAAACTCTTTGCCAAGTTCTAGCCTAGTTAAACAATTCTATTTTAGTAAAATTTATATTTATATTTACGTTTATGATAATGTACGGTGTTCTGCGTGTTAGGAGGGTATATGGGTAGATTAGCGAGAGTTGACCTTAGGACAGGAACCGTTAGATACGAATCACTGCCTGATGAAGTCCTCAAGAAGTGGATAGGGGGTAGAGGCCTCGGCGTCTATCTGGCTCTTAAGGAGATCAACCCTAAGGTCGATCCCTTTTCACCGGCTAATAAGGCGTATGTAATGGTAGGACCTCTAACAGGAGTCTCAGGCGTCCCCACGTCTGGTAGATGGTGTTCAGTAACTAAATCGCCTTTAACTAACAGCATACATGACTCACAAAGTGGCGGTAAATTCGGTCCTGAACTCAAATTCGCCGGGTTCGACGGGATCGCCCTGGAGGACGCCTCTGAACATCCGGTCTACCTTTGGGTCCACGACGGGAGAGTTGATATAAGGTGCGCGGGGCATCTATGGGGTAAGGATGTGCATGCCACGACAGATTTGATTAAAGAGGAGCTTAAGGCTGAAGTCGGTGAAGAAGTGAAGAACGTCAAAGTACTAACCATAGGACCTGCCGGTGAAAACTTAGTTAAGATAGCAGCGCTGTTAAACGATAAGTCCAGAGCGGCTGGCCGGGGAGGGCACGGCGCTGTCTGGGCTTCGAAGAGAATAAAGGCTATCGCTGTGTTAGGGCACGAGAGGCCGAAGATAGCTAAACCAGAGCTTTTCAGAGACGCCGTGGTAGAGGCTATGGATAAGCATAAGAAAAGTCCAGTAACTTCGGAGGCATTACCTAAGTACGGGACAGCGGTCTTAGTGAACATAATTAATAAGGCAGGTGCATATCCAACAAGGAACTTCCAGACAGGTTACTTCCCGACAGCGGATAGGACTAGCGGTGAAGTCTTAGCTGAGAAGTATATGGACTGGGAGAAGTATAAAGAGGAGATTTGCTGGGGCTGCCCAATAGGTTGCGCTAGGTACACGAAGGTTACTAAGTCACCCTTCAGCGGTGAAGGAGGTGGTCCAGAGTACGAGACTGTATGGGCTTTAGGCGCTCAGACAGGCACTGACGACATTGAAGCGATAAGCAAGGCAAACTACCTCTGCAATGAGTTAGGCTTAGATACTATATCAATGGGACATACTATAGGGACATTCATGGAGTTAGTTGAGAAAGGGAAGATACCTCCGGAGAAGCTGAGAGGCCTTAACGCTAAGTGGGGCACGCCGGAGGCTATAGTGGAGTTGGTCTGGCGCACCGCGTATAGATCAGGCGTTGGTAACGAGTTAGCTGAGGGTGCCTTAAGACTGGCTGCGAGTTACGGAGTACCTGAGTTAGCTATGGTTGTTAGAGGGCAGGAACTGCCTGCATACGACCCTAGAGGCGTTCAAGGCCATGGTCTAGCGTACGCCACAAGCAATAGAGGCGGTTGCCACTTAAGAGCATACATGATAGCGCCGGAGGTGCTAGGAGTTCCGGAACTCGTTGATAGGTTCTCTACGCAGGGTAAGGCAGCTCTAGTTAAGCATTTCCAGGAAGTCTTCGCAGTCATCGACTCTCTTATACTGTGTAAGTTCAGCTCCTTCGCGATATGGTCTGATGATTACGCTAAGCTGCTGACCGCTGTGACGGGAGTGGAGTTCACCGGTAAGGAACTTGAGAAGATAGGTGAGAGGATATATAACGCTGAGAGGGCGTTCAATGCGCTCTCTTTTGGTGACGGCAGAGCCTACGACACGTTGCCAAAGAGGCTTTTAGAGGAACCCATGCCTGAGGGACCCAGTAAAGGTTACGTAGTTAAGCTACATGAGATGCTTGACGAATATTATAGCTTGAGAGGATGGATAGACGGCAGGCCGACCAAGTCGAAACTTGAGGAACTAGATCTTAAGTGGGTTGCTTACATGCTAGAGGAGGAGGGATTACTTCCTCAGTAAGGGATCTAAACCCGAACTAATTTTTAACTTAAGCGCCCTTCTTAACTATCCTTCAACAGCTTTAACGCACCTAACATAATGGGTATCAGATACTCTTACTAGGTCAGGCTCCCTAATCATGCACTCGTCAGTTACGTAAGGACACCTGCTACTTAACCTGCACCCGTGAGGCGGATTTACCGGACTGGGGGGCTCCCCAGGTAGGGTTAACCTCCTTCTAATTCTCTTAACATATGGGTTAGGCTCAGGTATGGATGAAAGTAGGGCCAGCGTGTATGGGTGTTTAGGGTTGTTAAATATTTCAACCACGCTTCCTACCTCCACGATCCTCCCCAGGTACATAACTGCTACGTAGTCGCTTAGGTATCTAACTACGGATAGGTCGTGGGTCACTAGGACGTATGTTAATTCAAGCCTCTCCTTAAGTTCCATTAATAGGTTGAGTATCTGGGCTTGCACTGATACGTCAAGCGCTGAAGTCGGTTCATCGAGTAGAAGTAGCCTGGGTTCTATGCTTAAAGCCCTTGCTATGGCTACTCTCTGCGCTTGTCCACCACTTAAGCTGGGTGGGTTTTGATTAGCTACCGCGCTCGGCAGACCAACCAGAGCTAGTAAATCATCGACTTTCCTGCGAACTTCATCATCGCTCATTTCAGTGTGAGTCTTAAGCGGTTCCCCTATTAAGTCTCTGACTTTCATTCTAGGGTTGAGTGATAGGAATGGATTCTGAAATACAGCCTGGACATTCCTCCTAAACCACCTTACTTCCTTTCCCTTTAGTCTCGTCACATCCCTGCCGTCCAGAAGTATCTCGCCTGACGTAGGCTCAATTAACCTCAGGATACACTTTAACGTAGTGGTTTTACCGGATCCTGATTCACCGACCAGTGAGAATATCGTGTTCTTAGCGATTTTAAAGGAGATCCCGTCAACAGCTCTCACGTAACCAATCACCCTTCCAAAGAGGCCTGATTTAATTGGGAAATGCTTGACAAGTTCTCGAACTTCAAGTAGCACACTCACGTTTCAGCACCACCGTGTAGAATACAAGCCACCCCCCTGCCTGGACTCACCTGCACGTGCTTAATTAATGAGGAACTACAATAACTCGTTACGAACTCACATCTCTCAGCGAAGGGGCATCCCGCCGGAGGGTTCCTAAGGTCAGGCAATATCCCTGGGATGTAGCTTAGTCTCCCCTGCTCTTTAGTTATCATAGGGACTGCCTTAATTAGCTTTGCGGTGTATGGGTGTAACGGGTTCAGGAGGATCTCGTCCGTAGGTCCTTCTTCAACGAGGACGCCCGCGTACATTACAGCTGTTCTGCTACAGACCTCATTCGCTATACCTAAGTTATGTGTTATAAGCAGTAACGTTAAATCGAACTCCTGTTTAAGGGTGTTAATCAGCTCTAGTATTTGTGACTGTGTTGTTACGTCAAGCATGGTCGTGGGTTCGTCGGCTATCAGGACTTTAGGGTTTGTTGATAGGGCCGTAGCTATAGCGGCTCTTTGCAACATGCCCCCGGATAATTCATGAGGGTAGGCGTGGAGAATTCTATCCTGATCTGATAGCTGGACCTTTCTAAGTAGCTCTCTTGCTCGTACTACAGCCTCGTCCGCGCTTACTCTGAAGTGATGTTTTAGAATATCAACTAGATGCTCGCCTATAGTGAAGAGCGGGTTGAAAGTAGTTGCTGGGTCCTGGAATATCATCGATATTTCCTTACCTCTATATCTCTGCCTCTCCAGAGGGCTTAATTTAAAT
>JAWBLQ010000057.1:327-8814 GCA_038830105.1 Zestosphaera sp. | reverse complement strand
TGATGACCACCAGGCCTGGGAATTACCAACACCGGCTCCCTGCTCTCAAGGGATTTCAGTGCTTCATGATACGTCGCGGTTACGTATGATGCGGACAGCGTGTACGTGTACTCAGTAACGTAGGTGTCTGGATCCAGGTAGTGAAAGCCCTTAGAAGACTCCATACGTATGAATTCTACATACCCTGCGTCATGGATTAACAGGAGGACGTCTAACTCAGGGTCACGCGTCCTTGTGAAATTCAGTTGATTAAAGAACTCCGACTTCGTCAGCGACTCAAGGACTTTAACAGCCCTAGATGGGCTCTCAGGATGCCTCCCCTGAGGATCTGAATGCAATCTATGCCTCGAATCATAGACAACCAGCAACTAAGACACCTAATGAATCAGTCATTACCTCGGTTTTAACTTTTCACGACTAGAACCAACCCTCCTTCCTATCCTTCAGGACGTGGACTTATAATCTCTACTTCAGAGGTAGATATAGGCGTCCACTCGCTTGGGAACCCTCTCGGAAGCTCTAGCTAGATTACTAATTACCCATTATAGAGAGCATATAAAAACTTGTAACTTACTAGTAAATAAGTCTTGAGAACCTAATTTAGTGGGTGAGTGAATTGCTCGAGTTAAGAGGCGTTGATGTCTCTATAGGCGACCGCAGAATCCTTTCAAACGTTAACTTGAGGATTGGCTTGAAGGAGCTACACGTGGTGATAGGACCTAACGGTTCAGGCAAGACCTCACTCCTTAACGCCGTAGTAGGTCTTAAACCCTTCAGCGTTACGAAGGGTCGGGTGTTGTTCATGGACTTAGACGTGACTCAGGAACCTCCATACGTTAAGGCCAGGAAAGGCCTTGTGCTTGCTTACCAGTTCCCCCCAGCCATTAAGGGTCTGCCAACCAAGATGTTCGTTAATGAGTTAATCAAGAGGTTCGACGTCGAGGGTCGATACGCGGAGGTTTTGTCAGAGATCCTCGATGTTAGAAGTCTTTTCGAGAGGTACTTATTCGATCGAATGAGCGGTGGCGAAAGAAAGAGACTAGAGACGTTCCTGACCCTGCTCACCAGGCCTAAGGTAGCCATGCTGGACGAACCTGACAGTGGTGTGGATATAGAGAGCCTGAGCAAGATAGCGGAGGCCTTGAAAGTGGCTTTAGGTAGGGGGACGTCACTACTCCTAGTCACTCACTCACTACACATGCTTAAGTTAATGAGGGAGTACGTGAGTACTGTTCACATGATATATGGTGGGACTTTAATATACTCAGGGCTCTACGACGAGGTCGTGCCTCTCATAGAGAGACACGGCTTCTCAGGAGCCTTAATGCAACTCAGGGAGGTGAGTTAAGTGAGTCACGAGGAGTTGGTGAAGGCGCTTAATAAACCCTCTCAGTACGGGCCGGACGTAGATCTAGGGAGGTTTAACGTGAGTCCAGCGAGAGAGGAGGCCTTCAGTGAGTCGGATGTTGAGAGGATCTCAACCAGATTAGGTATCGGTAGAGAAGTCTTCAGGAAGGCTGAGTATCTTCAAGTCAACGAATCCATTGCCTTTAGAGCTATGAGCGAGAAGCTCGTACAACACGGTGCTGTTATCCTGGCAACTAGTGATGCATTGAAGAAGCTTGACTGGGTTAATAAGTACTCCTGGAGGCTCATAAGCCCGGACAGAGATAAGTACACTGCCGCCACCCGCCTATACGGTGGTGAGCTAGGGTACTTCATCTACGTACCCTCGGGTGTTAAGATTAAAGATCCAATACACACATGCCTCTTCATAACTAGGAGGAATTACGCTCAATTACTGCATAATATAGTTATAGTGGATGAGGACGCGGAGCTGAATTTAATTACTGGTTGTGGGGTTCCTGACCAACCCATGAACTCGCTCCACGTCGGGCTCTCGGAGTTCTACGTAGGGAGGGGTGGTAAGTTGTCTTTTACTATGATTCACGCGTGGGCGCCCGGTATGGTGGTCAGGCCGAGGACTGCTGTTGAAGTTCTAGAGGGTGGTGAGTATGTCAGTTATTATGTCATCTACTCGCCTGTGGAATCTCTGCAGACCTACCCAAAGGTCTCCCTACGTGATAACGCTAGGGCTACTTTAAACTCAGTGGTGATCGGGGAGGGTAAAGGCATCTATGACGTAGGTTCGGCTATAGTGTTAAGCGGTAGAGGCGCCTCGGGGGAGGTGCTCTCAAGAAACCTTGGTAAGGATAACTCACTCATATACGCTAGGTCGAGGATAGAAGGTAGTGCAGGACCTTCAAGAGGACATATAGAGTGTCTAGGGCTTCTTGAGAGCGATGACGCGTTGATTGAATCGCTACCTGAGTTAAGTTCGCTAACCCCTGAGGCAGTCCTCACTCACGAAGCCGCCATAGGGAAGATAAGCGAGGAGTTAATTAACTACCTCCTAAGCAAGGGTTTCTCAGACGACGAAGCACGTGCAGCAGTAATAAAGGGTTTCCTGAATATAGAAGAGCCTAGACTGCCGCCGCAAATCAGGGAAATCATAAAGAGAACTATAGAGTACGTAGCGTCTAGAGCTACGGGTTAACACTGTCTACAGGAACTAAAAGGTAACGTGGTGAAGAAGCTTAGCCATGTTCTTAAGTCCAGGTATAGTTGTAATGACCAGTGAATGTTGGAATTTAACCTCTCAATATTTATAGACCTCCGTTATAGTGACTACACTTCTAACTTATTCTAGGGTGTACTGTTTGATCCGTTGTCAAGAGCGCTTATAAACCTCGAGTACCTATCTTAAGGTAAGCTGAAGTGCGGAGAGTACTGATAACACATACAGATCTTGACGGCCTGGCTTCAGGCGCGTTACTGTTGAGGAGGTTCGGCAGCCTAGATAAGGTGTTCTTCGCTCAGCCTCACCACCTTCACAGCAGGCTAGCTGGGGTGCCTAACGGTAGTGTGGTCTACGTAACGGATTTAGGGGTTAACAGAACTACTTTAAGCAAGGTTAAGGAGCAGGTTAGGAGGATTCTGGAGTCCGGGGGTGAGGTTTACTGGTTTGATCACCACGTGTGGGATTATCCGTGGATCGAGGATTTCATAAAGCTGGGCGTTAACCTACACGTGAATAGGGATGTATGTACTGCCTGGATCGTCTATAAGTACCTTGGAGGGGATGGCCCTGACGACCTCGCCAGGGTGGCCTGCTCCGTTGACCTGTGGATGATGGATGACTGGAGAGGAAATTACCTCTCAAGGTACGTCGGGTATGCTGGGGGTAGTACGTGGAAGGAGAGAGTTCTTAAGAGGCTGGCGAGGTTTAACGGCGTTATTGACACGGAGATAGCTGAGGTTGTTGAGAAAGCAATCACTGAAGAGCTGTCTGTATATAGTAAGGCCATTAAGAAGGCGCGGTTAAGGGAGTGCAACAGGATTAAGGTGGTCTACTACCTTAAAGATAGTGAGGAGCACCTAACCTCGTACGTAGCTAACGCGCTCATCGCCAGGTATGAGGCTGACATAGCAGTTATATGTCGTAGAGGCTCTGTAAGCCTTAGATCAAGAGATATGGATGTGAGGGAGGTGGCTGTAGCCATGGGCGGCGGGGGTCACTCAAGAGCGGCGGGAGCCGGATTAAGGCCAAGCCTCATCAGGAAAATTATATACGTAATCGGGTTGAGAAGGCTCTACGCCGACTGGTGCGTGGATAGAGTGATGGAACACATCTGCCGTTCGAGGAACACACGTAACACCAGTACTTGAGGTCAGGTTCCAACAGTGTGTAGGTATTCCAAAGTGCTCAGTATTTATAACACGTAAGCTAGTAATGTAAGGTGACGTTGAGTTGCCGAAGCCGCTGTATCGACTAAAGAATAAATTAACTATCGAGAATCTGTGGGTTTACGTTGTCGCGTCTTTAATGGTTAAGCCCACCTATGCTTACAACGTGAAGAAGTTGATCAACGAACTCTTCGGCTTCAACCCGACGACTATAACTCTCTACTCAGTAGTATACAGGCTTAAAAGAAGCGGGTTGATTAGAGAGGAGATCTCCTCAGGTGAGAAGATCTATAGACCTACTGAGGAGGGCGTCAAGGAATTGAAGGACGCGATCGCGTTTATGGATGAATTAGTTAATCGCCTTAAGAAAGTCACGAGCTCCGAGGTTAAACAGGCTTGAAGCCTAATGATCCTTCAGCAAGCTACGCGGTAGGTCTGGATTTAGCTGCTAAGTCGGGAAGATGCTCAGGAGCCGCGGTGATTGACGTACTGCGTGGGGAGGTCGCCTCACTGAGATGTTTAAGCAACGACGAGGACATCATCACCTTCCTTAGGGGGTTCAGAGGCTCCGTGGTGGCAATCGACGCACCGCTCACAGCCCAACCGCGGATGAGAGACGTAGATAGACTTATGTACAAGTCTGGGCTGAGGGTTCTCCCACCTAGCTTCAGGTGGATGAAGCAACTCACTCTCCGGGGCTATGAACTCACAGTGAGGCTTAATGACTTAGGTTACACAGTAATTGAGACACACCCAAGAAGCGTCTTGAAGTACGTCGGGGTTGAGGACTTCAGGGAGTTGTTGATGTTACTAGGCATAAAGCTGGATGAACCCCTCTTGCTGAACGTGCATCTTAAGGACGCTTTAACAGCAGCTGCAGTAGCTTACTGTTACGTGACCGGGTGTACGGCTTCTGTGGGCTCTCACGACGGGGTAATCTACCTTGTGAAGAGACTTCGCTAAATCTCGTTATCCATGGGTAAGTAGGTTATCACTATCCCCTGGAATTTCCTGGCCCACCACCGTAGGTACTCCTGAATAGATCTCCTTTCATCAACACTCACAGTGAATTTCTTCTTAGCCCACTCAACCTCCTCAATACCCATGACGCCGTCGCCCTTGCTCGCGGCCAGTCTTAAGAAGGCGTCGAGTTCTGCTAGTGAGAACCACTTACTCAACTCAATCACTCTATCGATTATCGAGTTATCTGAGAAGCTTATTGAGTATCTCCTTAAGTTGTTCAGGAGTGCTTTCCTCCTCATCTCCTTATCCGGGTAGCCTAGGAGGATTGCGATATCTATCCTGCCGGGTCTGAGGAGGGCTGGGTCGATTAGATCGGGGTTGTTAGCCGTGAGTACGGTGAAAGGTCTCTCGGGTTTCTGCAGATGGTACAAGATCGTTGAGATCTCGCTTATGTGCGCCTCATGGATAGTATATTTCCTCGACGAAATGAATTCCGCGTCATCTATAACTAGAGCGACCTTGTTCCTCTGCTTGAAGATCTGCTGGAAGATCGCGTTAAGCGCCTTCTCCGTGGCCCCGTACCACATGGACCTGTAGTTCTGAGGCCTTAACTCAATGACGTTAAGGTTCAGTGCTGAGGCTAGGGCCTCAGTCATTACGGTCTTACCGACTCCTGGAGGCCCTGTCACGAAGGCGCCTCTCACAGAGAATGAGAGCCCCTTGAGGATCGGGTTAACTAACACAACCTTTATCTCCTCGATGAGCTTCTGAGGCAGATCGCTTAAAGACCAGGACGGCTTCCTGATGGGTATCCTGATATCCCTGTATTCATTGCCGTCGCTGACGATGACCCTCAGCTCATTGTGCTCAACAAACCTTAAAGAAACCACTGAAAGCGGGGGGAGCACCTCATACGGGGTTATGTCGACCCTCTGTCTCTTCAAGTCCTCCACTAACCTTACCCAGAAGCCAGTAGCTATCTCGGTAATCCTATTCTTAATCTTTTCGTCATCCTCGTCAGGACCTACTAAAACCACTACCGGTCTCAGTCCTTCCAGGTCCTTGCCCTCCGTCGTCGTTATCGACGCTGAAAGCAGCTCAGCCTTCTTAAAGCCGTTTAGTACAAGCCCTAGAACGCCGTAGTACTTCTTCTTAGACACGATCTTCGAGAAAACGTTGAGTGAGAGAGGGACTAGAGAGAATGAGATGTCGCCGTCCCTCACGGGCACTCTAGACCTGATCTTCAGGTAGGAAGCGAAGTCCAGGTTATCTATGTTCTCGAGGTAGTTGTAATGCTTGCTAAGAGTTGCAAGCAACTTATACGACACGTAAGACTCCCGGTAGGGGGCGTAAGCAACGAAGAGGTTCTTGACGTCTCTATACAAGTTACTCCAAAGCACTTTAGCGTCTCTAAGCCTCCTAGTCATCTTTAACCCAATCTAGGATATAAAACAGCGCATATAAACGTAACTCGCTGACGGGCCGTGTTAGTGATGCGTGAGACGCTCTTAATTAACGTTGTTTGGGTAATATTCTTGGGGGCTTGATTGCCTGAGTTGCGAGTTGCTGTAGTGCCTATAGGTGGTGAGGCCGTTAGATTGAGACCCCTCACGATAGAGACCTCGAAGAGCTTGGTTAGGTTCCTTAACAAGCCCCTTCTGGAGCTATCCCTCCTCAGGTTGGCTAAGTCCGGTGTTAAGGAGGTTTACCTAGGTGTTAGAGGATACTATAACTACAGGGATCTTTTCGACTACTTTAGAGAGGGGTATTGGTTTAGAGAGAGGTACGGCTTGAGGGAGGACCTAAGGATTCGATATATGCCTAGGTATGACACCTTAGGTAACGCCGACGCGGTTAGGATAGTCATGGAGTACTACGGAATTAGGGAGCCTGTGGCCATAATTCAGGGGGATAACTTATTCGACCTGGATGTTCAGAAGGTTTTCGAGAATCACCTGGCGAAGAGAGCGTTCATGACCATAGTCCTTAAGGAGGTTGAGGACGTTCGAGAGTTCGGTGTGGCGGACGTCGACAGTGAGTGGAGGTTGAGGAGGTTTGTCGAGAAGCCGAGACCTGAGGAAGCTCCGAGCAGGCTGGTTAACACAGGGATCTACGTAGTGAACCCGGAAATAACGGACTTCTTCAGGGCTGGGGAGGGACGCGCGTTACTTGAAGAAGGACGGATGGATTTCGGCAACGACGTGATACCTAGGTTGATAGAGCTTGGTTACCCTGTTTACGGGTGCTTGATGAGTGGATACTGGTTCGATGTAGGGACTCCTGAGAGGTACTTGAGAGCTATGATACACCTTCTCTACAGCCTGAAGCCGGAAGATCTCGAGGCCAAGGAGATCTCGAAAGGTGTTTTCGGCATGGGTAAATCCCAGACTTCCATGAGGCTCCACGCAGACATAAGCAGGAGGATCAGCGAGGCTGACTTAATAGTGAGCGGAAGAGCCCTTATAGGGAGGCACGTGAATTTAGGAAGTAGATGTCTTATAGAAGACTCCACGATAGATAACTACGTCGTGATTGGCAACAGGTGTGAGATAGTTAGATCAGCCTTAATGGATAGAACACGTACAGGGGACAGAGTCAGAGTTGTTGATACTATAGTGGGTAGACACGCCCTCATTGGTAATAACTGCGTGCTAATAAATAGCGTCGTCGGCGATGACGCAACCATAGGCGATAACGTCAAGTTAATGAACGTTAGGGTGTGGCCTCATGAGCAGGTCCCCAGCAACGCGACCATAGAGAGCTACGTCGTTAAGCCACATTACTACCAGCTGTATTGAGGTGACGTGCTTTGATATTCGTGCCCTCGGAGGTTAGGAGAGTGTGGATGCTCACCTTCGAGTACGCCGGGGTTAAGAAGCTCGGGGGCTTGGGTGAGGCTGTTAAGAACTTGTCCGAGGGGCTTAGTAGTCTAGGCTACGAGGTCACAGTAGTTATGCCGTCGCATGACGTAGAGCTAGGTACCGAGCTAGAGGGCGTTATCTGCAGTGGTGTACGTGTGGGGGCTGACGGACAACTTCATCACTACGACATAAGATTCAGGATCCTGGACGTCGGGCGTAACCTCAGAGTGATCCTGGTCAGGGGTGGGGATCCCAGGACTTCAGCCGTCTTAGAGGATCCATACATCTACGGAAGGGTTGAGGAGAAAGCCTGCCTACTGAGTAGGGCTCTCCCATGCCTCGCAGAGGCTCTCGGCCTCCCTGATTTAATACACAGCAATGACTGGCATTCAGCGCTTGCAGCTGTATCGCTCAAGATAAACGCGGAGCTCAAGGGGTTTGCCGTTCCACACCTCCATCAAATACACTTACCCGGATCCCCCAGCTTCCCGTGGCATTACGCCTCTCCTGAGTGGTGTGGCGTCCCAACGGAGCTACATAGGGTCTGGAGAGTCACCCGTCACCAGTTAGAAAGTGCTTATGATTTATGGCGTTCAGCCGGAGGTAATCTAGAGGTATTCAGTGTCATCGAGGCTGACGGGATTGCCTCAGTCAGCCGTAGCATGATTAAAGACCTACTGAGTAGGTATGGTGAGTGGCTTAAAGAGAAGGTTTGTCTCATCCATAACTCAACTGACTGGAGCGTTAGCGAGGTCGTGAGTAATGCATTAACCATGTACGGGACGGGTGATAGAGTTGAGTTAAGGTGGATTTTAGTTAGGGAAATTCTTAACAGGTATAAGCATGTGGGCCGGCTTGAGGAGGGTGATGCATTAGTCCTCACAACAGGTAGGTTAACACCGCAGAAGGGGTTTGA
>JAWBLQ010000057.1:0-317 GCA_038830105.1 Zestosphaera sp. | reverse complement strand
CAAATGCTTTAAAAACCTTCCCGATGGCCTTAAGCTGGTTTTGTTAGGGATACCTGTCGGGGACTTCAGTTACGAGGACCTCCTGAGTTGGTTGATTGAGGGGCTGGACGGCAACGCTGTTCTGATTAGAGAGAGAGTGGAGCCTCAGACATATAAGTTAATGCACTACGTGGCTAACGCGTTCGTTGTCCCGTCCATCTACGAGCCTTTCGGAATAGTGGCGCTTGAGGCAATGGCTGTCGGGACGCCTCCTGTGGTGAGGGATGTAGGTGGTTTAAGCGAGGTCGTTGAGGATGTAAGGCATCGGGAGGATGGAT
>JAWBLQ010000056.1:0-8834 GCA_038830105.1 Zestosphaera sp. | reverse complement strand
GGAGGAGGAGATTAAGGACGCTCTAGACGGGAATCTATGCAGGTGTGGTTCGTACTTGAGGTTCCTGGAGGCCGTTAAGTTGGCATCGAAATACATCAGGGATGGTAAGACTTTCTTCGACGAGTCAGAGGTCTTGAGGTGAGCTTCATGAGTGCTGTGCCCGAGTACTTCAGGCTGATTGAAGAGGTGTTCGAGAGGTATAGGGAGGGAGAGTTACTATATGTCGGGCGGGAGGCGCAACGCTGGGACGCTGTAGAGAAGGTAAAGGGTAGGACGCTCTTCACCGCGGACTTCACGAAGCTCTACAGTAACCTAGTGTACGTCCACAGCGTTAGAGCCAAACACGCTCACGCGTTGATAAAGTCTCTCGACTTCAGTGAGGCTTCAAGGTATTCAGGCGTGTTAAAGGTCTTGACGGCTAAGGACGTGCCTGGGGTGAATGACGTAGGGTATGTGATACCGGATCAACCGTTAATAGCTAGCAGGAAGGTGAGGTACGTAGGCGATATAGTCGCTCTTGTAGTGGCTGAGAACCCGTTAGTGGCTAGGGAGGCAGGCGAGCTGATTCAAGTTGACTACGAGCCACTTCCAGTGATAACGAATCCCCTGGACGTAGTTGATTTGATGACGTTGAGTGAGAAAACGCACGCGTTGATTCACGACGAGAGAGGTAGTGACATCCTCGTGCATTTCAAGATCAGAAGGGGGGATGTAGAGAGAGCGGTGAGAGATGCTGACGTCAGGGTTGAGGGGATCTACAGGACTCCCTTCCAGGAGCACGCGTACATGGAGCCGGAGGCCTCCGTAGCTATCCCGGAAGCGGACGGGAGCGTCACGGTCGTGAGCTCAACGCAGTGCCCCTTCGAAGTCAGGAAGGCAGTTGCTAAGGTACTCGGCCTCACCCTGAATAAGGTCAGGATCGTTGTGCCGGCGGTTGGCGGTGGATTCGGGGGTAAGGAGGACGTGGCTAACGAGGTGGCTGCTAAAGCAGCCTTAGCGGCCGTGGTGACTGGCAGGCCAGCGCTCGCCCTCCATACCAGGGAGGAGTCGATCATAGGACACAGTAAGAGACATTCCATGGTGGCTTGGTACAGGCACGCCGCGAAGAGGGATGGGACGTTACTGGCTGTGGAGGCGAACGTAGTGATGGATGGGGGTGCCTACGCCTCGCTAGGGCCGTTCGTGCCTTGGAGAGCCACGGTCCACGCCACAGGCCCTTACAGGGTCCAGTCAGCTAGGGTTGATGTTGTGAGAGTATACACGAACAACGTCTACGCCGGCGCCTTCAGAGGCTTCGGCAATCCTCAAGTGATATTCGCTGTCGAGAGGCAGATGGATTTACTGGCGGACGAGCTGGGGATGGATCCCGTGGAGTTGAGGCTTAAGAACGTGCTTAGGGTTGATGACGAGACAGTGCACGGTCAGAGACTGACCGAGGATCACGGGGTGGGGCTGGAGGAGGCTGTCAGGAGGGTTACGAGCGCCTCACGGTGGTTTGAGAGGAGGAGGGCTTACGCAAGCGACACAGGGTCGTGCAGGAGAGGTATAGGGATCGCTCTCTTCTATCACGGGAACTCGATAGGTGTTGAGGGGGCGGACTACTCCTCAGTCACTCTGATAATCAATAGAGACGGGTCGGTAAACATAAGGACTGGTCTGACGGATTTCGGCCAGGGATCTGTATGGGGTTTAGCGCTGATAGCTGCTGAGATCTTAGGCGTCCCCCCGAGCTACTTCAAGATTGAGGATGCTGATACGTCTGCAACCCCTGACGCAGGACCTACAGTAGCATCGAGATCGACTGTGATGGGTGGGGCGGCAACTGTAATCGCCGCTTATAAACTCAGGAGGAGGCTGAACGAGGTCGCGTCTCAGATATTAGGATGTACCCCGGACGAGGTCGTGGTTAAGGCTCCCGAGGTTTATTGTTCTTCAGACCCTGGAAGGAGAACTAGATGGCCTGACGTGGTAGAGCAGAGCTTTTGGTTAGGCGTCCCGTTGCAGGAGTTCGGTTACTACAGAGCACCTAGGGCGTTGTGGGATGAGGAGACGGGTCAGGGGGCTCCCTACATAACCTACACGTTCGGGGCTATAGTGGCTGATGTGGAGGTTGACGTAGAGACAGGTCAGGTCAGAGTTAAGGAGCTCTTCACCGCGTATGACATAGGTAAGGTGATCAACAAGGTTGGCGCTGAGCTGAACGCGGAGGGCGGTGCTATACAGTCCCTGGGCTACGCTCTAATGGAGGAGTTAATGCACGATAAGGAGGGTAGAGTAAGCAACGCGAATCTCTCAACGTATTACATACCGACGATTAAGGACGCCCCTAAGATAAATCCAATATGGGTTGAGGCGCACTACAGGAAAGGGCCCTTAGGGGCTAAGGGGTTCGGCGAGCCCTCGTTCAACGCTGTTGCAAGCGCGATAGCTAATGCAGTGGCTCACGCAATTCAAGCGCACGTAACTGAACTACCGCTAACACCTGAGAGAGTCTTCCTGATCCTAAAGAAATACAGTCGAGTCAAGTCATGAAGGTGACGAAAGCGAAGACGGTAGACCTTGGTAAAAGGGAAGAGCCTCAACCCCATCTCCAAATGCAGGGGAAGGTTAGGAGATAGGGTCTATAATGTAGATCTCTGGAATAAGTCGTACGGTAATATAGTAGCCTAAAACCTGGCTGTTCACAGTGATTAGTATTTTTAATATTTAAATTTTATAATAAGTGAATACAATTTATTCAATATCAGAGATTAGTATTAGTGATTTTTTTAAAAAGTAACTAAACTGGCTTTATTTTTAATCTCAAAAATTTATTAACCCTTCCCATGTATAAAGTACATTGGTGTCTCTTAATTTGAGTGAGACAGAACGCAGTAAACCTTATCTTGATTTAAGATTAAAGTACGTATCTAAAGCCGTACCCCTCACTCACCCTATCACTATAGCGAGGGGTTCTAATGAATTCGTTTACGATACAGAGGGTAACTCCTATATCGATCTGACGTCTGGTATTGGTGTTACTAGCCTGGGGCATTGCAACCCTGAACTTATTGAGGTCGCGCAGCAAGCTCTTAAGCACCTCTGGCATACGTGCATTATGGTTGCTAATTACCCTTCCTACGTGGAGTTAGCCAGGGAGATATCCGAAGCTATGCCTATTAGCGGTTCTAAGAAGGCTATGTTCTTTAACAGCGGTGCTGAGGCTATAGAGAACGCTGTTAAGACTGCCAGGGCCTACTCTGGGAAGCCTTACACCGCATCCTTCATTGGGAGTTTCCACGGGAGAACAGTGTTTACGCTGGCTCTGACAGGTAAGTATAAACCCTATAAAGTGGGTTTCGAACCTCTGGCATCGCACGTTATTAAGGTTCCGTACCCGTACTGCTATAGGTTGGGAATCGACGACGAGGATGAATGCACCAACATTGTAATGAACGCCGTAGAGCTCGCGGTTGATATAGACCTCTCGCCAGACGTCATAGCGGCCTTCCTAGTGGAGCCGGTGCAGGGTGAGGGAGGGTTTGTGGTCCCGCCGAAGAAGTTCCTCAAGGAGTTAGAGAGCTTCCTCAGGAGGAGAAACATAATGCTCATAGTGGATGAGATACAGACAGGTTACTGCAGGACCGGTAGGTTCATGGCGTTCGAGCACTTCGGCGTAGATCCTGACCTAGTCACGTTGGGGAAGGCTATAGCGAACGGCCTACCCTTATCAGCCGTGGTCGGGAGGGCTGACGCGCTAGATAAGATGAGCCCAGGGATGATGGGCGGCACTTACGGGGGGAACCCTGTAGCGGTTAACGTGGCGTTAAAAGTCCTAGAGATTATGAAGCGTGACAGGATCTGTGAGAAGGTGGAGAGGTTAGGGGACTACATGTCTAGGAGGCTGGAGGAGTTGAAGGAGAGACACGATATGATAGGTGATCATAGAGGCCTGGGGGTTATGAGGGCTCTAGAGTTCGTAAGAGATAGAAGGACTAGAGAACCTAACCCGGAGGTAGTGTCAAGGATCGTGGAGGAGGCTCGTAAGAGGGGGTTACTCATACTCAAGGCAGGCTACTACAATAACGTCGTTAGACTCCACCCACCGCTTACAATACCTTTAGAGAGCCTCGAGAAGGGGCTTAACATACTTGAAGAAGCTATAAAGGCATCGTTAGGTGGTTGAAATGAGTGACAGCGTGACTAGACCTGTATTGAAGAAGGCTCTTAGTGGTATTGACGTATTCACGACAGGGTTCGGTGCTCTCATCGGTTGGGGGTGGATTGTTCTATGGGGTGATTACATATATCACGCCGGCACTCTAATGACATTCACAGGATGGGCTATAGTCGGTACCTTAATGATCTTCGTTGGTTTAGTGTACGGGGAGCTCACATCCATGATGCCTGTGGCGGGAGGGGAATTCGCCTTCGCATTTAGAGCGTTCGGACCTAGAATGAGCTACTTGACTGGATGGGTTATGGCAGTAGCTTACATAGCGCTAGCTATGTTCGAGGGGGCGTCTGTGCCTCACGTCCTTGGCTACCTCTTCCCCCAGTACATCAAGACAGTGCCTCTATACACCATAGCTGGTTACAACGTGTTCTTACCGATGATACTGATAGGGGTTCTCCTGGGGATAATATGGACCTGTGTTAACTACGTTGGGGCGAGGCCGTACGGACTAGCGATGACTATAATGACTTTAACGTTTGCTTTAATTGGTTTCATCACATTTACGTCGGCCATCGCTCAGGGCGTTGCGACTCCTCAGTACACCGTTAACTTCAGCGATAACCTACTTGGAGACCTACCTCCGCTGGCTGGATTAGTGATGATCGTAGGGGTGGCGGGGTTCTTCTACATAGGCTTCGATATGATACCTCAGGCGTCTGAAGAGTATAGGTTTGAAAGCAAGAAGCTGGCTAGGTTAATACTATTCTCAATCGCTATAGGTACTATCTGGTATCTGCTGGTCACTATAATGGATGGATTCCTCCTGCCTCGAGCGATGATTCCTAAGCTTGACATGCCTACAGCCGATGCTGTAGCGCTAGCTTGGGGCGACATTGGCAAGTACATCGTGGCGTTCGTAGGTATCTTCGGAATAATAACGACGTACGTCGCTTCATTCTTCGCAGCAGCTAGGGTGATCTTCTCCCTGGCAAGAGGGAGGTTGCTCCCCGAATGGTTTGCGAAAGTGCATCCTAAATACGGGGTGCCCAGCAACGCCATACTCTTCGTAGGGTTACTTGTCACTATAGCCCCGCTCTTTGGGAGGAGATCGCTTGTCTGGTTCGTTGACGCTACATCCGCTTATACGGCCTTACTTTACTTGCTAGTGTGCATAGCGTTTATAAAGCTACGCATAAGCGAGCCAGGCGCTGTTAGACCCTATAAAGCCCCCTTAGGGGTGATTACTGGTGTTATAGGCGCTCTCACCAGCATCATGATTTTCATATCCGTCATAACGCCTGGAGCTCCCTCAGCCCTAGTTTGGCCGGAGGAGTACGGCATATTCATCGTGTTCTTAGTGCTTGGCATCGTCTTCTACCTGCTGACACCTCTAGCTAGGGGAAGAGCAACTAAAGACGTGCTAGAATACCTCATACTAGGGGAGTACAAGTCAGAGAGCTCAAGGAAATCGTGATGTTAAACCGAGTGCCTGAACCTGCACGATACTCAAAGTCAACACCTGGGACTGGGTGTTGAGGATGTTTTTGTTGCAGAACATTTAAACCGGGCTTCTAACCCGTTCATGGCTAGTATTGAGTTGCTTATTTTACTAACACCTATATATTGAGGGTGGTGTTAATGTGCCCCAGGGTCGTTGAACCTTTCGAAGCTTTAAGGATGATTAAAGACGGTTCAGTGATTGCTGTCTCCGGCTTTAACATGATTGCAACACCTGCTTATATTATAACGAAGCTCTACGAGCTCTACGAGAGTTCCGGACACCCGCGTGACTTATTCGTGATTGCGGAGACGTGTCCAGGCACTCCTGGCAAGGGATTAGATGCTGTGGGAGGGAGGATGATTGAGTGCAGGGATTACGGCTTTCTGAAGGGAGTTCTAATCCCTTTCTACGGCTGGGTTCCTAACATAGCTAAGCTTGTTGAAGAGAATGTCATCGAAGGTTATAACTGGTCTATAGGTGTGACATCGCACTGGTTCAGAGAAGTAGCTGCTGGCAGGCCCGGCGTCCTAACTAAGGTTGGTTTAGGCAGTATGTTTGACCCGAGATGCGGTGGTGGTTACGTCAACAGCCTCGCCGTGGAGAGAAGGACCTGCAGGGTTGACTTAATAAACCTAAACAGTGATGAGTACTTACTCTACAGGTGTCCTAAACCCACCGTCGCGTTAATTCGCGGGACCACTGCTGACGAAATGGGGAATATCTCAATGGAGCACGAGGGCGCGTTCCTGAACGTGTTGGCGATAGCTCAGGCGGCTAAAGCCTACCCTGAGAAAGGGATCACGGTAGCTCAGGTGAAGAGACTGGCTAGAACAGGCTCCATAAGCCCTAAGAACGTCCACGTTCCGGCGCCGCTAGTGGATTACGTTATAGTCTCACCTGAGGCTTTAGAGCACCATGGACAGAGCGATAGCATCCTATACGATCCAACGATCTCAGGCGAGGTAGTGCCGCCTCAGCAGTCACTAGGGACTTCACTCATGCCTCTTAACGTCAGGAAGGTTATCGCCAGGAGGGTGGCGATTGAACTGGCGAACCTCGTTGCGCTTTTTAGAAGGCCGATACTCGTTAACCTAGGCATAGGGATACCTGCCGACGTTGCCTCCGTAGTTGTTGAGGAGGGGATAGGCGAGTTCATTTACACAACTGTTGAGTCCGGGCCTTTCGGTGGTGTAGCCTTGACCGGGTCTGATTTCGGCGCGTCGAAAGGACCCTTCGCCATAATACCGATGGCCGACATGTTCACCAACTACGAAGGCGGGATAATAGATGCTGCATCCCTCGGCTTTATGCAGGTAGATCGAAGCGGAAACGTGAATCCAGCGTTCCTACCTGGTAGGATGCCTGGGGCTGGGGGCTTCCCAGTTATAGCTTTCGGAGCGCCCAGATTATACTTCGCTGGCGAGTTCATAGCCGGCAACAGAAAGATCGAGGTGCTGAACAGCGGTCTAAGAATAGTCAAGGATGGTGAGGTAAGTAAATTCGTCAGAAGCGTTTACAGGATCGTCTATAGCGGCGCCCACGGGGTTAAAAGAGGTCAACTAGTACACTTCATTACTGAGAGAGGTGTATTTAAACTGACGGAGAAAGGCATGGAATTAGTTGAGGT
Organism: Zestosphaera sp.; assembly: GCA_038830105.1. Taxonomy (GTDB): domain Archaea; phylum Thermoproteota; class Thermoprotei_A; order Sulfolobales; family NBVN01; genus Zestomicrobium. The sequence goes on along the minus strand of JAWBLQ010000056.1, from coordinate 1,550 downwards.
AGCACCCGGGATAGACATAGAGAAAGATATTTTAGCTAAGATGGAGTTCGAGCCGAGCATATCAGCAAGCCTCAGGGAAATGGATAACGAGTTATTCATGGAGAAATCCCTCGGCCTGAGGGACCTCATCACCAGGGCATTAAAGATGTGACTTATTTTCAGTAAGGTATTTCATAAAGACTCCGGGGAATTGATAGTTCAGAAACTTTGTCCTCGCGACAGGCTTAAAGGGATTAAAGAATTACTTCAAATAAATTCTATGGTGTGGGGGTTTGTCTGATATGCTTTTTGTTATTAGGGTATAATGCTTAAATAGGTTACTAAGGTAACTAGTTACCTGGGTAACTAACATGCTATTTGACCTTAGGCCTAAGGAGAGAAAAGACGAGTTGTTCGACCGTGAGGAGGAACTCGAGGCTCTGCACAGGCTTACTCGTAGCGAATGGGTTGTGGTTTTTGGCAGGAGAATGACTGGTAAAACATCCCTGCTTAAAGTATTTCTACATGAAGCCGATGGTATTTACGTTAACCTTTCTGGCATTAGAAGTATTAAAGGACTTGTAGAAGAGCTTATGAAGCACGCTCGGAAGCTCGGGGTAGAGGTTAGCGTAGGACCTCTGACAGTAACTTGGTCTAAGTTAGTTGAAGACATTTTCTCAAAGCTCGAAGGAGAAGTTGTAGGCCTCGACGAGGCTCAGAACCTCCCTGTAAACTATATGCTGAAGCTCCTCAAAAAAATCTGGGACACGTACGACATAAGAATGGTCTTCACAGGCTCCATGATCGGGCTTATAACGGGTTTGCTAGAGCCTTCACCGTATAGTCCGCTATACGGAAGGCAGCCTGCGAAAATACAGTTGAACCTGTTTACAAGAGAGCAGAGCACGGAGTTCCTTGCAGAGGGGTTTAAAGAGTTCAACATGACTGTACCGGTGAAGGAAATTGAAGAGACCGTGGAAGTCCTCGGAGGATATCCAGGGTGGCTAGCATACTACGGTAATATGAGGTGTGTACGTCGTTTACAACACAGAGAGGCTTTAGAGCAAGTATATCACGAAGGAAAGCAAATACTCCTGCAGGAGCTCCAGAAGTTTCTAGAAACACGAAAAACGCCTGAGAAGTACACCAAACTACTAAAGCTTCTACCAGCGAGGTGGGGCGAGCTGAAAAACGCCCTAGCGGTGAACAGCAAGGTTCTTGATGACATGCTTGAAAATCTGGAGAGGGTAATGATTATAGAGAAAAAAGGACACACGTACACCATACCAGACCCAATAATGAAGCGGCTGGTCTTCGAGTTTTAGCCCACCGCAGACGTTTTCATCGCTTCAAACCTTTGAGGGAAGCGTTAAAGAGAGGTTTCAGCACATAAGGAAGTTTTCAGTCTAATCACTTAGACGCAATGGCTAAACTAAGTTTATAGTTTAACTTTGGTTTACTATTAGATCTATGACGTGATACCAGTCATATCATGAAAACAACTATAATCAAATATCAATAACTACAACAACATCCCCAGGAGCTACGCTTACACTGACGCTCTACTAAGT
>JAWBLQ010000055.1:0-9039 GCA_038830105.1 Zestosphaera sp. | reverse complement strand
ATCCGGGATTATACCCGGCACAGACATCAGCCTTGTATGGCCTTACGAGTACTTAATATTGATAGGTTGGGTTGTGTTAGGCATCATCATATATCCAATCACGTCTAGTAGAGTTAAGAAACTAGGGTTTGAGAAGGTGGCTAGGAATCTCCTAGGCGAGTACTACGACCTCATATATAAGAAAGCTTAACGTCGTTCTCACAATAAACTGTACGTCTTAGAGGATGCTATGGCTGGTGAGTGAATGGCTAGCTATGATATTTTGATTAGAAATGGTAAGGTAGTCCCCGGTGACGGGGGTCCTTGGGTTTACGCTGACGTAGGTGTTAAGGACGGCAAGATAGTTAAAGTAGGGTATATTAAAGGAGGTCAAGCAGACGTAGTTGTGAACGCTGACGGGAGATTCGTAGCGCCGGGCTTCATAGACATACACAACCACTCAGACTTGAACATAATGGCTTATCCAGACGCTACCGGGGCGTTGTTGCAGGGCGTCACGACCGTCGTTGTAGGTAATTGCGGTGAGTCCGTAACCCCGGTATTAAGTGAGACTAGACACCTCCTAGAGAGATACTGGTCAGCCTCCTACGGGTTCTTGCCAGTGAAGATAAACTGGAGCACCTTCAGGGAATACCTTGAGCATTTAGAGAAGGCCCGTCCAGCTGTTAATGTAGCTCCTCTCGTTGGTCAGGGAGCGTTACGCATCGCTGTTATGGGTTTCGAGGCTAGGAACCCTACCGTCGGGGAGTTGAATCGTATGAAAGAGTTGTTAATGGGGGCTATGGAGGACGGCGCTTTCGGCCTGTCCACCGGCTTAATATACCCTCCAGGGAGCTTCACCACCACGGATGAGATTGTCGAACTAGCTAAGGTGGTTGCTGGGTACGGGGGCATATACGCAACGCACATCAGAGGGGAGTCCTACTCGTTAATAGACGCTGTTAAGGAAGCCATTGAGATAGGTGTGAGGGCCGGCATCCCTGTTCAGATAAGCCACCATAAAGCAGCTGGGAGAGACAATTGGGGTAAAATTAAGGAGACGCTTAAGCTCATGGTTGAAGCGAGGGGGAGAGGAGTTGAGGTGACCTGCGACGCGTACCCGTACACGGCAGCCATGACTATGTTAGTAGCGACTCTTCCCAGGTGGACACAGGAAGGCGGTGTCGACGCATTGATTGAGAGGATAAAGAATCCGTCCTCAAGAAGGAAGATAGCGGAGTATATTGAAACGGAGGTGTTTACTTGGGAGAACTTCATAAAGCTAGCTGGGTGGGACGGCATAGTGATATCCTTCTCAGAGAAATGCAAGGAATGTGAGGGGAGAAGCATCGCTGAGATAAGCAAGGCATGGGGGATGGATCCGTATGAAACCCTGTTCAATATACTGCTTGAGGACGAGGCTAAGTCCACGATGATAATGCATCTAATGCAGGAGGACGATGTCATGGAGGTGTTGAAGCATCCGCTAACGATGATAGGCTCAGATTCCTGGATCGTACCGCTAGAGGGCAAACCCCACCCGAGGTTCTTTGGCACTTTCCCCAGGGTTTTAGGGAGGTATGTGAGGGATTTAGCAGTTCTTAGGTTAGAGGAGGCTGTGATGAAAATGACTTTCATGCCTGCTAAGAAGCTCGGGTTAGAAGACCGTGGACTCATAGCCCCAGGATTCAAAGCAGACATAGTGGTCTTCGATATGAAGAGAATAGTCGATAAAGCGACGTTTCAAAAACCAACACAGCTACCTGAAGGAATAGATTACGTGCTCGTCAACGGGATGATGGCTGTTGAAGACGGCGAGATCACTAGGGTTAGAGCAGGTATGATTCTTCGTAAAACATCATAGCGTTTTATTGCGAGTCTGCTTACCTAAGGCGAATTACGAAGCTCTTTTTACAGATATCCCTTCCCTCTTTCAGACGTACCTCGACCTCCAGGAACTCGTAGTATTTATCAGTCACGACCTCGATCCCTTGCCTCCCTGAGCCAGGTACCTTCACCCCTGACTTATACAAAGTCTCTTTAGATGGCGTGAACACGTTGACGTCAACTGTGATGACTTGTTCACAAGTGTTGAGTATCTCAAGAGGGATGTGCTCCTGATCCACCGTGTCCAGCCAAGGAACTCCCTTCATTATCTCCACGCACTCGCAATTCATTGTCCCACCTTGATTTACCTTGTTAGGCGTTTATTAAATCCCTCACCAGGTTTTTTGTATGTATTTCGAGTTAAGTTAGTTTAATTCCTAAGCACCCAGGTCTTGCCTGACTCTGTTACTGTGGTTTGGCAGTTGTTCATATATCCACGGTTATTTCTTATAAATATTTCAATCTGCATTTAAGCAGAGGATATTAATGTTCAAACACAAGATCACTTGGTGTCAACCATGAGTCCGGACCCTTACATAGATATGCGTGGTAAGTACGTTATGAGGGGTGTCACTCTATATCACCCGATAACTGTGGAGAGAGGTGAGAACGCAGTACTTTACGACGTTAACGGTAAGAGGTACGTGGACTTCATCTGCGGTATAGGAGTTACTGCGTTAGGTCACGCCAACCCGGAGCTTGTTAAGGTTGCTGAGGAGCAGTTGAAGAAGTTGTGGCATGTCTGCTTCATGACCGCGAACTACAAGCCTTACGTAGAGCTTGCTGAGAGGCTTGCTAAAATAGCTCCAGGTCCTTCCGAGAAGCAGGTTTTACTGCAGAACAGCGGTTCTGAAGCTACTGAGAACGCTATAAAGATAGTCAGGCAGGTTACTGGTAAGGCTGTAGTGGTCTCCTACGAGAACTCGTTCCACGGCAGGGGGACCTACGGCTTCGCCCTGGCAACTACCGGGAAGTACAAGCCCTATAAGGTCGGTCTAGAGCCAATTATGTCTGGCGTCGAGTTCATTCCGTTCCCGTACTGCTACAGATGCCCCTTCAAGCACGAGCACCCACAGTGTGGTCTCGCCTGCCTGGACTATGTTAAGAAATGGTTTGTGCATGCTAGAGTGCCTCCGGAGAGGATAGCAGCCTTCATAACGGAGATGATACAAGGCGAAGGAGGCTTCGTAGTGGCTCCGATTGACTATGTCAGGGAGCTCAAGAAGTTCCTGGACGAGCATGAGATATTGCTGATAGATGACGAGGTTCAGTCGGGTTGGGCGAGGACGGGGAGAATGTGGGCGGTTGATCACTACGGGGTTGAGCCGGACATAATGATCACAGCTAAAGCCATAGCTAATGGACTACCGCTCTCAGCCATCATCGGTAGGAAGGAAATAATGGAGAAGACTTACCCAGGGAGCTTCGGAGGGACCTATGGAGGCAACCCCGTATCCTGCGCCGTGGCGCTGAAGGTTATAGACATCATGTTAAGAGATAAGCTTCCTGAGAGGGCTACGAACTTAGGGCAGGTTATAAGGAGGAGGCTGAACGAGATGTTTGAGAGGTACAAGTTAGTGGGTGATGTGAGGGGCCTGGGCGTGATGCAGGCGATAGAGCTTGTTAAAGACCGTAAGTCGAAGGAGCCCGCTACGGACGAGGCCTCTAAGGTGATCAGTAAGGCGAGGGAGAAGGGACTGTTACTCTTGCGGGCTGGCATTCACCTGAACGTGATTAGACTACACCCGCCGCTAACAATAGAGGAGGAGCTGCTACATAAAGGCCTGGACATTTTAGAGGAGTCACTGAAGGAGGTTGAGGAAGAGGTGAAGTGATCATGACAGCCTTACAGCCTCCTAAAACCAGTTACGGCAGGATAAAGCTATTTATAAACGGCAGGTGGGTGGAGTCCGCGACCGAGAGGCATTCGCCTGTCTATGATCCAGGGACAGGTGAGGTAATAGCTGAGATGCCTCTAGCAACTAGGGAGGAGGTCGACGCCGCTGTTGAGGCGGCGTTTGAGGCGTTTAAATCATGGAGCTCTATGCCCGTACCAGACAGGTTACAGTACCTCTTCAGGATGAAGTATCTCCTTGAGGAGAACAAGGAATCCCTTGCTCGAGTGAACACACAGAACCATGGTAAGGTTATTAGAGAGTCCCGAGGTGATTTAAGGAGGAGTATAGAGAACGTTGAAGCTGCTATAACCGTGGCTTACACGCTGGCTAAGGGTGAGTACCAGCAGAATATCGCGAAGGGGGTTGACGAGATCCTTATTAGAGAGCCTTTAGGCGTGTTTACCGCGGTGAGTCCCTATAACTTCCCTATAATGATCCCGTTCTGGTTCATACCTTACGCCCTGGCTTTAGGCGACACTTTAGTGGTTAAGGCCAGCGGCACGACCCCTTTACCGATGACGGTTTCCCTGGAGATTTTGGCTGAGGCTTTGCCGCCGGGAGTGCTCAACCTAGTCTACACAGATCACATGGTCGGCGAGTACATGGTGACGCATCCTAAAGTCGTTGGAACTGCTTTCGTTGGGACTAGTTCCGCGGCGTTGAGGCTGTACGAGTTATCGGCTAAGTACGGGAAGAGGTTCTTAGGCGGCGGCAGTGCTTCTAACTACGCTGTAGTGATGCCTGATGCGGATCTCGAGAGAACTGTTCATAACCTCAGGGACTCTAAGTTCGGTAATACTGGGCAGAGGTGCTTAGCTATACAGAACATAGTGGTAGTGGGTGACGACAGCTTCTACAGTAAATTCAAGAACGCGTTCGTTGAGCTGGCTAAGAAGATCAGGATCGGCTACGGGCTCGTCGAAACCTCTGAGATGGGGCCTATGGCAAGCGTTAAGTATAGAGAGAACGTGATTAAGTGGGTTGATGTGGGTTTAGAGGAGGGTGCTAAGCTAGTTCTTGACGGGAGGGACTATAAGAACCCTGAATACCCGAACGGCTTCTACATAGGGCCAACGATACTTGAGGACGTGACCCCTGATATGAAGGTAGCTCGTGAGGAGATCTTCGGTCCTGTAGCCAACCTGCTGAGGGCTGAGAGTCTTGACGAGGCTATAGAGTGGGTGAATAACAATAAATATCATCACTCAGCGTCGATATTTACCGGAAGTGGTAAGTGGGCTAGGGAGTTCATGCACAGAGCGTATGTCGGTAACGTGGGGGTTAATATAGGTATAGCTGCGCCGGTAGGTTGGTTCCCGTTCGGGGGGAAGAAGCTGGCAGGTCTTGGGAGTCACCACCCGCAAATGGATGCAGTAGACTTCTTCACCGACAGGAAAGTTGCTATAGTGAGATGGTGGTAGGAACTAAAGTTCAATGTTTTCCCCTCATAAAGAACCTACGTTTAATGAGCTAACGCTTTAGCTCTACAACCTCCAATTAATAGGATTTTATATAGACCAGGTTTTAATGTCGATTATGCTTGGTATTTACATCCACCTTAACTCAAGTGTTCCAGGCTCAAGACTTAGGGAGTGCCTCTTTTAAATCCTTTACGAAACTTGAAACAGTTGTGTCAGCTCAGCATTTCCTTCAACGTGCTTCTGAGACCCTCCTCAAGAGGTGTTGGTTGAAAGTTGGTCAGTTTCTTTATCTTGCTTATGTCAGCAATGCTGTGTCTTATGTCTCCCAGTCTTGGGGATGTGTAAATCGGGCTTAAGTTCTTATTGAACAGCTTTATGATAGTTCCCGCTAGCTCTCTTATTGATGTAGGTGTGCCGGAGCCGATATTATACGTTTCATTATTGAACACGTTATTCTTAACGAAGAACTTGACGACTCTGGCGACGTCCTTCACGTAGATGAAGTCCCTCGTCTGCTCGCCGTCGCCGTAGATGATCGGTGGTTCATCCCTCAAAACCCTCTCTATGAAGTTTGTTATGACTCCTGCGTACGCTGGGTTCTGCCAGGGACCGTAGACATTGAAGAGCCTGAGCACCACGAACTTGAGGCCGTATACCCTGGCGAAGTTCTTCAGAACCTCCTCACCCTGCAGTTTGCTCAGGCCGTAGGGTGATAGAGGGTGTGTGGGGTGTTCCTCGTCAACGGGAATCCTAACAGGCTCACCGTAGACAGCCGCTGAACTTAAGTAGATGAGTTTCAAAGTCCTCATGGCACACTCATAGCCCACTCTAGCTGTTCCGAGGACGTTGTTCTCAATGTACTTGAGAGGCTCTCTCACGGACTCCTCAACGCTAACGTAGGCGGCAGCGTGCACAACCACCTCAAAACTTCCGTACCTGCTGAAACTCCTCACATCAGCCCTAACGACGGGCACTCCATGCTCGCTGAGCTTCTTCAACACGTGCTCGCTAGACCTCTCAACATTATCGACAACGACGACGTCGTAACCCTCTCTAATCAGATGGAGAGCGATATTATGACCGATGAACCCTGCTCCACCGGTTACTAAGACCCTCATCCAACACCCACCCACATTTCAAGTAGGGTTGTTCAGGCCTGTTGACCGCATCCTAAAATCACCCAGATGAACGTGAGAGCCTCCACAGCGTAACACCACTACAATAAGTGAACCCAATCTATAAAGCCGTGGACGTCTCGCTCGTCACTCTGCTAGATGTAGATCCTCCCCTTATCCAACTCCCCCAGGAGCTCGGGGATGTCTAGGCTCCCTACACCTATCATGAAGTCCGCTGACCCGTACGACAGTAATACCGTGTTTGAGTCAAGCACCCACGCGCCGCACGGGAATATCGTATACGGTCTGTCGCCGAATAATTCGTATGGTGTCTGCGGTTCCATCACGTAGGTAGGTGTCACGGCCTCAACGACTACGCCGTCGTTTTTACTGTACCTGAGCTGCGCGGCGAAGACCCTGTAGACCTCCAGTTCTTTGTCGATCCCGTGGATCAGGGTGACTAGGCTGTCATCCCTCAGCTTCAGTAACGGGACCGACCACCCGATCTTCTTCTCGAAGCCTGTGTGCGGGAGGACCCACTTAGTATTCAGTGACTCAACCTCGACTACCTGTCCGTTCTCGTAGGGCTCAGGCAATCCCACCTCACTAACCGTCAGGTAATACACCTCATCATCCATGTGTGGCCTGTGGTAGATGAAGCTCTTACCGCTTAGGATTGCAATGAAGGCATCCTTATCACTCACTACATGATCTCTAAGCTCCCTATGCATGACGTGGACGTATTTCTTAAACCACACGCGGTGGTTCCTACCCTTAACGACCGTTAACGGAAGGGTTCTCTCCCTTCTCACTGCAGGGTTAAAGTAATTCACGCTCCTGCCTGTGTAGGTCATGAGCGCCTTCCCGTTTACTTCATACACTCTCGGATCTTCGCAACCCCACATATCGTACCTAGTGGAGGGGTAGATTACGGTCTGAGCTGAGTAGTAGTTTATGTTCACACCACCATCTAGTATATCGTCCAGCGGCACCTCCATGGTCACTACAGCTGATGCGTACATGAAGTAGCCTAACACCATCCTCGCGTAGAGGACAGCGTTCTTGCCTATAATCATAAGCGTCGGGTTAAACACAGCGACGGGGCAGGCGATAGGGTAGTTATTGATGAAGACTCTGTCAGGCGATATAACACCCAGTCTCCTAACGATATCTCTGGTTTCAAACCTCCTAATCCTGCCAGCCTCGTCAAACCCCACAGCCTTTGGGAAGTAGCTCTCACGAATCATAACAACGACCTAACCATTAAATAACTGTGTGATGTTCAAGTTTTTAAAACGGGAGACCAATTACATATGAACAAGACTATCCTGCAAGCTCCTTATAGAGCTTGCAGTGAAGCCCAGCGACCTTCATCCAGTTTGTCTCAAGCGCGTAGCCCCACATCCTCGCTACAGCCTCCCTGACATCTATACCTCCCTCAATGACTAGAGTTATCTTCTCTGCAAGCTCCTCCACGCTAGTAGTATGCAACGTTAACTCTGGGGCCAGCGCGTTGCACTCAGCGAGCTTATGTGTTCTCGTACATATCACTGGCTTACGGCTACCTATAACCAGGTGGAAAATCCCACTGACTCCTATGACCTTCCTCTTATCGACTAGAGGGATGACTACAACGTCTGATAACGCCAGGATCTTTAAGAGTTCGTCACGACTCAGAAACCTGCCCACGAAGTGAACATGCCTCCTACTTAGGGAAGACATGTAATTCACAACGTCGTCGGCGCCCTCACCCTGAGGCGAGCCTGTTACGAGTAGGGCTAGCTCATGCCTTCTAACAACGAGATCCACTGCCTTAATAACTATTGATAAGTCCTTGTCGATAGCCCTTATGAAGCCTGGCGTAGTGATCACCGTCCTGTCAACTAGCTCGGGCTCTAAGTTAAGTTGCCTTACTAAACTATCCTTGCTCTCCTTAACATATGGGTTGAGGAGAGTTCCGTGAGGTATTCTATGAATCTTCTCCATAGGGATGTCCTGTTTAATCAGCTCATGCTCCTGAAGCACACTATGGACAACCACTTTATCAACGCTTTCAACAATCCTCTTCTGCGTGTTAAGGAGTCCTGCATCAGCGAGGGAATGCATAACTGTGTGAAGGGTGATCAAGACTTTAAAACCACGATCTCTCAGCTTTGAAAGCAAGCGTAGGAAACCCCCTACATCACGGAATATACCGTATTCGTGTTGAATGTGAATTAAATCAACGTCCTTAACGCCCTCAATACATTGGTAGAGTCCAGCGTGGTTAGTGGTTGAGAAACACTTCTTAACTAAAACACGTGAGTAAGGCTCGAGATAAGCGGAGGGGAGCTCGTCCTTACTCTCACTATCGCCAAGGACAACTACCTCGAGATCACTGCACTCCCTTAACCCCGTGATAAGCATGCTAGCATACTCAGCGACGCCGCACCTCGAGGGCGGTATCCGCGTAATCATTGCAACCCTCAAGTAAATCACTATTATATAGACAAAACAACATCTAATAATCCCTGCGATTTCTATTGCATTGTCTAATTGAGGTGCGTGAAAGGCAATGCTGAAAGGCAAGCTGTTTTGTGAGATGAAATGATTAAAAGACATGAAGTAGATACTACCTCTATAGGGGCGTGTATGACTCTCTGGTTAAGCGTACGCTCCATAGGTTCGTGGGTAATTGTGAGGCTCTAGAATCCTTGGTTGGTGGTGGGCCCGCGGGGACTCGAACCCCGGACCTCCGCC
>JAWBLQ010000054.1:0-9266 GCA_038830105.1 Zestosphaera sp. | reverse complement strand
ATCTACTGGTCCTGGGGCTGCTTTTCAGGGATGTCAGTGTTGTTAGGACGTTCTTCGAGGGCAGTCTCTTAGGCTTAGTCCTGCTGTTCTTCGTCATCGGCGTGGTGAGTGATTTCCTCCTGGGATTCCTCAGCGGTTTCGGCCGGAATCCCTTAACGCTCACACCTACCCTCATTCTGTTGAATTTAATGAGGGAGGTCCCGATAGTGTTGGGTGCGGAGTTCTTCAGGGGTTATGTATTGATTAACTCACGGCGGGTTAAGACCTCGCTCCTCCTTATCTCCCTATTCCTAACTCTCACAAGATTCACTCACGTCAGGTATTTAAGCCTGACAGGCTCCGGTTACCCGGAGATCGTTGGCTTCGCTCTCAGGAGCTTCACGCCTGTCTTAGCGCAGAACATCTTAGTCAGCTACACGTTCCTGCTGGGAGGTATTAAGCCGAGCCTCATGTACTCGTTGCTCGGCAGGCTCTACACGTACTTAATGCCTGTGCTCCCCGACGTCTCAAGCGGTGTCTCAGCGGTATCCAGCGTTATTCAGGTATTCGTTTTCTTAGTGATCATGGAGACTGCTCTAGAGCAACCAACACACACCTACCGGAGGACCTCAAAGACCTCTAACATCATCAACGCTGTGTTCCTCCTCATCATACTCGCGGTGCTCGTGTCTATGATGAGCGGGTACAGGGCTCTCGTAGTGCTCAGCGGTAGCATGACGCCTGCCTTAAACCTAGGGGACGTAGTGGTCGTTAGTCCCGTGGCAGATCCTGCTGACGTACGGGTCGGGGACATAGTTGCTTTCTACCTGATGGGCGACGTCATCGTACATAGGGTCGTGGAGGTGTATAACTTCACCACAGGCATGCAGTACCAGACTAAGGGGGATGCCAACAGAGACGTGGACCCGTTCAGAGTCACGCGAGACTCCCTCATCGGTAGGTATATGTTCAAGGTGCCCGTAGTGGGTTTCCTATGGATGTACTTGCTTCAAGTCTTCATGAACTACCAGAACGTCCTCATAGCCCTCGCCCTAGCTCCACTCACCCTGACAGCGGGTCGCATCAGCTATTTTTCAAGGTGGTTAACTCGTGATGATGAGTAGGTTAAGTCTTAAGAGTAGGTTTAGGTCCGTCGCACCCGTGTTAACGCTGGCGTTAGTCGCCCTCCTGACGATCTCGCTAGCTACGTTGATCACCTCCTACAACTACCCAGAGCAGACCTCAGAGGAGGTGGTTACGGCCTCAATAACTCAGAGGATGGACATGGATTACGTGGCTTTCATCAGGAGCTCGCTGATATATGAGAACAGGACGGTCTTGATGCCGGGGGAGCCGATCTACACTAAGCTCTTCGAGGGACTTAACATAACGTACAAGTACCTGGTGAACACCGGTAAGGGTCCAGCCTCGGTGAGGGGTTCCTACCGGATCTACCTGAATATATCCTCACCGGTATGGGGTAAGGAGTTCTTGCTAAGGAGCGGCACCGTGGATGAACTAATGAATAGCCCGGGCGTCATATACTTTAACTACACGTACTTGAGGGACTACATAGCCATGATTGAGAAGGAGGTTGGGAGTAGTAGGACATACACATTCACGCTGATCTTTGACGTGCGTGCTGAGGTGATGACAGAGGACTCGAGCAGGAGCTACAGCCTGCCTATGATACCTCTCTTCAGGATCTACTACGACACAGCGAAGCCCACGATAGACGTCAGTACTGAGGGACTGGAAAGAACCTACGTCGACAGCTATAAGTTAGTCAAAACGACTAGACTACCCTTCCTCTGGCTTCAGTTTGACGTCATAACCTACAGGACATTACTCGTAGTGCTCTCCATGACGCTCGCAGGCAGTATCACCATCCTCACAATCCTAATGACTCTCGGCAGGGCTAGTAGAGTGCCTCCACTACTCCGCATTGAGAGTAAATACAGGGACTTAATAGTTAGCGGCGAGTTAGAGCAGGTTAAGCACGTGGTCGCTGTGGTTCGGCTCAAGAGCCTCACGGACTTAGTTAAGGTCGCCTCAACTAGGAGGAAGCCTATAGTCAGGTTCGATACTGCTGAGAGTGTGAGATACGCGGTCGTGGACAGTGACGTGACCTACACCTATGAAGCAGCCAAAGAAAAATAAACCACCTTAATTTTTAATTGAAAACACCACCCTGAAGAACGAGAGAGATCTGTACTGCTTATATTTCCACTACGTACTGACTACTCAGACTGTTCAGTAGTCGAGCTAGCTTAACCCCTAAAACATCTTGGTCCTCATACTCATCGTAAACATATAGTTTAACCTGACTCACGTCATTAATTATCTCGCGTACCCTACCGTAGAGCCCCGACGGTATGAAGCCCAGTATCTCGTTCCCATTGGTCTTAGCGTGAACGTAGTTAACTAGTAGCTCGGACGCAGCTTCCTCGACAGGAGCGTTGACCTCTATTAAAACTACCTGGATCTTCCTAAGGTTCAGGTTTCCTACAGAAGTCTTGACATGCTCTTTAAGGTAGTTATCCTTAACGAGATGCAGTAAATTCGACTTACCTCCCCTATCTAGAGACTTTCTGAGGGCCTCCAGCTTATAGAGGAAGCTCCTTCCCTTACTAGTCAACACGTAGAACATCCTCCCGTTAATACTGACTTGCTCAACCAACCCATGCCTGCCCAGGAACCCCAGGTACCTCTCCAGAGACCTCGTGTTCAGGTTTGAAGCGTAGAGTATCCTGGTCTTCAAGGCTTGATTCTTACGCTCTATAAACTTAAGAACCCTGAAAACTATGTCGTAAGACACTCCCTCCTCAGATAAGGATATCTCATCATACGTTAACATATTCAACCACTAATAATACATACTTACGAAACTTATAAATCTTATATATTTATGGTGTTCTTAAATAATAATACAAAATAAAACTTTCGGCTATGTGAGCTTGAGTAACTACTAATTAAACTTGGTGTTTTATCATTAGAAGTTGATTAACTCAGCCTTACTTAGTACTTATCAAGTAAGCCGCTGTTCATCCCCTCCGCTCTTAGGGAGTGGATTTCCTTCAGGAGGGTCCACTGCTTGCAGTTCATGAAGCCTTACCGCTCTAAAGAACGGGTCTTAAGCTGTCGTCACAATACTTTCGCTGAACCCACTCCCTATGTATTAGTGGTGCCCGATACCTTAAGTATAAGTGATCACTGTTTTTAACCGGTGTTCACTCATGCCTCAGGCAGACCTCTACATGCTACTTAAGGCCCTTGAGAGGGATGTGGAGGCGATATGCGTGGAGCACGAAGGAGATGACGTATGCAGGAGGGTTACATCGTTGCTCAGGGTGTACATGAGGAGAGTTGAAGATAAAACAGTGTCTGAGTTCCTCAAGAGCTACTTCCACTAGAGGGGCATTTAATCAGGCACTCGGCCACGGACCTTCCTTTCTCAGTCAGTTTTATTTTCTTACCTCCCTCCTCCTCCGTTATAAGTCCTAGAGTCGTCGCCTGCTTCAGCGCGTAGTATATCTGAGATCCTATGAGCTTCCTAGCCTCGGTGAACGTAGTGACTCCACCACTCCTCCCCAGCAGGAGTATTAACCTACCCGTCGTCGTCAGTAACTCACGCTCCAGCCCCGACACACGACCACCGAAAACAATACACAACTCACGAATATAAATACTCTACAGTCTTAATACGTCTGTTGAAAACGAAAACTTATTAACCTCGTGCTTGCTGTTTAATCAGTTGTCGTATATCGATTAACGTAAAGAAATGCAAGTTAGACACAGACGTGGACATAAGCACTGTAGCGGGCTTCTGTAGAATGCTTGAAAGATTTGCAGAAGGGGTTGGTAAACTCATTAAGTTCGCTATGAAGCACTCTATTTTGATTTGAGCGAGCTAAAGAGACTGACATCGAATCATATAAGCATGTGGGACGGTTCCGCAAGATGCGATAACGCGTTACTCCCTGGACATAAGAAAACACTTAATTACACACAGCATTTAATATTATGAAGATGGGATTTAAACGGTGTGATTTATGAACCTATATGACGTGCGCTCTCTCTTCCCACTGATCTCGGAAAGTAACGTCGTGTACTTTGCTTCCTGCTCACACGGCCCGCTAAGCAAGCCCGTTAAACAGGCGTTGTTAGATTACATAGAAAGCTGGGGGATGAGGGGTATGGACTGGGATTACTGGATGACGAAATACGAGGAGCTTAGAGCAGAGGCTGCCTCCCTACTTAGAGCTAGCGTGGATGAAATTGCGATAGTCCAGAACGTGAGTAGCGGTCTAGCGACCGTGGCAAGCGCCTTAAAGTACGGTGGGGAGAGGAGTAAGATCCTGTTAAGCGACTTGAATTTCCCTACAGTAGGGCATGTCTGGAGCGCTCAGAGAAGGCACGGCGTTACGGTGGAGATCATTAAGAGCGTGAACTGGAGGATTAACCTGCAGGACATTGAGAAGAGGGTTGATGATAGAACACTAGCAGTCTCGGAACCCCACGTGTGTTATCAAAGCGGTTTCACTTACGAGAGCCTGAGAGAGCTCGCGGAAATAGCTCACGGTCATGATGCTCTACTTATAGTCGATGACGCGCAGTCAACAGGAGTAATTGATATAGACGTTAAAAAGGAGGACGTCGACATGTTAGTCACCACGACCTCGAAGTATCTACTAGGCGGTGCAGGATTAGGGATACTGTACGTTAGGCGAGACCTGATAGAGGAATTAGAACCCGTGTTAACCGGTTGGTTCTCGCGGGAAAACCCGTTTACGTTCAACATACATGACTTCAATTACGCTAGATCAGCACGTAGATTTGAGACAGGCACTCCCTCAGTCCCAGCGGTGTTGACGGCTATCGAAGGAATTAAGCTCCTCAGGAGGATAGGAATTAAGGATATCGAGAAACACGTTAGATCTCTCGTGTCATACGCTACGGAGCGAGGGCAAGAGCTAGGGTTAGACGTACTATCACCTGTGAACCCAGAGAGTATAGGGCCGATGTTCGTTTTCAAGACAAGTGACTCGATCGAAATCTCGAGGAAGCTCCTTGAGCGTGGGATAGTGGTTTCACCGAGAGGTTCTGCAGTCAGGGTCTCAATGCATATGTTCAACACTAGAGACGAGGTTGACAGACTCCTCGACGTTCTTAAAGATATCACAGTAAGCCTCGATCAACATGAAGTACGCAGGATCTGATAAACAGCTATTAACCGATCTCATCCCTGTCCTGAAGGATAAGTCTTTAAAAATTATTCTACTTTTTCTAACTTTCTATCCAGGTGATCTTAGCGTCTGGAGGATATACGGCATCTGGTTTAGGCCATTTAAACCCCTCAGGCACTTTATATATCTCAGCGATGAACTTCAGCACGTCCTCTGTGTCGAGGTAAGTGTATGTGAGTCCGAACCACGTGCCGCCCTGTAAAACTATGTGTCCCTTCTCGCGGAAGAACTTCATAGCCTCGTCGTAGTTCTCCACGCCTAGAGCCACGTGATGTAGTCCTTCCCCGTGTTTACGGAGGAACTCCGCGTATATGCTCTTCTCATCCTTCGGCTCTATAAGTTCCCACTGCACCCTCCCGATATAGCATAACGCGAGACTCATGGCGTACTCAACTCTCTTATCCCTAATGATCATGTCCCTCACTGTCTGAGGGTTGAACTCGTATATAGCCCAGGGTCCAATCCCATACTCATCGTAATACTTCTTCACAGCTTCATTAAGGTCCTTCACAACAATCGCTATCTGAAGGGTCTCGTTGAATATAGGTTTTACCACATAGCATCACCTAAGAGCACGTTTCATTATCAATGAAGTTAGAAAGTTTATAAATTTCCATTAAATGGAGTAGAATGCTAAGAAAATGTTACTAGAATAATAAAGATATTCTGGATTGCGAAGATAGTGACATGAAGTCCTCACTAGCGTCTTAACTCAATTCCTCACTACTCATTGCAGAGTTCTTTCTATTGCTTGACTATAAAGAGGTTTCCAGGCTGACTTGCCGGTCAGGATAGCCGCTAGATCAGGCCTTGCTTGAAAAATCATTGGGTCTCGTCCTAAAGAGCGGGAGGAAGCCAGAATTAATAGTGGATAGGGATAGCTACATCTTCCAATACCCTCTCACTAATAACAAAGCCGTGAACCTAACCTTATCTTTAAAAATGCTTTAAGGATTAGTGGGGGAAGTGATATATCTGTCAGAGTCCTAGTTTTCTACCCCACGCCTCAAGGTCTAGGAATCCGCAACCACTTATCTCTGCCACTATCACCTTCTCCTCCCCCGTCTCCTTAGCTTTCAACGCCTCATCTATAGCTACCTTAATAGCGTATGCAGACTCAGGTGCTGGTATGAAGTTCTCTAGAGACATGACAAGAGCACCGGCTTTTAACGCCTCGGCTTCCTCCACAGCTCTCGCTCTAACAACGTCTTTATATACTAAATAGCTGAGTAGCCAGGCGGATCCATGATATCTAAGACCTTCAGCAACCAGAACCGGGAGGTTCGTCTCCGCTCCTAGCGAATACATTTTGTATAGGGGTCCTCTAGTCCCTCTAGACAGTAGATCATACCTGTATTCCCCACGTACTTCAGGAGCGCATGTGGAAGGCCTTACACCCACGAACTCGTAACTTGCCTTCTTCCTTAGAACTTCACTAACGAAAGGCATTATTAGACCCATGAAATTGCTTCCACCACCGATACATGATATAAGGATGTCAGGTTTTTCATCTACTATCTCAAGCTGTTCCTTCGTCTCTAAACCTATGATGCTCTGCTGTGTCATTACGAAGTTGAATAGACTTCCCTGAACTTGATATGCCCTATGCTTCATAGCCCACTCAGTCGCTTCGAGCGTACATAGACCCAGGTCTCCAGGATGATCACGATCTTGCTCGAAATATTTCTTACCTAACTCAGTCTCAGGACTTGGGGATTGCGTGTACTCAGCTCCAACCATCTTCATGAACATCGCTCTGTAAGGAGCTTGTTTAGACTTTGCACGTACATGAAATATCTTACACTTCAACCCCATAGCCGCGGATACAGCGGCTACAGCCGAGCCTGTCTGCCCAGCTCCCGTGCAGTCTACGATAACGTCGAACCCCTCCCTCTTCGCGTAATATAATTGAGCTATCACTGTATTGATTTTGAAGCTACCCGTAGGTAGGACATCCTCCCTCTTAAAGTATATTCTCGCTGGAGTCCTCAAATATTCTTCAAGCTTCTTTGCCCTGTACAGCGGTGTCGGACGTCCGATCTGCAGGAAGTACTCTAATACCTCGTCAGGTATGCGTATTCTCTCCAGCGGTGCATACTCCTGCCATAACACCTCCTTAGTTAAGACATCACTAAACATCTTCATGACTTTCTCTCTGTTAGGTTCACCGCCGATTTCAGGTATAGGGTCTGGAAGAGGCTCCGGGAGCTCCGGAAGTATGTTATACCAGTAGCGAGGTATTTCATCTGAGTGTAGGAGAATTCTATAACTACATGTCAAATATGTTCCCTCGATTTCTATATGATGCTTAAAGTTTATAAGCCTTAAAGACAAGCTCTAGATGGTGAAACCAATGTTTTCACCAACTGGTAAGAAACTCACGGCACTTATAATGATCATCTTAGCAGTTGGACTTGCCGTCGGATACGGTGTCGGATTCTACGTAGGGGGTTTAAGCGCGGCTGGAGCAGGGGGTGCTGGACCTGAAGCACGTACATACACCTTAGGGATTTCGTTCGCGTTATCTGGCGCGGTCTCGTCGGTCTGCGTTCAATGGGAGCCTGTGGCTAAGATGGCTATAGATGAGCTCAATAATTTAACCAGGTCCATGGGCTTAAACATAGTCTTCAAGCCGTACATACTGGATGACACAAGCACTCCGGAAGGCGCTTTAAAGAACGCGCAGACGATTCACGCCGCCGGTGTAAGAATCATGATAGGCCCGGCCTTAAGTAGTCAGGTCAAAGCAGTGAAGTCCTTCTCAGACGCGAACAAGCTGATAGTAGTTGCGCCATGCTCGAACTCGCCTGCCCTGGCAATGAGTGACTACATACTCAGAACACAGCCTAGCGCTTTAACCGAGAGCAAGGCTTTAGCGACGCTCACTATACAGGAAAACATAAAGACTGTGATGTCTTTCCATATAAATGACGAGTTCTGCAACGTGTTCGCACAGTACTTCGAGCAGTTCCTCAAGGAGAAAGGCGGGAACGTCCTCTATGAATTAGCATATCAGCCAGGGCAGGCGGATTACGGCTCTGACGTAGCTTCCCTGGCCTCATGGGTCAGCAAACTCAATCCTGATGCAGTCTTTTACTGTGGGTATGATACTGATGGAGCTAACGTCCTAACTCATGCTGCAGACGAACCCGTTTTAAGAGGGGTTCCATGGCTTACTGTTGAAGGCTTCTACGGGGCCTCTGAGATCCTCACGTCTAAGATAGTGGATTTCGCCCGCACCGTCGACATGATTGGTATTCGGCCTGTACCGATAACCAACCCATTATACGATGAGTTCGTGGAGAAGCTGAAGAAGTACGGTGCTTCACCGACCCTATGTAGTGAGAACGTATATGATGCTGTGATGTTAGCGGGCCTAGCAGTTATAAGATCAGGAGGCTCAACAGATCCTGACACGTTGAAGCAGACCTTAATAGAGGTTGCAAAGACTTACTACGGTCCTGGAGGTTGGGGATTACTTGATGAGAATGGGGACAGGCTTCAGGCAAGCTTTAGGCTGTGGACAATGGCTCTCGTCAACGGAACATACCAGTACGTTGACATAGGATATATCACAGACTCGAACGTAGTCATTGAAAGACTCCCATAGACCATAGATAAGAAGCCGTAGATATGGGTGTGGGGAGGGAGTTGCTGAGATGGAGATCTACCGTGCAATCCTATGTTCCTATGTTTTTTCATGGATATATATCCTCTCAAGCGTTCCCTTAACGCTTTCCTATAGGACGACGAGGGTGTTTAATTTCGCACACCCTGTTTTTGTAACGTATGGTGCCTACGTAGTTGTGATCGTCAATGAACTCCTGGGAAGGAGGATGACTCTGCTCTCAGCTGTGACGTCCTCTTTAATCGTTGGAGGTCTGATAAGCATTGTCAATCACTTACTTGTCTTCAGGCCCTTATCACGCCAGAGAGTCTCCTCTAACGTTTACATGATAGCTTCCATGGGTGTATGGTTCATATATCAATATATATTGTATATTGTGTGTCAAGTACTCACTAGAATTTACGGGATGAACT
>JAWBLQ010000053.1:762-9281 GCA_038830105.1 Zestosphaera sp. | reverse complement strand
CCTACTATCACCCACCTTAGATAGTCCGGTGATATTACCGCCACACCTAAATAAGGCGTGACGAAAGTCAGCACCCTATCCACGAAGGTTATTACCGCAGCACCTAACAAGGACCCCCTTAAGTTCCCAAAGCCCCCTAGGATGATCATCGCCCATGCGTTAAACGTAACGGCAGGTATGAACATATTTGGGTTCACCGAGGTTAAGTAATACGCTAGAAGAACCCCAGCGACTCCAGTGAACCCGGATCCGGTGAACAGTATAGTTGCTTTGATTCTTGGTACGTGCTTCCCCAAGCATAGTGCAGCTATCTCATCATCCCTGACGGCCTTGAGAGTTCTTCCTAAGGGCGAGTTAACTAATTTATTCGTGGTCATGTACGTTAACGCGAGGAAACCTAGGACAAGCCCTAGGTACGCTATGTCACGTGCTCTACTGTCTGGTATCCATCCAAACGGAGTAGGTATTGCCATCAAGCCCTTGCTAGCCCCCACAGGCTCGTAGTGAAGCAGGAAGATCCTCAAGAGCTCGCCAGAACTCAGCAACGTAAAACCGACGAACGCTGGACCCACTCTAAGTATAGGGTATGTTAGTAGGTATCCAACAAGCCCAGCTATCACGAACGCCAGGATGAGTGATAAAACAAGCAACCCTACATTGAGTAATGGATTCTTATTACCTAGCTGACCAAGTAAGATGATGCCGTTCACGTTATACGGTGGTATCTCATCTACATCAATCCCGTTCAGAATTAATATGAGGTACGTTGTTATAGCAGCACTCATGTAGGCTCCAATGCCATAGAAGACCACCTTACCGAAGTTAGTTATCCCAGCAATACCCGACTCCACGTTCAACGAAATAGAGAGTATTGAGTAGATGCCGAAGAGAGTCAGCCAACTAACTAGGAAACCGGCTACGTCGAAACCTATCATTGCTTAGACCCCCTCCTTAAGAATCTATACGGCAGTCCACCACCAGCACCTAGTGGAGGGAATAATATGAGCGTAGTTATTAAGGTAGCGAACGTCAGGAAGGGCTTAAAGCTTATAGGAACGCTGAAATATGTGTTAAGGAAGGCTATCCCTATGTTCTCTATAGCAGCTATGAGGACAGCGCCTATGCTGGTTCTGAAAAGGGATACGAGTCCCCCTATAAAACCAACAGTGAATATCTGCAGTATCATTGAGTCCCCCGCCTCAGGGGTTACAGCCCCAGAGAAGGAAGTCCATATAACGCCTCCCACAGCAACTATGCCCCCGCAGATGAACCAAGTTAAATTTATTATAAGCCCTCTCGGTATTCCTGAGATTCCTGCGAGGGTGGGGTTATCGGCCACGGCTCTCATAGCTCTACCAATCTTAGTCTTCTCCAGGGTTAGGTAGAGAGTGATGAGAACCAGCGCTGTGGAGATCATCCCGGCTATAAACGCCTGGCTAAAATCGAAACCGGCCACCGACGCCCTAGGAACGTCAGAATAAGTGATTCTTCCGTACGAAACAAAGTTCTTAGAAGTGAGGAAATGTGCTACGTCAGTTAACATGTAGAGGAGGTATTTGTAAGCTATCCAGAGACCCATCGAAGATATCATTAGTATTGCTGGAGATGAACCCCTCTTTTGTAAGGGGGTGAAGACAGCTACGTTATTCAGAACAGCGATACTACCTACCGTCAGGAACGCTAGAGCAGCTGCCGACGCCATGGAGTTGATCCCCTGTATACCGTGCAGAAACACAGCTATGTATGCACCGTATGTTATGAAGTTCGCATGTGCGAAGTTAATTACTTTAGTTGTTCTGTAACTTAGGGTCAGAGGTAAGGCGAGGATTAGGTAGAAGAAGAAGTACTGAACGAAATTAATTAACGTCTGTGAAAGACCGGGAATCAAACGCGTTCACCCCATCTACTCCAGATAATCACTCACCCCACGTAAATAATTAGGAGCTATTTATTTTATTAAAAACTGTGTTGAGTCTACTTGTATGCCTCTTCAGTGAATATGATCGTGTTCCTCTCGTAGAGACCTACGTCTTTGAATTGATGACCCTTAGGACCTCCTGGCACGATCGCCCAGATTCCGTAGTCTTGCTGTGCTTTATCACCAGTCTCGTCAAACGCGGTCCATCCGCTAGGTCCGTAGTAGGTCTTAGCCACTACGACCAATGCGTTTCTTATAGCCTCGCCGTCATAGGTCCCTGCCCTTAATATAGCCCAGCCAGCGAGCTTGATAGCGTCATACAAGTTCTCACTGAATACTCCTGGCTCAAGACCGAACCTACTGACCATCTTCTCTTTGAAGTCTGCGTAGAGCGGGTTAGCTATGAAGAGAGGTCTGGTTCCGTAGAGCTTTACTTTAGAGGCGAACTGCCCAACTGTGGGTGATAGTAGCTCCTCCGCTCCGTGAGGTCCTTCCGAGATGAACCACCTAACTTTAGACAGCACGTCTGACTCAGCTGCATGTGATAATATATTAGCTCCATCTGTATCGAACGCTATTAAGACAACACCATCGGCACCTTCTGTTTGAACCCTACTTGCCAGCGTAGCTACCTCTGACGCGTAGTCTGAGAGCCCCGTCTGATATGCTAATCTTGAGGAACTACCGCCCATATTCCCAAAGTAATTCTTAAAGAAGTCTGCGAAAGCATTGCCATACTCATCGTTCCTATAGAATATCACAACCTTCCTAGCACCCTCATAATACGCTAGAGTTGCTAAGGCCTTTGCCTGACCTGCGTCAGATCCTACAGTTCTGAAGACGAAATCGTTAGGTATTGCTAGGGTAGGTGCTGTAGAGGACGGGGATATGATGACTATCTTATTGCTGTCAGCATACGACTTAACCACTTTCACCTGAGCGCTCGCCGCTGGCCCTATAACAACTTTAATCCCCTGCTGAGCGAAACTCTGAACGTTCTGCAATGCCTTCTCCTCAACAGTGCCGTCATCTAGGATGACTGAGCGGAATTCAACTTTAAATCCGTAAGCGCTAGCCTCATTGTTTAGATCCTCTATCGCTAGCTGAACCACCTTCTCCCATATCTTACCGATCGACGAGAGCTCTCCTGAAAGAGGTAATGTGAACCCTATGGAGTAAACCTTCTTCTCAGGAGTGACGGTCACGGTGACTGCCCCACCTACACCGCCTATTGAGGCGGCTAGCCCGTAACCCACTGCAAGACCTACTATCAGAGCCACCACAACCAACGCCGCTAACTTTACATCTAGTGCCAAGGTTTGAAACACCTCATAAAACATTTAAACTAACCTTTTTAAACTTTTCCCTTATAATCCGAGTAAAAGATATCTGTTTAATGAGCCTGTCTATAAATATAACGTTTTTTGCCATATTTAATGAAAATCTATTATTGCATAACTTAGTTTTTATTCATAAAATATGAAATATCTATAGGCAGTTCCCTACATAACCAATGTTTCCTCGGTTAAAACGTGTTCGTGGTTTGAGGGTGTTCAAGTATTATTACATGAGGACCCACGCTCTTATCGGACGTATATTACGTCACCACTGTAGACTATGTGCTTCCTACCTGTAGAGTTCTCGATTACCAGCGCACCATCATTTAGAACGTCAAATGCGGTGCCCTCTATAATTTCGCTTTTTGTAAGTACTTTTACCCTCCTTCCTAGAGTCCCTGTAAATTGACGCCATTGATTTAATACCTCGTTAACCTCACCGCTAAGTATTTTTGAATACGTGTCCTCTATGTTCCTAAGAACTGTTACAAGGAGCGGTATTCTCGGAACTGCATGTCCTGCAAGCTCCTTGACGTTGACAGCAGTTTCTTTAAGGTCTTCAGTTATTTCGTTGTTTACATTGATGCCAACACCCACAAGGATGTATGTCTTTAGATGTTTTTCCCCTTCAATCAAGATCCCTGAAATCTTCCTGCCATCAACCATGACGTCGTTAGGCCACTTGACTTGCGGATTAAACCCGTAAAGATCCCTCAGAGATCTAGCCACTGAGGAACCTACTCCGAGGCTGAGTAGTTGCATGTCAGTTAGCTTAGGAGGCTCAAGAACTAATGTAAACCAGAGCCCTCCCTCATTAGCGACCCACCTCCTCCCATGTCTACCTCTTCCAAGGGTCATTGACTCAGCGATCACTAGCAATCCTTCCCCATGACCCTGTATAACCAGGGATCCGGCAAGATCCTGCGTCGATACACATCTCTCCACATACACAACCTCGTATCTCAGCGTTGTACTTAATCCCTTCAAGTACTCAGTCGCTTTGCTCAGGTCATCGAGACCCATCATTTCCCTCATTAACCTTGTAAGAATAGTGATCTGAAATATTTAAATAAAAACCTCATTCATAATGAGTGAAAGGCAGTTTCACATAATTCCTAACGCTTCAAAAACCGTTAAGCGGTTCTGCTTAACAAGCAACTAATGCTCTCAAGCAAACATCCTCGTTAGCGTTATTAAGAAATCTTCTCTTGATGTTAACGTAGGGAGAGGAATTTTAATATCACCCGGCAATACTGTGATGAACGTCGCGGTCATGAATGGGAACAGAGGTAGTCGATTTGGTTAGGCAACTTCAACACGCTTACTAGTAGATTCACTACGATCTTCGATAATTGATTATCAACTAGACTACAGCTCTTATTAGGTCTTGCTACGTCGATAATAACTCTTATTTAAGTGGTTCTAACTACCCGACTACTCACCACCACACGTTGATCTCTGCAGTAGGTCCCTGATCATTTGTTGAGGGAGCAAGTCAGCTGGACTGGCCTTTCCGCTTCACGATCTCCTTAACCGCTATCCTGGCTGCTACCTTACACACGCCACCGCACTTATGGGCCGCGCCGCTGTTAAGGAATTCCTTGTACTCTTTAGGACTCCTTATGTCGTAGTACCTGCCGAATAACCTCACCTGAATATCCCTACACCTAACACTGCCATAGCACTCCTTAAACTCCTCAAAGATTTTCGTACCGACCTCCATCGCCTTCCTGTAGTTAGTGGATTCAGTTGTAACCTCAAGTTTATCGCGTCCGTAAACCTGACCGACAGCCATTAAAGCGCCGAGCAATGCCCCACACACCTCACCGCTTCTAACTACACCCCCTGCAAGAGCTGAAGCCGCCTTAAACACGTTATTGTCCTCAAGACCTAGAACCTCCTGAATAGCTCTCAACGTCATCTGCGAGCAACCATGGTACTTGCGGTAAAGCTCCTCAGCAAGCGTACCCACCCTCTCAAGCAAATCCTCACAACCTGACACTATGAACACCTGTAATAAAACCACATACAGGTAATAAAACTTATAGGAATATGGCAGGAGGTCTCTAGTTCTCAAACACTAAATGTTATGAAGCTCTTTGAACTTCAAGCCTCCATATATCTTGACATCAACGACGATAAGTTCAAGCCTGCTTTTCAAGACGGAAAGAGGACCAGCCTGCAATATACTACACACCCAGAATAATTTGAGGGAAGCTCAACTAAGTTATTCATAGTGAGCTCGCAAAGCTTTTAAAGCTAAACATTTTTATCTTCGAGGTGATGGCTTGGAGGAAGCCTCCTCAGGTTTGAAGAGGCACCAGGTTCTCATTGGGGTGATTATCTTCGCGCTCTGGACAATCTTGTTGCCTCTTGTTAATAGAGGCGACGTAAGGATTCTCGGGATTCCTTTGCTCTGGTTTTACTACATAACGATATCAATAATCACTGCTACCGTGCTGTCGGTCATGTACTTGTTGGAGGGGTAAAGTCCTTGGAGACAGATGCATTCATAGCTTCCTCGATAGTCTTCCTGGTCATCTCGGTCTCCGTGATCATAGGGTTGTTGGTGTCAAGGCTGAAGCTGAGAACTCTGAGGGCTGATACCTATATAGTTGCAGGGAGGACGTTAGGTACTGTAGTCTTCTTCCTGAATTCAGCGGCCGTCATATACAGTGGCTACACGTTCCTTGGTACTGCAGGTTATTCATACTCCTACGGAGCAGCTACGATGTTTGTCTGGGGCACTTCATTGCTTGGATATATGACTGGATACATACTTGCTCCCTATGTATGGAGTCTAGCTAAGAAGCACAACCTACTGACGCTCTCCGACTTCATCATGTGGAGGTACAACAGTAAGTTACTAATGATTATAGCTGCGATAATATCCATAGTCTTCCAGATCCCCTACGTACAATTACAGATTCAGGCGGTCTCCATAATAGTTGACACAGTATCGTACGGTGCATTGCCTGCGCTTCATATGTCCGTAGTAGTCTTCGGGCTGGTTATCCTGTACGTCTTCCTAGGTGGCATGGTATCCATCGCCTTAACTAACGTGTTCTTAGGCGCTTTAATGCTCGTGACGATGTTTGGCGGGAGCTGGGCGATAATACTGAAGTACTTCGGTGGTCTGCCAGGCCTCTATGAGGCAGTTGCTTCAGTATCGCCAGCGCATCTGACGCTCCCAGGCCCTCAAGGATTAAGACCTGAGGCATGGTTCGTGTCCTCGGTTATAGGTACCGGATTGGGGTTCTGGTGCTGGTCTCAGAGGGTTCAGACGTTATTCACTGCTAAGGACGTTAAGGTGATTAAAAAAGGGATGGTTCTTAATTCCTGGTACCTGCTCCTCGGGTCGTTATGGGTTACTCATATGGGTTTAGTTGCTCTCGCACTAAGCGTTAGTCTAAGGTCCTCAGACTACGCCTTCATCAGCCTAGTCGGCATGACATTCGGTCCTGTGGTGCTGGGATTGATAGCGGCGGGCGGTGCAGCGGCTTCGCTCTCCACCGCCGCTGGTTTGTTACTGGACCAGGCAAGCACTGTGTCGAGGAACCTGATACAACAGACCTTCAGATCTGGAATAAGTGATAGAGGGTTAATCGCTATCACGAGAACAGCCGTCATTGGTCTAGGCATCATATCAACCATCCTAGCATACCTATCGCCAACACTGCTAGTGGATTTGCTGTTAATTGGTTATGCCGGGGTAACTCAGTTGCTCCCAGCCCTCTTCATAGGCATCTTCTGGAAGAGCCTTAAGAAACATGAGGTGTTAAGCGGTTTAATAGCTGGTGAAACAACCGTACTCATAATATTTGTGTTAATGAGGTATTACGGGTGGAAGCTAGAACCACTTGGGGTGCACAGCATTATATGGGGCCTCACAGTCAACCTTCTAGCATTGACGCTGGCATATTATGTTAGGAAGGGATTCAGCTCTGGCTAGGTTCACTGAAGGCAGGAACGGCATTACCACAATATACTTTGTTGCCCTACTCACGAGCTCTTCCTAAAAAGGAGAAATGCAGACTAAGGCTAGAGTTATTCTATCAGTCTCTCTGAGAGCAAGAGACTTTGAACTCACATCAGATTATTAGGTACGCTTTACGCAGCCTCTCATCCCTTAACACCTCAGAGCTCTCCCCCTCGAGAACTATTCTCCCTGACTCCATCACGTAAGCCCTATGAGAGATCTCTAGAGAGTTCTTCACGTGCTGCTCTACTAGCAGTAACGTAGTCTTCCACTCCTCATTTAATTTCTTGAAAGTCTCAAAAAGCTCGGAGACTATCTTCGGCGCTAAGCCGAGGCTCGGCTCATCAAGTAAGAGTATTCTAGGCCTTGACATGAGAGCCCTTCCAATAGCGAGCATCTGCGACTCACCCCCTGATAGAGTGCCAGCGATTTGGTTCTTCCTCTCCTTTAACTTAGGAAATATAGAGAACACCATTTCCAGCGAGTCACTAAGCCTCCGCCTTGCCTCTTCATTATAGGCACCTATGTATAGGTTCTCTAGGACTGTGAGCGGTGCGAAGATCCCTCTGCCCTCGGGAACCAATACAATGCCCTGCTTAACTCTCTCATACGGCGGGACATTGTTTATTCTTGACCCGCTGAACATGACATTACCCTTAAAGAGACTCGTCAATCCCATCACGGTCTTCAGAGCTGTCGTTTTACCAGCTCCGTTAGGACCTACTAAAGCCACTGCTTCACCTTCATAAACCTTAAAACTCACGTCATGTAGAACTCTGAAAACCCCGTAGCCCGCCTCGATATTAACTAATTCTAGAAGAGCGTTACTCACGCGTCCTCACCTAGAGCGGTTTGGTTCCTAGGTAAGCTTCTACAACCGACGGGTTGTATGCAATCTCGCTTGGGGGTCCCTCCGCTAATAACATCCCCTCATGAAGAACTATTACTCTATCACTAGCACTCATTACGAATCTCATCACGTGTTCTACAACGCCTAACGTGATTTTCATCTCTTTATTCACCTTCTTAACCACTTCAGTCATGACATCGATCTCGCTAGGCCTTAGACCGGCTACTACCTCGTCTAGGAAGAGTAGTTTAGGTTTGGTGGCCAGTGCCCTGGCTAGATCCACTAACTTATGCTCGATCAGCGTTATGTTTTTCCCAAGGATCTCGAACTTACTTCTAGGGAAGCCGACGAACTCCAGGATCTCCGCTGCCTCCCTCCTAGCCTTAGTAGGTTCGTTAGATCTCAGTAAGGCGCCTGTCATTACAGCGTCAATCA
>JAWBLQ010000053.1:0-752 GCA_038830105.1 Zestosphaera sp. | reverse complement strand
ATGTTGAGGAACGGCCTTACCTTCTGCCAGGTCCTTGCTATACCTCTTAAGGCTATCTCATGCGGTGCCTTGCCGGTTATGTCCTCACCCAGGAACACTACCTCCCCAGTCTCCGGTTTGTAGATGCCTGTAATACAGTTAATAAGGGTGGTCTTGCCAGCTCCGTTAGGACCCACTATGCCGACTAACTCTCCCTCTTTAATCTTCACGTTAACGTTGTTCAGAGCTACTATGCCGCCGAAACGCTTACTGAGCTTTCTGACCTCCAGTAATGTCTCACCACTCATACCTTACCACCCGTTAGCTTCATCTTAACCCTCTTGAAGAGGGGTTCTATGAATGTTGAAAGCCCCCCAGGCCTTAACACACCTACCGCTATCAATAACACGCCGAAGAGAAGCAGGTGGAGTCCTGGTAAAACACCGCCGAAGAACCCTCTTAAATACTCCTCAGCTATCTTGAGGAATATTGCCGCGATCATCACGCCACTGATTGATCCTAAACCACCTACGATGCCTATTATAGCTATGTACGTTGATTGAGGTCCGCTGAAGGTTTTGTAGGAGAAAGTTCTCTGGGATACTATGTATATATATCCTATGAAGCCGAGGATCGCCGCGTATATGATCAATGCCAGTAACTTATATTTCCTGACGTCTATCCCCACCGCCTCAGCGGCTACCTCATCCTCTTTAATTGATCTCAAGTAGTAACCGAGCTTACTCCTGCCTATGTACAGGTTTAAGAAGATC
>JAWBLQ010000052.1:0-9354 GCA_038830105.1 Zestosphaera sp. | reverse complement strand
GTCATCACGCTGGCAGGTCTGGAAGAGCCTTAGGAGCGCCGACTCTCGGATTCTGCATATTTAACTATGCGGCTGTCGCAGCCGTAGCGTATTTAAAACGCGTTAAGAGTGTCTTGATGATTGATTTCGATGCTCACCACGGCAACGGCACTCAGGAGATATTCTGGGATGACGGAAGGGTTGTGCACGTCGACATTCACCAGGAGGGGATATATCCCGGGACCGGCGACGTTACTGACATTGGTTCTGGAGCTGGTACAGGTAAGATGATCAACATCCCCCTCCTGGCCGGAGCCGGTGATGAGACGTACATGTGGGTTCTTGACGAGATAGTGTCAAGGTTGGTGGAAGTGTTTAAACCGGACGCTGTAGTGGTCTCGGCGGGGTTCGACGCGCATGTCGGCGACCCACTGACGTCGCTAGCTGCCACGAAAATCACGTACAGGAGCATCGGCGCTTATTTAGGGGGGCTGCTGGAGAGGGGCAGTGTGAACAGCGCATTAACAGTTGTCGAGGGGGGTTACGGTGACGGACTGGTGGCTGGTCTAATAAACTACGTCGGCGGTTTACTGACGCGTTGCAGTCACCCTGATAACGTGAAGGCCGCACCAGCAGGCTTAAGTAAGAGGGTCAGGGAAGTTCTGAAGTCCTCTCTAAGTAGGTATTGGGGGATCGAGATCAAGGTATGAAGTGTTAGGTTCGCCTTAAACATGAATCTTCATTAAGGTGAGCTTAAGTGCTAAGCGTTTTCGTAGGCACTAGCGGGTGGGTTTACGACTGGAATGTAGGCGGGTCTCTAGAGTGGTACGTCGAGGAGTCAGGCCTTAATGCTGTGGAGCTTAACGCTAGCTTTTACAGGTTTCCTTTCCGAACTCAAATCATGGGTTGGTGCAGGAGGGGAAGGGGTCTTAGATGGGCCGTTAAGGTTCATAGAAGCATAACCCACATGCGTAAGCTTAGCGAGGAAGCCCTCAGCACATGGCTTAAGTTTAGCAAGCTCTTCGAGCCTTTAGATAGGAGTGTTGATTTCTACCTCTTCCAGCTCCCGCCTAACTTGACGTGTCGTGAAGGATCTCTTGATAGGGTGAGGAGGTTCTACGAGAGGACCGGGCTCGGTGAGAGATTCGCCGTTGAGTTCAGGCACCCAACCTGCTTCACAAATGAAGTGATTAAGTGGGGTGGTAGGTTAGGGTTGACTCTAGTCTCCGTGGACTCCCCGATAGCATCCTGGGTTGTTAAGTCGAACAGGAGTATCTACCTGAGACTACATGGTCGTGAGGGGTGGTATAGCTATGACTACAACGTAAGCGAGCTCGAGAGACTGGCTGAGAAGGCCCTCAACCTAGGGCCTGAGAAGATCTACGTGTTCTTCAACAACGACCACTGGATGCTTGAAAACGCCAGGGTGATGTTGAACATCTTAACATCACGGAGAACTTGATATAGTCCTTAACACGTCCACGAGTTTATATGAATTCAAACTATACAGCAAGTGAGGAAGGTCGGGCTGCCGTTCACTCCTATACACCTAGGAGTTGCTCTAGGAGTCGGGCTACCGTTCAGGAGGTTTATCCACCTACCTACGTTCATCTTAACAAGCGTGCTCTTAGATCTCGAGCCGCTGGCGGTCTTGGTGTTGGGTCTCGAGCATTCTCCCCATGGATATCTCCACACGTTCATAGCGGCATTACTTCTAGGGCCTGGAATAGGCTACGTGATATACATCATGAGGAGGTTCCTAGAGAGTCTCTGGAGGGCTCTGCTCCTGGAGGTTGAGGGTGGTGTTAGGCTGAGTTCATACATGGTCTCCGGGTTCTCGGGGTACGCGTTGCACGTCGCGCTTGACTCCCCACTATACACGGACATAAGGCCCTTCTACCCACTGACCGTGAACCCGCTCCTTAAGCCGGGTATAACAATATCCATATACGTGGTGAGCTCTTTCATAGGAGTTTACGGCGTAACCTACTACATCTACCTACTCGTACGTAATATTAAAAGACCAAGCATTAATTTAAGTCAGGGATGTTCATAAACGTGACAGACTTAATCCCTGTCCTGACGATTGTATGTTTCTTCGTGATGGCTGTTTTAGGAGCCGTCATATCTATCATACTATATCGAGGTAGTTCTAGAGCTGTGTCGAGGGTCAAGGAATTAACCAGCTTCCTTAAGGAGGGTCTCTCCTTCGCGAAGCCCTTGAGTGTGGAGTTCGGTGTGTTAAGCGCTCGCGGTTACTATGCTAGAGGCTATCATGTTGAGACGAGGTTCTCAGGAATTAAGACAGCTGTTTTAAGCAACATCTCTTACAACGATCTATGTAGTGTTAGCTACCTACTAGCTGTTGATAAGAGGGGAGTCGGCTACTTCATATCCCCGGCCGTTAGGATAAATTCAGATGACGGGAAGAACGTGCTCATTGCTTGTCTCGACCCCTTGAAGATCCCGAGGCTGGGTAAGTCCGTCGAGGTTGTGAATGCCTCGTCTATCGCCAGTTCGTCAGTGAACCTGATTGACGGTAAGTATGTACTCAAGGCATCGTGGTCTGTTGTAGGTGCTGGTTCTTGGAGGGTTGTCTATGACGAAAGGAGGAGGACCTACACAGTCGCTACGGGGTCGGAGGAGAGAGGTAAGGTCAGAGGTTTCAGGGTTGATTTATGTGTTAAGCCTCCCATTAAGTACGGTAGTGAGATCTGCAGGACGGCGATCAATATTGAGAAGCCTGTTCAGGAGGTCACGGAGGTGATGCAGGGTCTTAATACAAGGAAGGTCCTCATCACACATAAGGGGCTCGTGAACCTGTTGAAGATCGCTAGGGAGGTAGGGGTGGAGATATACCCACATATCTCGGGATACGCTGAGAACACAGTGCGGGTGAGGCTAGTTCTAGATATCCCGTTGGCTAAAGACATAGTTAGGGAGGAGGTAATCTAGCTATTATTGGATTGGTTCCTTAAAAACGTAATCATCAAATACCTCCTGACGCTAAATAGGTTGGGGCAAGGGCTTTGAACGAGTGCATCGATGAGAAATGCTGTGATGAAGTGATTGATGTTCTGGTCGTTAAAGCTTCTGACGTTGCTAAGCTCTTAAGCCAGCCGCCAGAGGGCGATGAGGTCTCGATGAGGTTCGGCAAGATCTTTGAGGAGGAGTACACTCTAGCTAACCACATCTACGAGTGGGTTGGATACGCGCAGGTCCCTAAGTGGTTCGTCAGGAAGGTCGCGGCCAGGCTGAGGTTGGAGGGGATTTACAGAAAGGATTTCGTGGTCAAAGCTTACAGAGCTTACGCCGCTCTCCTTAAGGCTGGTGTGGTAGGCAGGAAGCCTCCCACGCAGTTCAGGGAGTTCAGCGACTCCCTACTCATAGCCGCTCAGCCAGACCTCTACAACGAATCTACAGACACTTACTACGAGTTCAAGCTCTACCCGATAAACGAGTATGCGAGAGCTCAAGCAACTGTGTTCGCCTGGGTGCTCAGGAAGCCAGTAGTACTGGTGGGTCTTAAGGAAGACTCCAGAGGATATGTTGAGGTTGAAGAAAGAGTCATCACTTCACCGGGCGATCTGGGGGTAAGTGACAAGGACCTCAGGAAGATTGCCGTAATGGAGAAGTTCTGCAGAGACCCCATGATACCCCTTCACCAGTATATGAGGCATTATAGCGAGCGCTGAGAGGGCGTAGGTGACACCTCCAGTGTTACGGCTGCAGTTACGTGCTGGTCTTCAGCACTAACTCACCTTGATCCCATGAGCGAGGAAGCCGTTACGCAGGTGTTCAACACCTTCTTCAGCACTTTCCTTAAGTACTCAACAGTAGTTGCTTTCAAGATGCTTGGCTTGTTAGCCGGCTCCTTCAGTCTCACCCTCTTAGGTCCTCCAAAGTAACTCTACTCGTATGCCATGCTGAGGATCTGGAATTCGTACTCTGGAGGTAGGATCTATCGGTGCAGCCTCCATAGTCTTGAGGCAGATACAGATACTCACACTACCGTCGGCGAATCCTCTCCACCGTCGTAACCACTGCTATAGCGATAAGCGTAATGGTGCTGAGAGAAGTCTTCAAAGCGTTCAAAGCCTAAAGCCGCTGATAGGGAGGTCGTGCTGACTAGCAGGGTGCTTCCAGCACTGATAGCTCTGATGACTGTGTCGATAGTCCTAGAAACGAGAGCCGCTATATAGAAGTGGACGGAGATAGGGTTTGAGAGGTTAATTCAGGTCTTCCCGGCTATAGTACTGGGTCTCTACATACCTTGGGTCAACGCTAAGATCTTTTAAACATTATGATCATGGGAGCTGTTATCGATGTAACGCTCTCACTCACTGAGTACATGACCTATTAGGGCGTACAAACAAGTATAATAGTACTTCTCATAAATGTCTTGATCTGCCTTACCGTCAGCAGGCTCACGGACAGGCCAGATGAGCTAAGCTATGCTTGGGAACGTCCTGAGTGCAGAGCAAACTACTTAGTTTTCCGTGTTAGGTCCTGACCTAATCCATGCCTTTAATAAATTGTTCGTGAATTGTATTCAGGTGGTGTTTCTGAGCTCCTCTCAGGCTGTCCGTGAGAGACTCGCCGGCTTGTTCTCTAGATTCATAAAGCTCGTAGCTGTTAGACTGCCTGACGATGTACTCCCCGCTCTAGTGAGTGCCTCAAGGTTCGAGGATTCCCAACACGCTAGGCTGATTTACGAGGCAGTGTTCAAGAACCTGGAGGTGGCTATCCGCAGGAACATCCCCCTCTGTCAGGACACTGGCGTGCTAGAGTTCTTCGTCGGGTTAGGTGAGGGCTTCCCGCACGTGAGTAGTCTCCTCGAGGCCTTTAGAGAGGCTGTAGTGAGAGCCACAAGCGAGGGTTTCCTAAGACCTAACGTAGTCGACCCGGCTACGGACAGGAACACAGGGGATAACACAGGGGTCGGACTTCCGTGGGTTGAGGTGGAGTTGCTTCCCAGCATCAACTACGTTGATGTCAGGCTCTACATGGCGGGAGGTGGCTCAAGCAGACCAGGTTCGGCAAAGATTTTGGATCCTGCATTGGGGTTGGAGGGGGTTGCTGAGTTCGTCTTAAACACGATCGCCGAGTATGGCCCGCCAGCATGCCCACCGCTTGTAGTGGGGGTTGGCTTAGGCCCTACCGTGGAGATCGCTGCACTCCTCTCTAAGAAAGCGCTCCTCAGGACTCTAGGGTCGAAGAACGCTAACCCCAGGATAGCGTTTCTTGAGGAGAAGCTTGCTGAAGCTATTAACGGACTGGGGGTGGGTCCGCAAGGCCTCGGCGGCAGGGTCACTGCCCTCGCAGTTCATGTGGAGTACGTTGGGAGGCACCCGGCCACCCTCGCCGTAGGGGTGAGCACTGCATGTTGGGCCCTCAGGAAGGGGTGGTTGAGAGTATACCCTGACTTGAGCTACCAGGTACTAAGTCACGGGGGTGCAGTTCTTGAGTAGGGTTGTGAATCTCCCCACGAGCGACGATGTTGTGTCCGAACTAAAAGTAGGTGACGTCATCTACGTTAGCGGCGTCGTGGCGACCGCGAGAGACGCAGTTCACAGGAGGTTCCTTGTGGAGGGGACTTCGCTGCCCGTGGATCTGAGGGGCTTGGCAATACTCCACGCTGGCCCTGTCATGGTGAGGTTAGGGAGCAGGTGGGTCTGCCAGTCCATAGGCCCTACCACAAGCATGAGGATGGAGTACTACGAGGACGAGTTTATCGAGAGGACAGGGGTTAAGTTGATCATAGGTAAGGGAGGTATGGGTAACAGGACAGCTGAGGCCTGCAGGAGGTTCAAGACTGTGTACGTGATATTCCCTGGAGGTTGTGGGGCTCTCGGCGCCTCCGCTGTGGAGGAGGTACTGGGGGTTGAGTGGCTTGACCTAGGAATTCCAGAAGCACTCTGGCTACTAAGGGTGAGGGAGTTCGGACCCCTGATAGTCGCTATAGATACTCGGGGAAGTAACCTAACGGGTGAAGTGATCAACATAGCTAGGACAAGGGTAGCTACTCTACTACAGTCGAAAATAAAACAGTGTTTGCTCTAAACATCCCTCTCAAGCCTCAGGGAACTCATATGTTCAGGCGGAAATCCTCTTTAATGACTTTCGCGATGACTGTGGTCGAGCTCCTCTCAATGAACGATGAGTTGATTAACGCCTCCAGAAACTCCATGTACTTCTCCTTACAAGGGAACTTCCCTACAATTATAAAGTCCACGTCACCGAACACGTAGTAAACCGCCTGTACGTATGGGTTCTTAGAGAGGAATTCCCCTATCTCCTCATGATATTTCGGACCGTACCTACCTCTAATAAGAGTTACCACCGGGTATTCAAAACCCAGTTTCTCACTGTTCAATAGTATTCTATACCCCTCAATCACACCCGCTCTCTCTAACTCCCTCAACCTGTAGTACACTGTTGATTTAGGCACATTAAGCTTCTCAGCTAGATCTCTAATATGCATCTTCGGGTTCTCCTGAAGAGCCCTCAATATATTTAAGTCTAGTTCATCTAACTCCATGTTTTCCAAGATACCACCGACTAAATAACATCGTTTCAATCTTAAAAATTGATCAAATCTGCTCATCACTAAAATAGCTAATGTTTAATTCGTTTTCCCTCATAAAAGTATCGAAGCCGCTGCTAGGCATATCCTGTTAATCTATGGGTTTACCTACTATAGGCTCACGTCTCTTCTTTATTTACTGTCCAATTAGCTAGTAAATCTTTGTATGTGTTGTTTTGGACGTTCTCTACGTTTGTTTATTAATATATAAAAATACTTTCTAATCCCCCACAGAAAGAGGGGATCCTTATGAATTGGAGAGAGAAAATTATTAAAGAAGTGGATGATTTAGAAGACGAACTAGTGAGGTTTCTAGTCAGTCTTATAAGAATAGCTACTGAGAACCCGCCAGGACTCAATTACCCTGAGATAGCCGAGTTCCTAGGGAGGAGGATGAGCGATCTAGGTTATGAGGTGGAGTACGTTGAAGTACCGGCTGAGAGATTCCCCGAGCTAGCTCCGTTCGCAGACCCTAAATATAGAAGGGTCAATGTGTTGGCTAGACTTACAGGGGTTGAGAGGAGGCCGGTGCTTCACTTCAACGGACACGTGGACGTAGTGCCTGCAGGCAGCGGTTGGAGCGTGCCTCCGTACGAGGGGCTTGTGAAAGATGGAAAAGTTTACGGGCGCGGTGCCTGCGATATGAAAAGCGGGTTAGCGGCTATGGTATACGCTGTTGAAGCTATACGTAGGGCTGGGTTCAGACTTAAGGGTAGTGTTGAACACAGCTTCGTAGTCGACGAGGAGACCGCCGGGGTTAAGAACGCTGGGACTTACTACTTGATTGAGCAGGGGTACGTGAGTAAGGAGAAAGTAGATTACGTGATAGTCACGGAGCCCTTAGACGTTGATAAGATATGTATAGGCAACAGAGGTACCGTATGGTGGAAGTTGAATATATACGGTAAGCAGGCTCACGGCGGAGCTCCTCAACTGGGTGTGAATGCAGCATATAAAGCCGCGAATCTAGTGCATTTAATGACGCATTTCCTGTTACCGAGACTTAAAGAAAGAGTAAGTAAATATAACATTTACCCGGAGACAGGTAAGGTGTCCTCTATAAGTTTAGGAGTAGTGAGTTGCGGCGCGAAGGTAAACGTCGTGCCTGAGAAATGTGTCCTTGAAATCGACCGCAGATTCATCCCAGAGGAAAGCCTTGATGAAGTAAGGAGGGAGTTCATAGATCTGCTTGAAGCTCTAAAGAAGGTGGATCCGCAGTTCAAATACGACTTAGGAGAGACGTACTACACAGATGCCATAGTAGTTCCAGAAGAGCAGCCCCTAATAAGGGTTCTTGAGGAGTCTATAAGGGAAGTGCTAGGTATCACGCCACCGAAAATTCTGGATGCAGCTACTGATGACAATAGATTCTTCATCAAGAACGCAGGCATTAACTCAACGGTGATCTACGGTCCTGGAAGGGCGGAGATACCCCACACGGTAGACGAGTACATTGAGGTAAGGGACCTGCTGAACGGAACTAAGGCTCTAGCGCTGACCACAGCAAAACTGCTTGGTTTAGTCACATAGCTTGAGGTGGGAAGATGTCGTTAAAGAGAGTGTTGGTTTGGTATGAGCTCCTCGCCATAGGCGTTGCTGGGATTATAGGCAGTAGCTGGGCCTACTTAAACACCACGTTCTACGGAGATTACGGCCCTGGCGCCACAGTTTTAGGATTCGCCATAGCGACGTTAATAGCCTTCCTAGTGGCTTTATGCTTCGCTGAGATGGGTACCGCTATAAGTAGGGAGGGTGGTGAGGTAGCATTCGTGCTTCCAACGCTAGGCATAAAAGGATCATTCATCGTTGGATGGATGTTCATACTAGCCTGGCTGGTTGCAACATGCTCGTTCTACGTAGCGGCTTTCGGCTACTTATTAAGTTGGGTGATACCGCAACTCCACACTATACCTATCTATGAAGTGGCTGGGTGGTCTGTCTACCTTCCTGCACTACTGATCGGCATCCTCATGAACGTGGCGGTCTTCGCTTTAAACTACGTAGGTGTTAAGTTCGCTGCTAGAGCTCAGTTCCTGATGTTTGCGCTTCTTATGATCTGCGGGGGGATTATAGCTGTGACAGCGTTCACCAGGGGTTCTGTCTCGAACTTCTTCCCTCCATTCCCGGAGGGTGCGAATCCACTGATGAATAGCGTAAGGTTCGCGCTTCTAAGCTTGACCTACATAACTGGGGCTGAACTCCTCACTACGTTGGCGGAGGAGACGAAAGTTAAGATAACGACTTTCGGCTATCTTATAGCGAGTTGCGCCATCATCGCTGGAAGCTTCTACATGACCATGATGTTCGCTGGGAGTCTCTTTATGCCCTGGAGTGAGGCTGTGAAAGCAGCTCCTAGAGGGACCATAGATTTACTCGCGACGATACATCCAGGGCTAGGCTTTATAGCTTGGCTAGCGTCAACCCTTGGTATGATTACCTCCTGGATACCGGGCATGATGTCAATGTCTCGAACAGTCTTCGCCCTAGCTAGAGCAGGTCTTCTGCCAGAGTCGTTTGAGCGTCTTCATCCGAAATACGGAACCCCAACCGTTGCCCTGACGTTCGTCTTAATAGTGTCGACAATCCTCGGGCTTCTAGGGAGGAGGGCGATGATATGGTTCCTTGACGTGGGCGGCGTGTCGATAGGCGTATACTGGCTCTTAGCGGCTCTCTCACTCATCCTGACTAGGAGGAAGTACCCTGAACTACCGAGGTATTTCAAGACGCCAGCACCTTACGCTGTAGGCGGCATGGCCATTATACTGACTTCAGTGCTGATACTATCCGGG
>JAWBLQ010000051.1:0-9447 GCA_038830105.1 Zestosphaera sp. | reverse complement strand
AGTTGAAATAAATATGGACCGTAAAACTTAATCCTGCTTACTCTCTTAACACTAAATATTATAACTAGAAGCACCACTATTGTATTAATTAGAGATATAACAAGAGCCTCGATTAACTCCATGCATATTTCCCGAGTTTAACGTTTTGATCTAGGCTTATAAACTTTATGTTGAAAATGGCCCAACAGAGCCGAGGAACGAGAAATGAGGAAATAGTTACGATTGTTAGCTTGTGAATAGAAATACACGGTGACCTCAAACAACGAGCTAAACAATGTTTTCTCTAACCGTATCTATGTTACGTTGCCGTCTTTGACGGGTTGCCATACGTTTAATTAGCTATCTAGTTATATTTAGTTTATGAAAAACTATAGAAAAAGGTAGTTAAATATGCCGGTTGAATTGTCCTTTAAATATGACGAGGTATCTGATACTCTCTTTGATTTTAAATAGAATAGTACGTAGATCGGAGGAAATCACATCTGGAATCATTGTTGACCACAATGAAAAAGGAAGTAATAGGCTTATCACTACGCTTAAGCAACCGTAACTCTAACTATTTAATTTCGTGAAGTCTGACTCAGCATCATGGGAAGCACGTGCACGTAATAACGAGCATCAAAGTTTTGCAAACGTCTGTGAGTTTCGTTACAGTTTTCTCCTCAACCTTCTTATCATGTTCCATAGTACTGAACCCTAACGTAGGCGAAGAACTTTGCAGTGGCAACAAAGCGCTAATAGCTCGTTCCTTTATACGAGTTGAACTGTGACTCCTAGTTCTCTTGCGATATTTGCCTGCTTTCTATCCGATGTTATTAGTTTTGTGTGGTTTGTTTTTGATTGTGCTATGTATAGGGCGTCGTATATTGTGATCTCATGGTTTAGCGCTATCTCGAATGCCTGATGTGTATATCTCTCTTGAGGCTCGATTACTATAACTCTGCCTTCGATGAGCTTGGAAAGCGCTACGTAGAGGTCTCTTGCGTCTTTTTTGCTTATCCTCTTATGTAGAACTGCATGCTTCCAAATGGCGTTGGACGCCTCTTTCACTAAGTGATCCACAGAGCATACGCCAGTGATCAAGTATCGTTCTATTGCTTCGTATCCCGGCTCCTTGAACAAGTACTTAATTAACGCGGAAGCGTCAATCACTATCACGGTCCTCCCTCACGTAGCGCTCGGCTGTCCCAGGCTCGGCTCCAGGTATTTTCTCGATGATCTTGCGAACTTCCTCAATAACCTTTAACCTGCGATAATACTCTACCCTCTCAGTTAGAAATTTCACTATCTCATCTCGCCAGTTCACGTCTTTCAACTCTCTCATCTCGATTTTCAACTCTCTTGGAATACGAATGCTCAATACATCGCTCATAAACAGTCACCACATATTAATGTATACAAGACACTTAAATACTTTATATACAGCCCTTCACCGTTGTTTTGTAAACATAGAGTAACATGAAGCTCAGTTGCCTTATATCTTCCTTTGTTTTCTGGACTTAGTAGTCCTCAGGTTTACGAGTACTGTTGATCTATATAGTATACACTTTCCAATCTACAGCCTCCTCATCTGCTACTAACACCGCTTGGAACTTCTACAGTCATCTTTACGTGTACTAAGTACTTATCAAGTACTTGATTTGATAAAAAAACTTAAACATTCAGCATATTAAGCAACAGCACTACAGTAACGCTTTGAGACTTTGTTCGAATAGTGAAAATATATCCTTGTGGAGGGCTATGTAAAGAGAGCTTCACTAACAATTAACCATCTCTCTGTCCCAGAAGTCATGGGAGGAGGTACTGTTATGGGAATTGCCCCAGATCCACTCATGCTCTGGGACTGAGTCCCGCTTGTTTCAGCCTCCAGAGCCGGAGACCCCGGGTTCAAATTTGGCAGGCCTGCATGATCCCTCCAGTAAGTTTTTACCTCTAGAACGTTTTGGATAGACGTATAAATACATATTATCAGAGTGTAGGAGACTGAAGAAAGATGGGTTTCGAGACCTCTGGAGCCTTGCGCGTTTTGGCGGCACCTATCTCTCACGGTTTAAGAGGATACCCTTGAAGGGAGATCTAATCATTAAATGCCTAGTAGGGGGAAGGTCTTTAGCTAACAGCATGTAAGACCGCATGTGGTTTCTTCATGTGAGAAGCTCGATATTGATTAATAACCTTGCGAGCACTTATTAATGGGTGTGAGCTATCTCAGTCTGTGAGGAGGCCGAGTTTAGAGTTATCGGTAAGTCCGTGTTCATCAAGCTTAAGTCGGGAGCTACCGCCTTTATACCTATTGATCAGGTCTGTGTGGCTATGGAGAAGTTCAAGATCTGCCCGCCAAATGACTCAAGATTCAAGTGCGGCTGAATCTATTACTTAGCTCTCTCTGTATTAATAGAGCGTCACTCTCCAGACTGGGTGACTCACATATAATTACGCCCTTAACATCGTAATCCTTCAGTGCCTGAAGAACATCAACCCAATTAAAAGTAGAGTCCTTGAGGTCTACATGCCTTCTTTCACCCCTGTCACCATACTCTATGCCTGAGAGGTGTATGTGCATCTCCTTCAGCGCTTCGCTACCCAGCCTAGACTCTATTAGTTCTAATGCCTCAGTGAAATCCCTCAGCCTGTTAAAAGCGCCTCTGCTCCTAGCGTAGAGATGGGCGAAGTCAAGCGCTACATTCGTCATCTCAACACCCTCTACAACCGAAACTATCTCCTCAAGGGATCCGAACTCAGCTAACCCACCCATCGTCTCGGGTCTGACCCATATCTTCACACCTTCATTCATTAACTCGCTAACCACTCTCCTTAGAACGTTCTTAACCGCCTCAATAGCTTTCTCAGAGCTCAACTTACCGTAATAGCCTGGATGAAAGACGACGGACCAGGCGCCAGCCAAGCAGCCAAGCCTTGCTGAGTCGGTGATCCGCTTAATAGAGGCATTAAGGGTGCTCTCCTCCTTAGAGAGTAAGTTGATGTAGTACGGTGCATGGACTGTTAAAACAACGTTGACATTCCGCGCGGTGTTCTTCAGCGATGAGGCCTCGACAGGCTTAAGCCAAATACCTCTCACGAACTCAATCTCCATAGCGTTTAGGCCAAGTTCCCTGACTTTCTTAACACCATCGATAACCCCCATCCCCTTAGCGATTAACGGAATTCCCGCGGGACCTATGAATAGACTCTCAAGTCCCAAACAAGCACCCCAGAATAATTGTTAAGCTAAATATTATTAGCTTGGTGTATTCCGACCTAACGCGTGACTTGAGGAAGTGGTAGCGGGGGGTGGATTTGAACCACCGACCTCGGGGTCTCTCATCGATCCCGGTAGACCCTCGTATCTAATTAAGAGGATAGCGCTTATAAATATTTCGCAGATTTGTCGACGAACATGTTGAATGGCGGGGGGACTTAAGGGTCTACCGAGGCGTTATGAGCCCCGCGGGCTAACCTGGCTACCCCACCCCGCTACTTCATCCCCCCGTTCCTTTTTTACTATAGAGGTTTTTAAGTGTTGGTTCTTAAGCATCGATCTCACCGCGTTCCAGTCAGGACTTGCCTCCGGCCCCACTCCATACTTCTTGGATGCAATTACTTCAAGGTCGAGTTCAGTGGGTATGCCCAGCTTCCTAGCTTCAATCCAAGCCTCAGCAAGGGATCTCGTGTATCCTATTCTCTGGGCTAGTTTATTGATTCTGAGAACATGCTCACTCCTCAGCAAGAACACCGTAAGTGTGGTTGCGTTTATGTCTATCACTCTACTACCTCCTCTGATCCCCTTAACTCCTACCTCGCCCTTGAGAGCTAGGTACGGCGTCCTACTAGCCTCAGTCTTAACCCGATCTATTAAACCCTCGTAGAGAGCCCTGTGATGCTTCCAGAACCCAAGGACGCCTACATAGCCATCCATACTAAGTACATCGCTGATTCTCTGCATGACCAGGCTCTGGGGCAATTCACCATCAGCCCCAGGCGCTGCTACGCCCACAAGCCCATTAACCCTAGCCGTGGCTGCTAGAGTGATTGAATCAGCTAACGGTGACCATAAATTCTCCTCCCAACCCTCTGCAAGTATATCACCACCCACATCAAGATCTAGTAAGAATGTCTTGCCGTACAGATCCTCCAACTCTTTAAAGCACTTGTAAGCCCCCTCAACACCATACTCTAAGGTGGTTGCAGGGATTTCCCTGCCGAGGACTTCAGCGACGTACGTGACGTGAGGTTTAAACAAGTACTTGCCCCGTGTGACATAGGTCTTCTCATTAACCCACACACACTCATGGAGCTCTGCGTTTTTAATACTATCTTTAGAAACAGGTCCTGGGTATGGATCAGTAACCCACCTCTCCCAGAGAACCCCTAAGGGCATGCATTCACGAGTGCCTACAACGTCCTCAAGCACCTTGCAGAAGATGTAGGCTGTAACGACGTCACCACCCCCTCCAGCACCCACTACAATCACTGTAGACTCACGCAACTTATCTACCCAGCTACTCACTGTGGAAACCCCTAGATCAAAAGACCTATGGCACACATAAGTTTATATTCCTTCACGTCTTTACTCACTAAGGGATTGAAGATGGCTTTCGGACCACCGGCTCTCGGCTACGATAGAGCAATAACGGTGTTTTCCCCCGACGGTAAGCTTTACCAGGTTGAATACGCTGCAGAGAACGTTAGGAAGGGATGGACTACAGTGGCTCTCAAGACCGATAACGTAGGCGTCCTAGTAGCTGAGAAAAGGAAGATTTCATCGTTGATAGACATGAATTCAATAGCTAAGATATTCATGGTCGACTCACACATGGGGGCTTCGTTCGCAGGCCTCGCCGCGGACGGAAGGATCCTCATAGACTATGCGAGGAAGGAAGCGCTTAACTACAGGTTCATATATGATGAGCCAGCTGACGTGGAATACGTCGTTAAATCCGTGTGTGATGTTAAGCAACTATACACACAACACGCTGGTGTGAGGCCGTTCGGGGTTTCGCTGATTTTCTTAGGTAAGGATAGGAGAGGTATCCACGTCTACAAGACGGAGATAAACGGGTATTACTTCGCGTATTTAGCTCTAGCAGTCGGTTCAGGCGAGCAACCGGCTATGGAGTATCTCGAAAAGAATTACAGGAAGGACTTAAGTAGGAATGACGCCATAGAATTAGCTCTGAAAGCGCTTAGAGCCGCGACTGAGGAGGGACTAACGCCTGAGTTGATTGAGATAGGCGTTGTAACGCTGGAGGAAGGCGTTTTCAGAAAGCTTAACTATGAAGAGACCGCTGGTTACGTCTCGGGATCAGGTGTAGGTAAGTGAGTAGTAGGGAATATGTGATAGCTCGATTTGAGAAAGGCAGTGCTAGGTTCGAGATACTGGTGGACCCGGATAAAGCCCTTAGGTATAGAGAGGGTGAAGTGAGGGACGTGTCAGAGGTTCTCGTCGGTGACATCATATATAAGGACGTCAAGAAAGGAGATAAAGCATCGCCGCAGGAGCTAATTAGGGTCTTCGGAGTTACTGACGTGAAATCAATAGCCACTACCATACTCAAGAAAGGGGAACTCCAGCTAACCACCGAGCAGAGGAGGAGGCTGATAGAGCAGAAGAAGAGGTTAATAGTTAACTACATAGCTAGATCGGCAGTGGATCCTAAGACCAAGGCTCCTATCCCCCCTCAACGTATTGAGAAAGCCATGGAGGAGGCTAAGGCGACGGTAGACCTCTACAAGACTGTGGAGGAGC
Source organism: Zestosphaera sp. (assembly GCA_038830105.1). Classification (GTDB taxonomy): domain Archaea; phylum Thermoproteota; class Thermoprotei_A; order Sulfolobales; family NBVN01; genus Zestomicrobium. The sequence goes on along the minus strand of JAWBLQ010000051.1, from coordinate 3,701 downwards.
AGGCCTCAAAAATAATTAAGGAGTTAGTGAGGATCCTGCCGATTAAGGTGGCTAGAGCGCTGATAACTATTAAGGTATCGCCTAGTATAGCAGGTAAGACGTACAGCGAGCTGAGGAGGTTAGGCGAGGTTAGAAGCGAGAAGTGGTTGGACGACGGTTCACTCTACGTGGAGTTAGAGATACCTGCAGGCATGCAGAATGAGGTCATAGATTCTATTAATAGACTTACCAAGGGCGACGTGGAATTAAGCGTCAAGGTGGTATAGCATGAGCGGCTCTTCCGAGCAGAAGGTTGAGAGAGCCCTCGTGACGCCTGGCGATAAACTGGCTGAGGGTGAATTTAAGGTACTGACTCCGACGACGGTCTACAGAGTCAGCACGTCATACTACTCATCAGTCGTCGGGTTGTTTGAGCTAAACAGCCAGGAAAAGACCCTGAAAGTCATACCGCTTGAGGGTTTCTATTACCCTAGGGTGGGTGATGTGATTATAGGGATAGTTAGCGAGGTCGGACTCACTAGCTGGGAGCTAAACATTAAGGCACCTTTCCCGGGAGTTCTTCACGCAGTTGATTTCCTGGGCAGACCAGTTAATCCTACTAAAGACAGCCTGAAGGACTTCTTAGACATCGGTGATGTAGTAGTAGGTAAGGTAGAGCACTTCGACAGAGCACGGGATCCGGTAATATCTACTAAGGGTAAGGAGCTCGGGAAGGTTACTGAGGGCGCTCTAGTTGAGGTAAACCCGGTCAAGATCCCGAGACTCGTAGGTAAGAAGGGGTCTATGCAGTCCATGATAGAGGCGGAAACCAAGTGTAAGTTGGTAATTGGCAATAACGGGAGAGTACTTGTTAAGTGTGAGAACAAGCAGTACGAAGACATAGTGGTGAGGGCCATCAGAAAGATTGAAATTGAGGCTCACGTATCCGGCCTGACGGATCGCGTGAAAGAATTTATTACGTTGGAGAAGGTTAAGAGGGGTTTAATAGGTGTTGAAGAGCGAGAGACCTAAACTCATAGATGAGAATGGATTGCGTCATGACGGGAGGAGGGTTGATGAGTTAAGGCCTGTGAAGATGGAGGTAGGCGTTCTCACCAACGCAAGTGGCTCCGCGTATGTTGAGTTCGGTAAGACGAGAGTTATAGCCGCTGTCTACGGGCCTAGGGAGCCCCCGCAGAAGTACATGGTACTACCTCATAGAGCTGTGCTTAGGTGCAGGTACCACATGGCGCCCTTTTCCACGGATGAGAGGAAGAACCCAGCGCCGTCCAGGAGGGAGATAGAGTTATCCAAGGTCGCAAGAGAGGCTTTAGAGCCTGTGATTTTAAGTGAGTTATTCCCGAGAACCTCGATAGATATATTCATAGAGGTCATCAGCGCTGACGGTGGGACTAGAACGGCGGCGCTTAATGCCGCATCCCTAGCGCTGGCTGACGCGGGAATACCTATGAGGGACTTAGTGGCGGCTGTCGCGGTGGGTAAAGTTGAGGGTCGCTTAATCCTGGATGTAGACCAGGTTGAAGACAATTACGGGGAGGCTGACATGCCTGTTGCCGTAGCTCCATCACTTAACGCAGTTACTTTACTTCAGTTGAACGGGGTGTTATCCCCTAATGACTTCAGTGAAGCCTTTAAACTGGCTCTTAAAGGTATAGATGAAATATATAGGCTTCAGAAGGAAACCTTACGTAATAAGTACTTAGTGAAGGTGGAGTGACGTGTCAGTGACACCAACCTCGCCTGAGGTCATAATATCAAGGCTTAAGGCAGACACTCTCTCCTCACTTGCGAAGAAGGGGGTTAGAGCTGACGGGAGGGGGTTAGAGGAATTCAGAGAACTAAAGATAACTACAGAATATCTCCCTAAGGCTGAGGGCTCGGCGCTGGTGAAGCTCGGCGATACGCAAGTGTTAGTTGGGGTTAAGCTGGAGTTAGGGTCCCCGTATTCAGACGCCCCAGACGAGGGGGTGTTAGTAGTCTCTGCCGAATTCGTGCCTACAGCATCACCAGCGTTCGAACCCGGGCCGCCTGACGAGAACGCTATCGAGTTAGCGAGGGTGATTGACAGGGTTCTGAGGGAATACGGCGTCATTGACACCAGCAAGTTAGTTGTGATACCTGGGAGGAAGGTCTGGGTTGTGTGGATAGATATTTACGTCTTGGACCATGGAGGAAACCTCGTCGACGCGTCATCTATAGCGACCCTAGCAGCCCTTCTAACCGCTAAAGTTCCTAAGCATACTTTAACAGAGGGTGAATTAATTCACGTGGACAGGTCAATTGCTTCAGGGCCGTTACCTATAGTAAGGAGGGCTCTTACAGTATCTGTTGGGAAGTTAGGCGACTCGCTGATAATCGACCCGACGTTGGAGGAGGAGGGAGTTATAACCTCTAAGCTCATCATAGGCGTTAGTGAGGATGGGATGATAGCGGGGCTTCAGAAATCAGGCGACGGGTACCTGACCTTGCAGGAGATCGAGAACGCCGTGTCTTTGGCCTTGAAGAAGGGGGCTGAACTGATAGCGAAGATCAACGAGCTACTGGGAAGGCGTGAGGCGGTAGTCACGGAGGCTGTGAAGGAAGATGAAGGCTGTGAGGAACAGCGAGAGGGTGAACCAAATGACAATGCTTAAAACCCTTAAAGACTCTTTGTGATGGGAGGGATGATGGGCCGGTTAAAGGTCTCTGGTATTGCAGGCAGGTTCGGCGCTAGATACGGATCCTCTTTAAGGAAGAAATGGAGGGAGATTGCAGAAAGAAGATACGCTGAGACTCTATGTCCTTTCTGTAAAGCTAAGGTGACAATGAAGAGGGTATCGGTCGGGATTTGGCAGTGCCCTAAGTGCGGGACTGTTTTCGCTGGTGGGGCTTACACACCACGGACTGAGGTAGGGAGTCCCAAAGCCCCTTAGTAAGTGGAGGATAGGATGAACCTCATAATAACCACGTCACGTGAACCGTCGAGGAGAACCAGGACTTTAGTTAATGAATTAAGGAGAGTGATTCCTAACACGATTAAATTCAACAGAGGTAAGGCGACCTACAAAGACCTCGCCTTACTGACCAAGCGTTATAACTCTCAAGGCATTCTAATAATCTTAGAGATGAAGGGTAACCCATCTATGTTGATGTATTTAGTTCCGATGGAGGGTTACAACGCTTTAATGAAGCGCTACTTAATCACGCTAAAATCAGTCAAGCTATTAAGAGAGATGCAAGGTGCACAGATGCCTTACAACGTTAAAGAACTATTACTGAATGCGAGTAAAGTGCCACACGGATTACCGCAGGAAGTAGGAGAGGCGATTACAGAGATCTTCAAGCCTGCATTAACGCTAAGCGGGAATGACCCAGCAAGCTCCTTAGAGCTTGTGATTACTGGTTGTGAGGATAGTGCTGAGGTGTCTTTCTATTGCGTGCTTACTGGGAGGCCCTGCGGACCTCTTCTTACGATATCAAAGGTAGTGAGGGTTGAGGAAAGCGTTTAACCTTGTGAGGAGTGTTAGTGGTTGAGGATCCCTCATGAGGTAGTGGTTGAGATTTCGTTCGACACAAGTGAGTGTTCATTAAGTGAAGTAATTTACAGATCGCTAGTTCCCGAGGCTAAGTTAAAATTAAGAGACGTCGAGTTTGAGGTCATGTATGGGGGGTGTGAAGTAAGGCTTGTAATGAGAAGTCGTGAGATAGGGTCCTTAACGCCT
>JAWBLQ010000050.1:0-9474 GCA_038830105.1 Zestosphaera sp. | reverse complement strand
AACGTTTTCGACGCGTATATGACTGGGTGGACGTTCATCCCTGCCTTAAGTATCGATTTATCGAGCTCCAAACCCCTTGCGACCTTAGCCCCCCAGGACTCGAAGACCGTCAGAGAGGCGGCTGTGAATAGGTCGTCGAAGGATAGCTTCCTACGCCAGGGCTTGGCGATCGCCTTAAGCTCTTTGTCGTTGAGCTTTCCTTCCTTACTGCGTTGCCGAGCCATAGAGGGGCCCCTCGCGGAGAGTCCTCACCGGGTCTAGGTAGTACCTCTGGATCCATGTCGCTACGTCCTTGTACGTCATCTTACGCGTGGCTACTAACCACTCCAGAAGCATCTTCCTCCTGACTAGCTCCTCAAGCAGGTCGTCTCTACTCCTCCCCGTTAACTCCGAGATCCTGTTGAGTACGAGACTGTTCTCAAGCTTTATGGAGAACCTGTTCTTAGCCGGGTCCCACCTAGCTATCTCGTCGTACTCGCCGAAGTCCCTCACCTCCCAGACGTTGGTTATCTTCCTAGCCGGCCTTGACCTGCCCCTCTCGTCAACCAGAGTCACCCTCCTTATGAGGAGGGCTATGTTCACGAGCGGTATGTAGCTCGGCGGTATGTTCATAGGAGGGGAAGTAAGTCTCTTAACAGCGGCGTCGATGGTCTCCGCGTGCAGGGTTGTCAGGCCTGAGTGCCCTGTAGCGATGCTCTGGAACAGCACGTAAGCCTCATCACCTCTGACCTCACCGACCACTATCACGTCCGGTCTGTACCTCAACGACACCCTGACGAGCTGGTAGAGAGAGACCTCGCCAGCCCCGCCTAGGTAGGAAGGCCTTGAGACGAGTTGAACCCAGTTCTCAAGGGGTAACCTAAGCTCTGGAGTGTCCTCTATAGTCACTACCTTGTACGTCGGCCTCAGCATGGTTGCCATGGCGTTCAGCGTGCTTGTCTTCCCAGAACCAGTTACCCCCAGGATAAGGGACGTGAGTTTATAGTCCATCGCAAGCCAGAAGTACGCCGCCACGTCTGAGGAGATAGTCCCGAAGTTTATCATATCAGCTATGGTGATCGGGGACTCACTGAACTTCCTAACCGTGAAGGAGGAGCCGGAGGTGGAGACCTCCTTACTGTAGGTCGCTGCGACTCTGTGACCTCCTGGCAGGATCGCGTCTAGCACCGGGTACGCCACGGATATGTGTTTACCCGCCATGTGAGCCAGCTTAAGCACGTACTCGTCGAGCTGGGTCTCTTCACGGAAGACAACGTTCGTGGGGAGTGACTCGTACTTCCTATGCCAGACGTAGACAGGCTTCCCCGGCCCGTTACACGATATGTCCTCCACATGCCTGTCCCTGAACACAGGGTCTAGAATCCCGTAGCCCAGGAAATCCCTCTCTATGTAGTAGTTTATCTTACTCCATGAGAGTGAGGGGGTCTTAGGGAACCTTATCTGGAATAAGTCCATGAGCCTCCTCGCCGTCAGCTTTATCTCGTTCAGAGCATCGCTCGAAAGCGTTGCCACAGGCCTGACCTCCCAGATCAGGTGTTCGTAGAGTTGCTTGTAGATGGTTCTCTCCTCCTCCGTCAGCGATATCTCGTAGACCTCGTAGAACAGCTTCCCCGTGACCTCATCCTCAACTATGTTTATAGCAGCGAAGGGCTCCAGTATAGGGTAGGTCTCGTATATTCTGTACCCCCTCCTAACGCTCAAGAGCTCGTGTGAGAGCACCTTAGTAGCTTCACTGAACTGAGCGCCCGGAGTCTCCGCGGCAGGTGCGGAGGCCTTCCTAGCCTTCTCCTCGCCCCTCAACCTACCGAATAGCTTTGATACTGAACTCTTCTTGCTGGTTGAACTCAACCACTCACCTAAAATTATTAACATCCAAAGATATAAATGTTTATGCATGTAATTTATATAGGGTGTCGTTTCGAGATGATATTAAACACGTTAAGCCGTGGCAAGAACACATTATTGACCATCGCTTCAATATGCGTGGTCCTGACGCTCACCGCCTCATTATTCAACACACCTTACGCGTTAACTCAAGCCCAGTCCATCAATTTAAATATCCCATACGCGTACAGGATCCCAGCACTCATACCTGGTAACTTAAGCGTCTCAAGACTCCTCATGCTTAACGAGACGGCTGTGCTAGTCATCGCCTCAGGGGGTGGGAGAGACTACGTAGCGGTGCTCGACGTCGCGAATCCGTACGTTGAGCCTGAAGTACTGCAACTGTACCCCTTGGTGGGGAGGGTTACCGCCTTCTCCACCGACGGGTGGCCCGTCACCAGGATCTCTGTAGGGACTGATAAGGGTGAGGTAATGCTCTTCAAAGTGGGTGGCGGGAGGATTTACAGGATGCTCGACGTCGCTTTAGGGGCTGATTTCTACGTGAGGGAGACCGTCGTCATGCGGGCGGCGGCAGGGGACTTCAAGGTTGCAGCCCTAGTTAGTGAGAGAGGCGTGGAGGGGGGTGTGTGCGCCTCCTGCTACGTCTACGTTTTCAGCGAGAGGGTGTCCGGGGTTTTGAAGATAGGTAGTTCAGTCGGCAATGCCACCGCGTCTTACCAAGGCATCCTGCCTCAAGACATAGCACCATTAACAGTGTTCACCGGCAGTACTTACTACTACGACGCGTCGAGGCTCATCATCACGTGGATGAGGCAGGACTTCATCACCTTAGTGGTTAACGTGACCTACCCGCAGGACACAGAGCTTAAACCGGCTTCAGAGGCCTTAGTCGATGTCGTCGCTTACAACGCCACGTCAGGTCTTAAGTACTCCTACGGCTTCAACACAGGCGCTGACGGGACGGTCGGGATCCCCGTGCTCAGAGGGCTCATGGTCAACATAACTGTGAGGGACGTCAACATGAGGACCTACCTACTCCGCTACGATACGTCGAAGATTCCTGGGTACGTGAGCACGATCTCCCTGCCTAGGATAGTCCTTAACGCACCCCCGCTGACGATCCCGGCGTCAGCCTACTACGAGACCCCTGAATTCCTGCTGGCGAATCTTGAAGTGCTGGACGTCTCTAACGCGCCGTACGGCTACAGCAAGGTCGGTTTCGTGAACTTCAAGGTCTCCCCAACAGACTCAGGCCTCACTCTCCTTAAGGGGGTTGACGACACTAGGTATGTGATCACGCACTACGACTCTAAACGCGGTTTCGTGAACATCAGCAGGGTTGATGCAGCCCTTAAGAGGGCCTCACTGACTACGGAGTACGTTGGTAGCAACACGGGTCTCTCCTTCAGCATGACGTTAAGAGACGGCAGGTTGTTAGTCCTAGCGTTAAGCGATGGGCGGGTGAAGACGTACTCCCTAGTGCCTGGGGCTCGAGAGTACTACAGGCTCGAGTACACCTACGTCTACGGGAGGTCGGTGTCTAGGGTCGGGCTGTTCATGGGCGGCGACACGCCAGCCATCTTCATCACCTCACCCTCAGGTCTTCAGGTAGTCAGGCTCACACCATACTTAACTCCCATCCTGAGGAGGGAGTTAACACTTAACTACGCAGGGGGGCATTCTGAAGGCGGGTACGTTGACTCAGACATCTTAAGTGACTTCTCCGCAGGTGTTGTGTGCAACGACGGCAGGCTTACGGTGATGAGGAATCTAGACCTGCTGGTCGGCGGCAGTCCCGTCTCTGTGGACAGCTTCACCGCGGGAAACGCATTTATTAGGGTAGTCCCTCCAGGGAACGAGTCCGCGACTTACGCCACAGTGACCTTCAAATACCCTGGAGGTTCGCTGACTAGGGTTCCCGACGAGAACGGGATGGTGATCTTTGAGAACATACTGCCGGGCATTAAGTACGAGGTCACGGTAAAACACAGCAAGCCCTACGTGAACCCTAACACAACCTACATCGAGTTAAGCGACTTCGGAGATGTTCACCTAAACATCTATCTCACCTACAAGGAGTTCGTGATCAGCTTGAGAGTCAGCGACGCTATATCGGGTGATTTAATAGCTCCCTACAACGTGGTGGCTGACGGCAGATTCCTTATATCCTCGAGCGTGAGCAGGGATGCGGAGGTCAAGCTCCTGTACGGAGTACATAACATCACCGTAGCCCCCGCTTCAGGATATGAGAACGTCTACGAGTCTTTCGAGAGGACTCTCCTGCTCTCCAGCGACCAAACCCTAGAAGTCACTCTGAATAGGAGGGTATACCTCCTCGAGGTAAGGGTTGAGGACGCGGTGACTGTTAAGCTGATAGCCCCCGTAGAGGTCGTGATCGACGGGGTCTCTCAGTTAATCGACGTGACGGCGCCGAAAGCGTACTTCATACTCCCCTACGGGAACTACAGCATAACCGTTAAGCCCGTGCCTGGTTACGAGGCGATCTACAAGACTTTACTCAGTAACGTCAGCCTTACGAGGGCCTCTATGAGGGTGCTTAAAGTCCCTAGAAACACCTACAGCCTCTACCTGAGCATCAGGGACGTCACAGTGAACATACTTAGAGGGACCTTCGACGTGTACGTCAACAACACCAGGGTCGCCGGCGATATCGCTCAGAACACCACCCTCACGCTCCCCTACGGAATCTACTCCCTCCAGGTTAAGCCTACGAGCAGGTATGAAGTCATGTATAACCCGTCACAGACCATAACTCTCAAGCTAACCAATAACACTTCGGTCAACGTGCCGCTGACTAGGAGGTACTACACACTCAGAGTCAGGGTTCAGGAGGGTGAGACGCCTATTAAGAATGCTGAGATCAAGTTCATCAACGCTGAGACAGACATGCTGATAGCAATACTGGGCACTTACGAGGAGGGCTACGTTGAGACTAAGCTGTTCTACGGTCCCATGAGGATTGAGGTCACCTACCCGGGTTATTACGACGAAGTGAGGACTGTGAGTCTGGAGAGGGACACGGAGGTGATAGTGTACATGAGCCCACAACCAGTAACCCTCTTCTTCAGATACATGCCGGTCGTAGCAGTCGTTATCATAGCTATAATCGGAATATACGGCGTGCTGAAGCTTAGAACGCTGATATATCAGAGGCTGTATAAGGAGGAGTCGCTGTTCTAATCAATCACAGTTTATTCACGCTTAATCACAACTACGGATTCTCTTGGAAGTCCTGTCCTTCAGGACGAGGAGGAAGTCAACCTTAAGCTAGTGTATGAGGTCTTCTGGATACAGATCTGCAGTCCTGAACATAGAGGAGGTCCTCCCCTAGGACTGCTCCAGCCTAACGTCTTCACGTTAATGGTGTTCTAAGTAATCAAAATAAAGTTGCTTGCACGTTTCACGTCTTAACTGCTTCACGCGTACTTCGCTATGAGGGTTCTCGGAAGCCCGTCTATGTATATCGCTGTTAACTTGATCTCCACGTCAAGACCTCCTAGGATCTCAAGGTCCTTCTTTATAGCTGCTAGTTGCGTTATCTTGTTGTTAAGTGACTCGACGACGTTCTCCAGGTTGCTGAGTTCCTGGTCGGACGTCGGGTTCATGATTAGCTTAACGTTCTTTAAATCAACGATGTTATGGGCTGTCGCGGCCTCAGCCGGTATGCCGAGCTTAGTGAACACTGATTTAATCTTCCTCTCCTGCTCTACCCTGACCCTCAACTCCTCCAGCTTGCGGAGTAGCTCGGCTAGTTTCTTCCTGTAGTCGTTTAGGTCTTCATCAATGCTCCTGAGGAGCTCCGCTACGTTATTAAACTCCCTTACCGTGGAACTCATCGAGACCCACCATATATAACTTATTCCAATACCTATTTATATATTTATTAAGATATATACCTCTCTGAAACTCTGAGGGATGGCTAAGTGCTTCCAGTATCCGACGCTCACGCACACGTGTCGTCCGGAGGGCTGGGCGGCTCTTTAGTTGGTAGGAAGTTCAGGGAGGTCGGGGGTTGGTTCATGGCGTTGGTCTCGTTACCGCCAACGCACTACGGTCTTGAGGTAGGCCTGGACGGGATTGTCAAGTCATTCGAGATCCACGTAAGTGAGTGTTCTAAGGCGAGAGCCGAGGGACTGGAGATAGTGTGTATGGCTGGTGTTCACCCCGCCTTTGTCGACGAGATGATTAGGGTTACCGGCGTCCACAGGATTGATAAGGTGGTTTCGGTGGTTAGCGAGGCGTTAAAACGTCTTAAGTTACTGAGGGTGGATGGGCTTGTGGAGGGCTTCGGGGAGTTCGGACGTCCTCACTATAAGACACTGCCTGAGTCCGTGGCCGTTAACGAGGTGGTGTTGAGGGAGGTGCTTGAGATGGGTAAGGACACTGACTCAGTGGTCCACCTACACACAGAGCAGGGGGGTGTTGCGACGGTTTCCTCGATTGACGCGTTAGTGAGACTGGTCGGGATCCCGAGGGAGAGGGTTGTCTTCCATCACGCCTCCACAGCAGTGGTTAGAGCGGCTGAGGAGCTAGGGTACTACTCAACAGTGCTGGGGCATAGAGATCCTCTACGCAACGTCTTGCTCGCCGGCGCTTCAAGAGTCCTCATTGAGAGCGACTTCATAGACGACCCTAGGAGGCCCGGCGTTGCCATGTATCCATGGGAGCTAACCAGGGAGATCGACCTAGTGTTAGGTGAAGGAGTTGAGAACGCTGGGCTTCTCCAGAGGTATCTTGTTAGCAATGTGGAGGCTGTATACGGTGTTGTCTTTAAGGGTTAATCAACACACTTATCTTTAACCCCTAACTGCTCTCTACCGGCCTCACTCAGCATCACGTTCTTAACGTTGCCTCTGGCCAAGGTGACTCTAATTAAACCACGCATCTCAAGAAGCATTAGGACCCTCACGAACTCGGAGTACGAGACGCCGAACTCGCTACGGAGCTCGGTGTATAGATGGTCCTCCCTAACGATACAGCCGTTCTCAACCATGACTTCAAGTAGCTTAAAAGCTACGTTAATAGTGGACTTAATAGCGCTCAACCCGATGCCACCGCTTAAGATTGCCTAGATAATTAAGGTTGAAAAGGTTTTAAGCTTTATGTTCAGAGTGTTTATAAAAAGTGAACTCCGTTTTACTTCTCGCTCTCCTTCACTATCCCCCACTGCTGAGCCGCTATAGCGTCTAGAGCCGCGCTCGGGCTTACCTCCTTAGCCACCGCCTTGTTAAGGTAGAGTTGCTGGACATCAAGCATCTTACCGTAGTACGGTATGTTCCAGAAGTCCTTAGCGTATTTGATGGCCTCGGTGAACGCCTTCGCCCAGGGCTTGGAGTTCAGGAACTCAGTACTCTCCGCCACGGACTTTCTAGCAGTGAAGCCAACCCGCAGGGAGTAGTCCTTATACACAACGGTGTAGAACCACTTCAGGAAGAGCTTCGCCTCCTCCTTGTACTTAGAATAGGCGCTCACCACCAGCGGCTGGCCTCCCAAAGTAGTGTACCTCACCTTGTTATGATGCGGCTGTATCGCTACCCCAGTCACGTCGTAGACCTTCGACGTACTTGGGTCGAAGAGCGCTGGAGCCATGGAAGGCCACAGCATTGTTACGGCGACCTTACCCTGAGCGTAGAGGGATATCACTTTATCGTAGTCGAAAGTCGCCGCGCCAGGAGGCATGTAGTTCGTCAGACTCACGAAGAACTCCAGCGATTCCTTAGCCTTCGTGCTGTTTATGTAGCCGATTGGGTTGTGTGTGTTGGGATCCCACAGTTCAGCACCCCAACTCCAGAACACGCTCAGGTAGAAGCAGGAGATGTAGTCGTAATCCCTAGCCAGAACTAAAGCCATACCGTAGAAGTCGTCGTCTAGGGTCTTACCGGCAAGGATCTCCCCCTTCTTCCTGGTGAAGAACTCAGCCATGTCTCTGAGCTGAACCCAGTCTATATTCATCCACTCCTCAAGAGTTGTCGGTAGGTCGTACCCGTACTTCTGCCTGAACGCGGCTCTCTCACTCGGATTAGTGAAGAGGTCGGTTCTGAAGTAGAGGAGGGGCGTCGCGTCAGCGTACCCAGGCACACCAACGTAATTATCGCTACCCTGCGGGTACGCAGTGTAGAAGTACACTAGGTTAGGGTACGTGTCCTCAAGCACGGCCTTCTTTAAGTCGGCGTCACCCATTATGAAGTCCTTAAGCGATATGATGTGTCCGCCCTCATACAGCTCCCCGAGCCACTGACTGTCTGAGAATATCACGTCGACCTCCGAGCTACGGGCGGTCATTATGCTGGTGACCCTAGTGTAGTAAGTACCCCATGGAGTGAAGTCGAACTTCACGTTCACCTTATACCCTAGCTTCTGCTGAGCGTAAGTAGCGAACTCCTTCGAGATCTCCTCAGCTATCTTACCAGGCTCCCACTCAGGGCTTAACACGACTATCGTGACTTCCTTAGGAGGTTGCGCCAACATATAATATGCCACGGAAGCCACGACTATGACCAATATAACTGCAACCATTATTAATAATGTGCTGGTCTTCACGCCTTGCACCCTGCAATAATATTAACGTCACACGGTTTTTTATATATTTTTTAAGTCTCGGAAGCAATTTTTAATGATTCACGAGGTGTGACTAGGTGTTTAGTAGGGGACGACCTGCAGGGGGGAGGGTGTTAAACCCGTGGTTCTTGATACTGCCCGCCTTCCTGCTCCTCCTGGCTCTCAACATATTCCCCCTAATATGGAGTCTTGGCATTTCATTCTATAGGTTCTCGATAATAGTTAGGGAGATACCTAGGTTCGTAGGGGGCCTGAACTACGTTAACATGCTCACTAGCCCGGAGGCTTGGGACAGGGTCTTCAGAACTGGCATCTACCTGGCTTACTCCCTCTGTCTGCAGTTCGGCCTAGGCTTGTTGCTCTCACTCCTTCTGTTCGAGGACTTCAGGGGTAGGAGGGTCGTGATAACCCTCCTAACGATACCTCTCATGATAGCTCCGGTCGCGTCATCGCTCTTCTTCAGGTACTTGCTCGACGAGAACTTAGGCCCGGTCAACTCGTTCCTGGACTCCCTAATAGGTTATAGACCGCTTTGGTTCAGCACTGAAGCAAGTCCTCTAGGACTCCCTTACGCGCTTTTGACGGTGGTCATGGTTGAGACCTGGATATGGACTCCGTTCGTGATGTTCCTCTTAGTAGCGGGCATGAGCTCCATACCTCAAGACCTGGTAGAGCAGAGCAGGGTCGACTCCCTTAAATTCAGGTATAAGTTTAGGTACATGATCATACCGTATATAAAACCCATGATAGCTCTGGCCTTGATCTTCAGGTTCATGGACTCCCTGAAGACCTTTGACTCAGTCTACATATTAACTGCAGGAGGTCCCGGCTCTACGACCGAGTTGATCTCGGTTTATATCTATAAGGTGGCTTTCGAGAGGTGGGACTTCGGGTCGGCAACAGCACTCAGCTACTTAGTGCTGATCCTCGTGATCTTCGTGACTAACGTGTTCATGAGGTACATCGTTGGGGTAGGTGGTCGTGAGCAAGAGTAACCAGTACACCAAGTCTTTAGCGTTCTTCAGAGCGAGGAAATACCTGAAGCTAGGG
>JAWBLQ010000049.1:0-9603 GCA_038830105.1 Zestosphaera sp. | reverse complement strand
AGGGGTTTGGAACTCGATAAATCGATACTTAAGGCAGGGATGAACGTCCACCCAGTCATATACGCGTCGAAAACGCTGATGTTGACGCTTACGACCGCCTTCGTAGTCCTGCTCACGTCGTCTGTAGCCCTCATAACGATACCCATGCCTTTCCTGGTGAGGGTTATCATAGTTGTGATAGGCGTGATGATCCCTGTGATGATCTTCTCTATGAGGCTCCTTCAACCCTCGCTGAAGGCGTCAGACAGGAAGTCCGGGGTTGAGAACGAGCTTCCTTTCTTCATGGCCTACGCGTCAACCATGGCTAAAGGCGGTGTGAGCCTTGACAAGATAATTGAACGTACGACAGGTCTGAAGGTATTCAAGGCGATGAGGGAGGAATGCATGAGGGTCCTCACGTACGTGAAGCTCTTCGGGTACGACCCTATCTCAGCGCTTGAGAGGGTCGCGATACTGCACCCGAGCGCCAGGTTCAGGGACTTAATGCTCGGCTACACGACTACTTTACGTAGCGGCGGTGATATAACGCACTACCTTGAGATAAGGACTCAGGAGCTCTTCAACGCAAGGACTAGCGAGATCAGGTCTATGACTGAGAGGCTCGCCTCCTTCCTTGAGCTCTACATAGTGCTGGGGGTGATAATGTCTATAACGGTCTTCGTCTTCTTCTCTGTTTCAGGGACTCTCTCAGCAGTCACAGCTGGTAGGACAACCGGGGTCATATCAGTCGACATCACTATGCCGTCGCTCTACAACTTCCTAGTCCTCCCGACGCTCGGGATGCTCGTCCTCCTCATGATCCACGCGTCACAGCCTAAAACCCCTGTGGTGATTATGGAGCCCTACGTAACGATGCTCGTCTTAATACCTATGTCGGTGATCTCGTTCTTCGTCACGATGTCAATCCTCGGCGCTATGGACGTCTTCAGAGGGGTGTTAGGCCTCACTCAGGTGGCGTCTCTCCTCATATCGATAACGGTGGCAGTGCTCCTGCTCACAGTGCCTCCCTGGATGGTTCACAGGAGGGCTTTAAGAGGTCATAAAGGCTTAGTCAGGTCGACCGCCGACTACCTCAGAGAGTTAAGCGAGATAAGGAAGACAGGCTTATCCCCTGAGAAGTGCATAACCCACCTCTCAACCAAGGACTTCAGGAACCTAACCCCAATAGTGAGTAAAGCCGGCGTGGCTCTGAACCTGGGGTTAAGTCTAGAGGACTCCTTAAGGAGAGTTCTGAGAGGCATTAGAGAGTGGTTCGTCATCGCGATCTTCAGATTCCTAACAGACTCGATAATCGTCGGGGGCGGGGCCCCGGACATAATAGACACTCTAGCGAGGTTCACTCAGACGCTGAGCGAGCTGGAGGAAGAGATGAGGAGGAGGCTTAAGGCATACATGCTACTCCCGTACTTCGGCGCTGTCATGCTCGCGTCATCACCGATAATAATAGTCAACATGCTCATCACAGCAGCCGGCGCCAGACCAGAAGCCATAGCCCCCCTCATAGGGATCCTAGGCGTGGGGTCAGTGATAAACTCCTTCGTAATGGGTCTAGTTGCCGGTAAATCAAGCGAGATGTCGATCGCTGCAGGATTCAAACACGCCGCCGTAATGACCCTCGTCACCTCGGCAACTGTGCTGGGGACGCTAGCCTACATAAGCGGCGCACTAACCATCTAACCAAAGCAACTCAACAGGAAACAAAAACCCTTAACATTTATAAGGGAAGCGATTAAATATAATATATGAGGTATTAAAAATGAAGACATACAAAGGCATATCACCAATACTAGCAACAGTAATTCTAATCGCCGTAACACTCATAATCGCGATAGCCGTTATAGGGTGGATAATGGGGGTCTGGGGGTCGATGGGCGGTCCCTCGGAAAGCCTAGTAGTAACAGGTAGTTCAGCAACTTGTAGTGGCTCTAGTCTTGAGTTCGAGGTATCAATAACTAACAAAGGCACTGCAGACGCGGTGATATCGAGAGTTGAAGTTCTAGGTTTGGAAGCACCGCCAGTGTCGTTACTGTTTCCAAAGGCTCGGCTACTTCCCAAACTTTCACGGTTTCTGGGCCTTCTAATAATGCTGCTTGCGGCAGTTTAGTAGTGGGTGGGACTTATCAGGTTAACATCTATACGCAGGCCGGTAATGTCTACTCTACAATGGTTAAGGTAATTAGTAGTACTTAACAACTGTTACTTCAATGAAGAGGAGAGTAAATTTTTAAAGTTTTAAGGTTTTTAAGAGGGTTTGAGTTCAGTTGCGTCCTGATGTTCTAGGCGTTACTGCGTTGGCTCTTCGTGATCGATCGTTCTTAGCTGTGTTGCTTGCGTGTTTTTTGGTCTTGTTTGTGTGTCTTTCCACCCCCATACTCCTCCCCTACTATGGTGATGAGGAAGTATACGTTAGGTGTGGTCTAGACTACGTAGTTAACCTTACTGCGCCCTACACATGTAATTTCGAGCACCCGCCGCTCGGTAAGTATCTAATCGGTTTCCTTGAGTTGCTTGATTTCAGTAGGCTTGCTTTCCTGCTTCTGCTTGCCTGTTCTTCTCTTCTCACGTTTCTGATCACTAGAAACCTCGTTGACTCTGGTTCTATAGCGTTCCTCACTGCGTCCTTCCTCGTTCTTGACACTGTGTTCATTAATACTTATAGGCATCTCCTCTTAGATCCTCCTGCTGTCTCCCTCCTTCTCCTCTCACTCTATCTAATACTAGTCAGGGATTCTCTACTACTGTCCAGCCTGTTCTTCGGTTTAAGTGTCGCGTGTAAGCTCAGCGTCCTGCCTTATTCGCTAGTCTTCACTCACGTAATCGTGACCGGCAGTGGTGGTTGGAGAGCTTCATTAAGGAGGTTGACGGTGTTTGTGATAACTGCTCTCATCGCGTACTTAAGCACTTACGTAGCTGACCTCAGTCTAGGTTTTTACTCAGTCATCCAGCATCACGTGGAGATGCTTACCTACATGTCCTGGAGGCACGGGTTCTCACTACCGATGACTGCTAACGGGTTGCTTAAACTCGTCAGTAAGGTCGAGGTATGGCGTTACGGCGGTGAGCTCTCGCTCTTACTCACCCCGGTTAACACTTCTTTCTTCACCTTAGCTAACTCGACATTCACTCCAGGCTCCAGCTCCTACGCTATCGTCGGGGTTGGACTCGGCTCTCTCCTCTGGTATGCAACTTTACCCTCGCTGTTAATCAACACTTACTGGGCGTTGACTAGGCGCTTAAGCTCGGTGGAGGGCGTCATCACGTTGACTGGGTGGGTCTCGCTAGCGACTGTTCTCCCCGGACCCATTGACTGGTACTACATCAACGTGTTGCCGGCTCTATACATGAACGTCGCTCTGACGTTCAGTCATCTGGTGAGGGGTGAAAGTAGGTCTGGCTTAGCGGTCGTGGCGTCATTAACGTTGGCTCAAGCACTCATCACACTACTCACCTTATTCAACGTCATCCCCTTCGAAGTCTCTGTGTTCACGCGTTGACTTAACGTGTGGCGGGCTTCAACCTTTATTAGCTTCCTTTGGTATATACTCTATAGAGAGTGTGGTCTGGTGAGGGGTCAATCCGACTTAATATCGGCGGTCGTCTTGGTCTCAGCGGTCCTTGTTATGAGTGTGGGTTTCCTCGGCTACGTGTCAGCCCTCCTGAGTCAGAGGACTGCTGAGAGCGACCTGAACAACCTCCTGCAGAGGGAGGCTGCGAACACCCTCATATACAGGGAGTATGAGGAGGGCGAGGTCATTTACTTAGGGGTTATAAGGATAGACGGGATTAAGAGCGTCTACCACTACCTAGCCGTGAATAAGACGTACTGCTCAATAAACGGGGCGATCAGCATCGGTCATTACATACCAGGTATTGAGAGGCCCTCAAGCGACATCTACATCCTCACTTCAGACGGTCAGTACGTGCCGTTAAGCACCTTCACGCCTTTCAGGACCTTGATGACGAGTGTGCCTCTTAACATCCTCCCTCACGGAGGGAGTAACGAGTTACTTGAAATAGACTTCAGTGAAGCAACCGGCTCAGAACCCTCGAACCCTAATTGTTTGGTGGTGATACTGTTCACGCAGGTCGGGAACAACTACTACGAGGTGGGCAGGTATTATGAAGTATGGGGGTAAGGACTCGAAGAAGGGGCAGGCAGAGGTCATAGCCGCCATGATAATGATACCCCTACTGATAGTCATCTTCTCAGCAGTAGTTACGAATATGCTCAAGACGAACATCGTAGGGACGTCAAGCCTAGCGAGTAGGGTGAGATTCGAGCAGGAGAGGACCTCCGAGGAAATGCAGGCTGTATGGAATAACAAAGCATGCGAGATCCATAACACAGGGTCAATAGATGTGAAGATAGTGAGGATATGGTGGGGGAACTTCTCTGAAAGAGAAGATCTAAGCGACGTGGTAGTCAAGAAAGGTAGTAAGATAAGCACCTTAAATGAGGTTAATGTAGAGGACATAGAGCTAGCAGTGACTTCGAGAGGTAACTTATTCCCGTTCAAGAATATATGTATACAGAGCCGCGGCACTACCATCTACAACATAACTGGAGGCATGCCTTTCACGAGTGAGGACATTTTAAACATGCAAAGATTAGTAGGAACTGATTACCAGAATAAGAAGATCGTGACTAAAGTGTCTGGCATAAACAACGCGTCAGTTCTTTATTGGAGTGACTACCCTGAGCCAGATTGGTATTTCAACAGCGGCTCGCCAGGATGGTATAAGAATATAGACGAATACGCATCTCCTCCTGAGATCTCTGAGACTCAGATCCTCGGTGATGCTCAATATCCCGACTTAGACAACAACGGCATCAATGAGGTCACGTTGGTCAGTGTAACTAGGGTAGGTAAGAACCCACCCTACATACTAAGACTATCTCCAATAGACTTAAGCAAAGGAGGAAGCTATAACATAAACATAACATTTGTAGATCTTCTCAGAACACGAGACTATGTAGACGTTATTGCAATCTATTTCAAATTTGTAGCATCCCTCAGCAGTTCTCCATCCCAACAAATAGCTATCGGTACGTCGGCTATGCTACAGGGTGAACTCGGTAAGGCGTTCGCTAGCGGTAGCACTGCTGTGGGTTCTTATAAGACAGGTTCTGCAGGCAATGTTTTTATAGCTACAGGCAGTATTTTCTTCCCAGTAAAGGCTTACGAGCCGTATGAGAGCGTTATAGTCCCGAACGCCGTTTATAATCTAACGCTCTCATTCACTGTAAACAACCCGTCGAGTAACCCAGATCTTCGAAACGTGAGGATCGAATATATCGCAGTCACCGGTGCTGAGCTTAGATGGAGGCCGTAGATCCGGCTTTAACGCTTTTTAAACTTAGAAGCTTTATTTATGGTTTTGAGATTATTTGATTGGTGGTGTGTTTGAGTCTTCCGGGCGAGTTAACCCGTGTTATTGATTTGACTAGGGCTCATAATAGGTGGAGGAGGTTTGAGTGCGTTAACTTAATACCTTCTGAGAACACTATGTCCCCCCTTGCTGAGGCCGCTTACTTGACTGACATGATGCATAGGTATGCTGAGGGTAAGCCTAGGAAGAGGTACTACCAGGGCTTGACGTACGTTGACGAGGTTGAGTTGATTGTGATGGATCTCATGTCCAGGCTCTTCAGAGTTAAGTTCGTTGAGCCGAGACCTATAAGCGGTACTGTGGCTAACGCGGCCGTCTTCAGAGTTCTTGGGAGGCCTGGTGATAAGGCGTTGATAGCTCCGGTTCAGGCAGGTGCTCACGTGTCTCACACGAAGTTCGGGACTCTCGGTGCTCTAGGGATAGAGCACATTGAGATGCCCTTCGATCAGGAGCGGTGGAATGTTGACGTTGATAAGGCCGTTAAGATGATTGAGTCTGTTAAGCCGGCGTTCGTCACTCTAGGAGGCTCCGTCTACATGTTCCCTCACCCGACTAAGGAGATAGGTGAGGCTACTCACGCGGTCGGGGTCAAGCTGATACACGACGTAGCTCACGTCCTGGGCTTGATAGCAGGGGGTATCTGGAAGAACCCGATACATGAGGGCGCTGACGTGATAACGTCATCAACCCACAAGACTTTCCCTGGACCTCAGGGGGGAGTGATAATGACCGATGACGAGGAGCTGTATAAGGAGGTGTCGAGAGTGATCTTCCCGTGGTTCCTCAGCAATCACCACCTTCACAGACTCCCGGCAACCGCTGTGACGACCGTTGAGTTAATGGTGTATGGAGAGGAGTACGCGAGGCAGATCGTGAGGAACGCAGTAGCGTTTGCCGAGGCGTGTGCGAGCGAGGGCTTCAAAGTCCCTACAGAGCACCTCGGATTCACTAAATCACACATGTTCGTAATTGATGTAAGGGGGCTAGGAGGTGGGGCTAGGGCGGCTACCCTTCTCGAGCAGGCCAACATAATAGTTAACAAGAACCTCCTGCCTTGGGACCCACCTGAAGCCGTTAAAGACCCTTCAGGGATAAGGCTGGGAACTCCTGAGATGACTAGGTTCGGGATGAAGGAGGACGACTTCAGAGAGGTGGCCAGACTCATGCGTGAAGTACTCATAGAGGGAAGACCGCCTGAGGACGTCAGGAGAAAGGTAATAGAGCTTAGGAAGGACTTCATAGAGGTTAAGTACGGGTTCAGTGTACCTAAAGAGCTTGAAGAGTCTCTGATAAAGATACCCATGCTCCTCTAAACACGAGAAGCACTACCGTTAAACCATAAAGGCTTTTTCCCGCTGAAACTACATCCCTAATGTTCAAGGGGTCCTTGAGCTTCCTTTAACTTGCCCTGTACGAATGCCTCCAGAACTTCCTCCAGCGTGGTTAACCTGCCTGGATCCAATGTGTAGTAGACTTTAATCCCTGAACCCCTCAGATTTTCGAACGCTCTACGGCCGACCCCTGAGACTATTACTGCCTCGACTCTACGCGATAATAAGTAATTTATCAGACCTTCACTCTTTCCATGTTCGTGGCTTAAGTGAGGGTTCTCCTCAACGCTAATTACCCTATAGCCATCTCCCGAGACGTCGGCAAGGGCGAAGTAGGGAGCCCTCCCAAAGTGAGGGTACACATAGCTCACACCACCAGACTTAAGCAGAGGTACAGCTATCATCTAACTTCACCGCTCTGTGACTAGATACCACCGTTTCATTAAACCCCCTTAAGTGCTTCAAGCCTCTTATCGATTTCCTTCAGCACCACGTCTGTAATGTACTTCTTGAGCTCCTCTAGGTATTGTATCTGATCTTCCTTACTCCATGTAGGTGTTACGTAGGGGCGGAACCACCAGCACCACCCCCTACCGAACACCCACCCAGGCCTCTCCCAAGGTGGTAAGTAGCTCCAGGGTCCGTATCCGGGGTATGGGAAACTTCTATACCAACCCATTTTCACACCATTTTTGAAATTAGTTTCAAAACTTATAAGCCTTTCGACTATATTCGAACGTCTTACTTCATTAAGAACTGAAACAAAGGTTTGTATTAGGGCTATGAGCCTTTCCTACTGAAAGAGC
Source organism: Zestosphaera sp. (assembly GCA_038830105.1). Classification (GTDB taxonomy): domain Archaea; phylum Thermoproteota; class Thermoprotei_A; order Sulfolobales; family NBVN01; genus Zestomicrobium. The sequence goes on along the minus strand of JAWBLQ010000049.1, from coordinate 2,075 downwards.
TCATCAGCAATCACACTTACACGTGGTCTCAGTCTTCACTTGAGAGCGTTTAAGGTCGGCCTGAGACTCCTCATAATCACTCTAGATAGAGCTAAAAGGTTTTTAATATTACTTAAGGCAGTTCTCTACTTTAACGAGTCTTAACATGCCTAGACGTTTGTAGACTTCATTCACGTAGGTATCTACATCCTCTGGACGTACCCCCCTCTCTTGAGTTATCTTCTTCACCTCCTCCTCAACTAACGCGTAGTTCTTGAAGGACTCATTGAGGCGTCTCCAGTTTATGCCTGACAACGACTTACCTACCTCAGGTTTGTAGGGGAGGGATCCGATGATGAAGAGCACGGAGATTATAGGGTAGCCCACGTAGTTCTTGTAGGTTGTACCGTTGTCAGTGCTACATGCCTCCCCCTTCTCTAAATCAACGTAAACCCTATACACTCGATCGCCCTCGGATGAGACTACCTTGAAGAACTTCTCATCAACCCTGCTGACTCTCCCATCAGCCACGGCTCCCGCGGCCTCAAGAACCTTTATCCTAGGGGGCTTTCTGAGGTACGTAATCTCACGGTATATACCTCGGTTTCAAAGCCTAAAAACATTTCAACGCTTAAAACGCTCAAGAGCTGAGCTAGACGGTTTCCGCCCTCAGTATTTTACTCGAGTATTCCTCAGGACTCAGCAACTTACCTCTGTCCACGTGAGACGCTCTTATCTTAACTACCCACCCCCGCCCGTAGGGGTCTGTGTTTAACAAGTCAGGCTTGTCGATCAGCTCCTCATTAGCCTCGATCACCTCCCCTGAGACAGGAGTGTAGACCTCTGCGACAGCCTTAACAGACTCAAGTGAGGCGACGGCGTCCCCCATCGTAACCTTCCTACCTACCTCAGGTAACTCAACGTTCACCACGTACTTGAGCTTCTTCTGCGCGTAGTCAGTGATCCCGACCACAGCCACCTCACCCTCGACTTTAAGCCACTCATCCTTCTCTGTGTAAAGGAGGTCTTTACGAACAACGTACTCACCTAGCTTAGTCTTGATCAGGAGCTCTGACGGCTCTCCCATAAGTCACCACCACTATATGAATGGGAAGTCAACTATTTTAACTTTTTGTCTAGCACCCCTGATCTCTAAGTCCAATCTAGCGCCTATGTACACGTGGTTGACATCGACGTATCCCATCCCTATCCCTGAGTTCAGGCACGGTGAGAACACCCCGCTGGTCACCCTCCCTACGAGCCTCCCCCCAGCGTATATGCCTGAACCGTGTCTCGGTATGCTCCTCACCCCCTTCTTAAGCTTAAGACCGACTCTGATCCTGGAGACCCCCTCCTCGTATATCTCCCTCAACTTAGGGCATCCGATACATTCCTCCTTCTCCAGCGTTAGAGGGAGCCAGTACCTAGCCTCAATCGGGTTGACGTCCTCACCTGTGTCCTCCCCTATCAACGTGTAACCCATCTCAAGCCTTAAGGAGTCCCTGGCTATCAAGCCAGCCGGCCTAGCTCCTAGAGCCACGGACTTCCTCAGTATCTCCCCGCCGTGATCTACGTCAGTCCATATCTCGAAGCCGTAGGACCTAACCTCCTCGCCAGTCCATCCTGAATGACTAACGAGGAGCGTCTCCCTACCTAGGACCTCGGCCTTATAGATGAACTCAAGTATCTTCAGGTCTTTAGCGTTGCTGAAGCCTAGGCCCTCCATGACCTCAGCCGCCTTAGGCCCCTGAATAGCTATTAGAGTCGACTTAAGCGTGACGTCCTCCACCTCGACGTCCGTGAACCCCCACCTATCCCTCCACGCAAGCATCCACTCCCTATCCTTCACCACGTTAGGCGCGTTCACCACGGCCAGCCACAGATCCTCATCGACCTTATAGAGCATTATGTCATCCTTAATGCGGGCCTCCTCGTTCATGAGTAGCACGGGGCCGCTCATCGAACCTCTTTCAACCCCGCTTAAGTCTTTCGAGACTAGTCTCTGGAGGAACTTAAACACAGACCCGCCTCTGATGACGTACCTCCCCATATGCGACACGTCGAACACGGAGACGGACGTTCTCGTGGCGAGGTGC
>JAWBLQ010000048.1:0-9839 GCA_038830105.1 Zestosphaera sp. | reverse complement strand
AGGAGAGGTAGTGCATGTTAATCTGCCACGGGAAGGTGAGGTATTATCGTACACGGTCATTCGAACACCTGCGAAGGGTTTCGAGGAGTTCACCCCTCTCATAATAGCCTTGATCAGGTTAGGCGAGGCTAAGATACTCTCTGAAGTCGTAGAAGTCAACCCAGAGGAAATGAAGGTAGGTATGAAAGTTATTGCCACCGTAAGGAGAACTGCCAGGACCATTGACGGTGGGCTCCCGTACGTCGTTAAGTTCAAACCCCTTGAACGTGAACCAAAGACGTAGGAAGCAACTAATCTGACCTCCGCCTCATCCTGAAGAGTGATGCACTGTAACGTATCTTGAATTAGGTGATTACCTCGGAATGGTAAGCTGTAGCTCTGCTCTTAATAGTGGTTCACTAGTAAAGAGCGGTCTCTCAGTTATAAACGCACTACCGAGTTTTAAGTGAGGTGAAATAATGAGTTCCTACGAGTACGTAGACATCTCAGACTTCCAGAAACTGGATTTAAGAGTAGGACTTGTTGAGAGTGCTGAGAGAGTTCCAGGCGCTAAGAAGTTAATCCGATTAATAGTTGACTTAGGCGAGAAGGGTAGGAGGCAGTTAATCGCCGGCCTCGCGGAATGGTATAGGCCTGAAGACCTGGTAGGTAAGCATATAATAGTTGTAACTAACCTTAAGCCAAGGAGGATGATGGGCTTCGAATCTCAGGGAATGTTGTTGGCAGCAGGATGTAGTGAGGGAGAGATACCAATCATCTTGACTGTGGAAAAGCCTGTTAAACCGGGTACTAGGGTCTGTTAGGTTAAATACGTATTTTTATTACTCCGCTGATCCCTTCCTACCAATCTTCTCAGATACAGCGGCTTGAGCGGCAGCGAGCCTGGCCACTATTATCCTGAATGGCGACGCACTCACGTAATCTAGACCTGCCTTATGCAGAAACATTATAGATGCTGGGTCTCCTCCATGCTCTCCACATATACCGACCTCAAGCTTCGGGTTGACCCTCTTACCCTCCTTAGTGCCTAGCTCGACTAATTCACCAACTCCTTTAAGGTCTATGGTTTGGAACGGGTTTTCTGGCAGTATCTCATACTCCAGGTATTGAGGCATGAATTTATTCTCAACATCATCTCTGCTGAAGCTAAACGTTCCCTGAGTGAGATCGTTAGTCCCGAAGCTGAAGAAATCGACTTCACGAGCTATCTCATCCGCAGTTAAGCAGGCTCTGACGGTCTCTATCATGGTACCTATCTTAACGTCGCTTAAGTCGATGTTATAGTCCTTCTCGACGTCTCTTATGGCAGGCATTATGGCTTTCTGTTTAACGAACGTCACCTCATTCACGTGAGCGACCTGCGGTATCATTATCTCTAGCACGGGGTTATATCCCTCCTTCTTTAGCTCGGCCGCTGCCTCAAGCATCGCTCTAGATAAGTAGTAGTATATTTCAGTGAACGTGACGCCCACTCTCACACCCCTGTGGCCCATCATTGGGTTGTGCTCTTTGAGAACTGAGACCCTCTTGTACAGTGACTCAAGCTTCTTAACCCTCTCCTCCAGTTCCTTAAGCACATTGGGGGTCAGGTCCTTAGCGATTTGAGAGTTGCTAAGCTCGAGATACGCTGTCTTAACCTCGTAGAGCTCCTTGAGAACTTCCTCAGGTGCCGGTAGGAACTCGTGAAGCGGTGGATCTATTAGTCTTATGACAACTGGCAACCCGTCCATTATCTTAAGCATTTCCTTAAAGTCGGGTTTTATCATCTCTACTAGCTTCTTCAGATGCTCCTCTCTAGCCTCCCTACTCTCAGATAGTATTACGTTCCTTAATGCCTCAAGCCTCTCAGGTTTTCTGAACATCCTCTCTATCCTAAGCAGTCCTATCCCCTCAGAACCGAATTTCTTAGCGATGAAGGCGTCTTCAGGTACGTCAGCGTTAGCTCTAACGCCAAGCTTCCTGAATTCATCAGCCCATTTAAGCAGTCTGTCGAGCTCTGGAATTATCTCAGGCTCTACAGTAGGTATCATACCCGTGTACACGTTGCCAGTATTGCCGTCAATCGTTATCCAATCACCCTCTCTAACTAGTTTTCCATTGACCTCAAACACTTTTCTCTCGTAGTCTATCTTAATGGCCTCAGCACCAACGACGGCAGGCTTCCCTATACCTCTAGCCACTACTGCGGCGTGTGACGTCATCCCGCCTTTAGAGGTCAGAATGCCTACCGCAGCGTAAAATCCATGCACATCATCAGGTTTGGTCTCGACTCTGACGAGGATGACTTTCTTACCCTCCCTCGCCTTAAGGACTGCCGCATCTGGGTCGAATACCACCTCACCACTTACAGCTCCTGGCGATGCAGGCAATCCCTTAGCCATAACCTCTGCCTTAGCTTTAGGGTCTACTCGAGGGTAGAGGAGCTTCAGAACGGTGTCCGGGGAGACCTTCATAATCGCCTCCTCCCTAGATATTATACCTTCTTCAGCCATCTCAACCGCGGTCTTAACCCTAGCTACAGGCGTCATCTTAGCCACTCGGTTCTGAAGGAAGTAGAGCTTCCCTCTCTCGATGGTGAACTCTATGTCCATCACATCTCTATTAAGTTTCTCAAGTAACTTACCTGCCCTTATTAAATCATCGTAGATCTCGGGCATCCTCTCCTTCAGTTCATCAAGGCTTAAAGGAGTTCTGATCCCCGCAACCACGTCCTCACCCTGAGCGTTAGGTAGGAACTCCCCGTAGGGCTTGTTATCGCCTGTAGCGACGTCTCTAGTGAAGTAGACGCCAGTTCCTGAGTCCCAGCCCATGTTTCCGAAGACCATAGTGACTATGTTGACCGCAGTGCAGTCAGCTATCTCCGGGGTTATGTTGTTGGCCATCCTGTAGAATATCGCGCGTGGGTTCATCCACGATCTGAAGACGGCCTTAACAGCTAGTTCTAGTTGCCTCCACGGGTCTTGCGGGAACTCACCCCAGTTCTCTTTGATAACGTTCTTATACTCCTCAACCGTCTTCTTTAAATACTCGACTGAGAGCCTCCACAAATTAGGAGCTACGTCGATCGGTGGCTGAGTATCGAGCCTTAACATGTAGTTAGGGTACTTAGATTTAACCCTCTCTAACTCCTCTAGGTGGTGTTTCTCCGCCTGCTGCTTAAACCCCTCCTCAAACCTCTCGAAGACCTTGTTGAATAACCCCTCATCTAACTCGAGGACTATCCTCCCGAACATAGCAAGGAATCTCCTGTAAGCATCGTAGGCAAACCACTCATTACTAGTAAGTCTTGCCAGACCCTTCACAACCTCGTCGTTGATACCTAGGTTCAGAACAGTGTCCATCATCCCAGGCATTGAAACCGCAGCGCCTGATCTCACAGAGACCAGTAAGGGGTTCTCAGGCGACCCAAAGATCTTACCCGTCCTCTCCTCAAGTAGCCTCATGTAGTCCCTGACCTGAGGCATTAAGTCGCTAGGTAGATCCATACTTCTTATTATGTCCCAGATTCTCCTGATTAGCTGATCTCTAACCTGGGGTGGCGGATTCCTCTCAAGCTCCTTGACTATCTCATCTATCTCCTTACGTCGGGGTACGTAGAACTCCCTACAGGTTTGGGTAGTTATTATGAATCCTGGGGGCACTGGTAAGCCTAACTGAGTCATCTGTGCTAGTGATGACCCCTTACCCCCAAGAGCTTTCTTATCACTCCACTCAGCCTCCTCGAAATTAAAGACGTATTTGGTGCTCATTATCTCACTCAAGAGTAATTATTACTGGGGTTTTTAAACGACTAAGCACACCTAGAGCCTGGTGTCGAGGGTAGATAATGACCGGGACTATCTTCTTGAGACAACGAGCTTTATAGTGATCGAGACCTCCCCGGCTAACCACATGCTAACCGCATTCAAGGCGTTACGCCACCTCCTAAGTAGCTCGCGCGCGTTATCCAGCGGGGTTACCAAGTAATGGATGATCATCACCAGAGTTATGTAAAATAGAGGGACTACCTGAACAGCGTAGAAACTGTATTGGGTCTTCCCTCCTAAGAACCACATCACGACGTACATTAAGTAGGTAAGCCACGTAAACACATAACACATCCCTCTATCCGGTAACTCACGTATTGAGGGTATGATGAATGTGGAGAGAGCGGCTGTAAGGACGTATAGTATGGGATTGCCAGACGCGAGTAGGTCAGCGATGAATTGCCCGCTATTTGGGTCCCATACGTAGTGTAGAGGAAAAGGATTCCTTCCCACCAACCAATCCCAAGGCATCGCTTGCGGCGGACCGTCAGCAGTTTTAACGCTTAAGTGCCATCTAAAGGCGCCCTCAACCGACGCACTCCACCATTGATTGAATCCGTCTCTCGCTATGTATGGAATCCCGAGAAGCAACAGCGTTGCTATGGGGACGTAGATCATTAAAAGAAGTACTTTAGCCGGTTTCTCTCTCTTAACCCAGTAGAGAGTTGCCGGGATTGCTGGAAACACACCACTGAACTTACTGGCAAAACCTAGCCCGACTGAGAGCGACGACAGCTTAAGTCTATTTGAGATCGTGGAGTAGAGCGTAAGCACTGTGAAGAATGCTACGAATATGTCCAGCATCGCCACCATTGTCATGGATCTGAAAGTCTTATCAAACGCCGTGATTAACGCGGCTGTAAAGCCTAGTAGTAGCCAGGACCTATCCTTAACAACCTCTCTAAATATCAAGAGTATGAGAAAGAGGGTTAAGGATCCCGCGATAACGGAGGGTATCCTCCATAACGCTGGGTAATCACTTAATAACAACATCGTGAGGGCTATGAAATACTTCACTAACGGCGGGTGTTCGAGATTCATGTAGTTGAGTATGCCTTCAGCGTTTGGATAGCAATATCCCTTGACCACCCGCCTTACGCTAGGATGGCTTGACAAGTTATCAATGAGTGCTGGGTCAATCTCCGCGCATAGCGCAGACAAGAACCTACCGTCTGACTTGAATGTATAGTAATTCTCGTCCTTAATCACCTCCCCGTTTAAACTATTCTCTATGAAATCCCTAACACTATTAACTACCCTCAGATATTCGCTTTCCATCGTGGGTTTAATCAATTCCGCGGTAACGACTACGTACCCCCGTGACGTTTGAGCAGGGGTAAGGCCTAGGTACGTGATTAACGTATTCCTCGCCGCGCTGACATACCAGCACTCATCTGAGATGTAGTCCGTTATCCCTGAGGAATATGCGTACGTTAAGTAAGCGTAAGTCAGCGGTAACGATGCTACGACCAGTATAATTACAAGCTTGTGAGAGAGGATCTTAGACACGCATTCCCGCATCTTACTTGCACTCATTCGATTCATCCCCTGCTTGATTCAGACCCTAAGTTTATCATTACAGTGTAATTAAAATTGCTATAATAACGACTGATAGCGACGAAACCTTCTAGACATACAGTGAAGAGATCACGGGAGCCAAAGCGTTTCATACGCGGGGAACAACTACGTCTCTAAGTAGTCAGTGCTGAAGGTTTACGTCATCAAGTATTTTAAAGTTATAGTTCCCTATAACTCTCGAGGTGAATAATCTATGTATAGAATCGCTAACCCTGACTTAAGGGACTCTGGGTTTAAAGATGTTGAGTGGGCTGAGAGACGCATGCCTGTCTTGATGAGGATTAGAGACGAATTCTCAAGAGATAAGCCTCTAGCAGGGGTTAGAATCGCAGCGGTTCTCCACGTTACTAAGGAAACGGCTGTCTTAGTCAGAACCTTAATTTCAGGCGGTGCTGATATCTGGTTAGCTGGGAGTAATCCGCTCTCGACGCAGGACGCAGTGGCGGCGGCGTTGGCTAGCGAGGGAGTCCACGTGTTCGCGTGGAGAGGGCAGACCTCGCGTGAGTACTATGAATGCATAACTCAAATAGCTGTGTCAAACCCCAACATAGTTATCGATGACGGCGCCGACCTACATGTATATCTGCATGACGTGCTTAGAGACGTAGGTTCTAGAGTGTGGGGAGGCACTGAAGAGACTACGACAGGCGTTAATAGGTTGAGGTCTATCGAGAGAGGTGCGGGCCTCCTATACCCTGTGATGGCGGTTAATGACTCGCTAACTAAGTACATGTTCGATAACAGGTACGGCACCGGCCAATCCACTATTGATGGCATCTTGAGGGCCGCGAACATCCTCCTAGCCGGCAGGGTGTTCGTAGTTGCTGGGTATGGGTGGGTAGGCAGAGGCATAGCTATGAGGGCACGTGGTATGGGAGCGAGGGTTATTGTCACGGAGGTGGATCCGGTAAGGGCGTTGGAAGCGGTGATGGACGGATTTGAGGTGATGCCTATGAATAAGGCATGCGTTATAGGAGACATCTTCGTGACTGCTACTGGAAATAAGGAAGTCCTCAGGGAGGAGCACTTCAAGGCGATGAAGGATGGTGCGTTGCTGGCAAACGCAGGTCATTTTAACGTTGAAGTGAGTGTTGAGGCTCTGGAGAGAATTTCAATAAGTAAGAGGGGTTTGAGACCTAACCTGGACGAGTACACGTTACCTGACGGTAGAAGACTATACCTCATAGGCGAGGGTAGGTTAGTCAATTTAGTAGCGGCTGAAGGACACCCCAGCGAGGTAATGGATATGAGTTTTGCAAACCAGGCTCTGGCGGCTAAGTACATAGTTGCCAATAAAGACACGCTAGAGAGACGTGTATACACCCTGCCGAGAGACGTAGATAACTTAATAGCTAGGTATAAACTGCTATCAATGAATATCGAGATAGATGAACTGACCGAGGAACAAATCCGCTACCTAACCGCCTGGAGGTATGGGACCTAACCTTTTAACACACTAGTTGATGAGGGTCTAAGGTGTTAGATAAAGTCGTGTTGCTCTGGGGCAGGACGCATTAATTAATCAGTCCTACATGAGAGACAGTACTTCATACAAGAATTCATGCAGAGCTCGAGTTCTTCATCCTTCTTCATATTGCAGAAGTCCGTGCAAAACTCCTCACACATCATTATTGGAGACTCCACTCTATTCATTCATCATCCTCCACAAAGGATTGTAGGAGATGGTCTTTATATAAATTTCTGCTTGTTAAGATTATAGGTGTTGCGATGGACGACGCAGAGTCTGAAAGAAGGGGTTTATTGATAGGTGACGTGGATCACGTGTGGTTCGAGTATGACAGACAGACCGACATTCTCTACATAAATTTCGGTTACGATATTGAAGACGCTGATGAAGCCTTACTTACAGAGAGCAACGTAGTAGTGAGGATTAAGAACGGTAAGGTAGTCTCTCTAACTGCGTTCGATTTCATGAAGAGACTAGGTCTCGAATTATGAGCGTTATCCCTCTAATTAAGGAAGTGAAGAGCAAGCTGGAGCCTCTTAGACTAACAGAGCTCGTGTTAGAGCTTTCATCATATCATCGAATACAGGGTTCGAGAGAAATACTAGAAGCTGGTGACTACATAAGAGCGTCTCTGGAGGAATTAGGCGTTGAAACTTCGGTTCATACGTTCAACTACGGAGATCCTCCAAAATGGCTAACCCCCCTCATCGGCTGGGACCTACGTGACGGTATTGCATATATCACTAACCCGTACCGGAAGACGATAACATCGGTGAGGAAGGCGTGGACTGCTGTTGTAGCTCATTCACCACCAGGCGAGTTTTCAGGCGACGTAAGTTACGTGGAGAGTGATGAGGCAATACCGGATGACATCGAGGTTGCTTTAACAAGCAACAGAAGTCTTGATATGTATCTAAGGCTCGCTGAGAAAGGAGCTAAAGCGATCCTCATATATAGGAGGGACGCAGTGCCTGAAGGTATTCCTTACGTAGGGCTCTTCCCATCTCCCTCAGAGCTCCCTAAAATGAAGGTTCCAGCGTTGAGTGTGTCACGCAGAGAAGCTGATAGAATAAGGTGGCACCTTACAAGAAGGGAGAGGGTTAAGGTTGAGGGCTTTGTTAAATCAAGCTACAGCGACCCAAGAGACATTAAGATCTTGTCTGCTGAGTTCGGGGACGGCTCAAAGGAAGTACACCTGACAGCGCATTACTGTCATCCCAGGGGGACGGTTAACGACAACGCAAGTGGTGCTGCCACGTTGCTATTTATGGCGAGGATCCTTAATGAATCTCTCAAGAAGACTAGGTGTGATTTAGGAGGTAGGAAGATCAGGTTCGTATGGTTTCCTGAACATTATGGGTCTGTGGCTTTAATTAGGAAGCTCCTCAGCGAGGGTGTTGAGGTATCAGGGGTGTTGAACCTAGATATGATCGGTGAGAAGCAGTGGATGACTGGCTCTATACTGAACTTCATACGACCTCCAATTGCATTACTGAGCGATTTTGAGGCACATGCGTTCAGGAATTTCTATTTAGGAATAAATAAAGGGTGGGGGTTACCCGTCCTGAACAGCGTTAAACCCTCTATGAGATTTGACGTCAGGCCATACGTGGCGGGCAGTGATCATGACTCGTACATAGTCTTTGGCATTCCTGCGACTTCACTAACTAACTGGCCTGATAGGTTTTACCATACGAGCCTCGACACCATAGATAAATTCAGCCCTGGTAACGCGTTGAGGGTAGGCTTCATAGCGCTTAAGACCGCGTTGACTTACACCCCAGGCGATAAATCTACGCTGAGACGATATTTAGGCTTTGTGCGGAGCCTTGACTGCTTTAGGGTTGAATCAGGCACTTTAACTACAATACGTGGAAGGATCTACTCAAGATTAAGAGGCTCCCTAAGGTGCTTGGATTTACTTCAGAAGTCAGGACTCCCATCAAGCCAGTACCTACTAAGAAAGGTTGAGGATGCTGAGCCACGTGCGAGGATAAAGAAACTGCTTAACAGTGTACCTTGGGTCTCAACAGCCCTCATTACAGCGACGTTGTACTCATTATGTGGGGTTGGCTCTAAGGACCTGATGAAAGTTCTCACCGTTGAGTTAGGTGTTAAGGTGAGAGAGGACGATTACCTACTTCTAACTAAGTCCATGGAGATCCTAGGTATCTCTTCCTGAGGTTCTGCCTCATGTTACTGGTTTACTACGGTAAAGGTAAGGGTAAGACGACGGCCGCCCTTGGAACCGCGTTACGGGCGTTAGGTAGAGGTTGGAGAGTTCTTATAATTCAGTTTATGAAAGGAAACACAAGTGGGGAGTTCGTATTTATTAGCGAGTTATCTCGATTATTCAAAAATCAAATCTCTATCGTGAGTCTGGGGGGTGAAGGATTCGTTAGCCTGGACGACCTGGGTGATTACAATGCCTCGCTAAGTATGGCGCTGAGTTACGGGTTTCTCACATACGTTTATCCCTTGATGATGCGTGAGTTAAGGCCTAAGTTAGTGATCCTCGATGAACTGGGGTTAGCTATTCATATTGGGTTGGTTGATGAGAGCCTAGCTCTTAAAGTGCTGAGAGGTTTTGCGGGTAATCAAGACAGGCACGCCATACTTACTGGTCGTTACACACCAAAGATTCTGAGGGAACTTGCTGATTTAGTTACGGAGTTCAGGGAAGTCAAACATTACTTCAGGAAAGGCTACGTGAACATTGAAGGACTGGACGTGTGAGCGTCACGTGATGGTTCTTGAGAGAGGTTTTAAGTTATCTAAGGGATGAGGAGCTCATACATATTGTACGTCACTATGTAATAAGCAAAGACTAACGAGACTATGCTCATTAACTTTATCAATATGTTTATTGAGGGCCCTGCTGCATCCTTCATAGGATCACCCACAGTATCTCCTATTACCGTCGCTTTATGGGCTTCACTGCCTTTACCGCTGTGATGCCCTGCCTCTACGTACTTCTTTGCGTTATC
>JAWBLQ010000047.1:0-10399 GCA_038830105.1 Zestosphaera sp. | reverse complement strand
ACCGCCTACTGTGATCTGGGAGTCTAACCCCGGGTCCTCCTGGGGGACAGCGTCAGGTGGGCGGTTCGGCTGGGGCGGCACTCCCGCGAAAAAGTAACACGGGAGCCCAAAGGTCGGCTCAGGCGGGTTAGAACTCCGCCGTAGAGTGCAAGGGCAAAAGCCGGCCTTACCAGACCCTGCGTCGTGAGGGGTCTGGTCGGGAAACCGCGGCCTAGCGAACGCTCGTGCCCCCTTCAGTGGGGGCCGGGCATGACAGAAAAGTTACCCCGAGGATAACAGGGTCGTCGCGGGCGAGAGTCCCCATCGACCCCGCGGTTTGCTACATCGATGTCGGCTCTTCCCATCCTGGCGGTGCAGCAGCCGCCAAGGGTGGGGCTGCCCGCCCATTAAAGGGGAACGTGAGCTGGGTTTAGAGCGTCGTGAGACAGCTCGGACTCTACCCACGGGGGGTGCGGGCCGCCTGAGGGGAAGGTCTCCCTAGTACGAAAGGAACGGGAGGCCGCGGCCTATGGTGTACCGGCTGTCCGGCAGGGCAGGCCGGGCAGCTACGCCGTAGGAGCTAACCGCTGAAAGCATCTAAGCGGGAAGCTCCCCCCGAAAAGAGGCGGCCGCTCCCTTCCGGGTTTCCCGGGAGGGGGGAGGGCACCCGTAGAAGACGGGTTTGATGGGGCGGGGGTGTATGCCCGCCGCTCCCAACAGCCCGATGTCGACGCTTTCCTCTAGACATTGACTAGTGCGGTGTTGATTCAGCCTGTGCGCGGCGTTAAGCTTAACCGTGAGTTTCTTCGCCTAAAATTCAGTTCTCTCTGTCCTGAGGGGCTAGGCTCTGGTGTTGTGGTGAGAGATTGTTACTATCTGGCGGGAGGTAGCGTTACAACTGAGAGCCCGTCCTTTAGAGCGGGGAGGTCGCTCAGCGTCTTACACTGAAGGTCTTGAACTCGTTAATGCATTCCGAGTATTCCGCGTCGACTCTCTTAACGATAGCAGTCGGCGGGCCCTTACGGCACCACTTAATCAACTCCTCGACTTTATCGACCTCGCCCTCTACAACAGCCTCCACACTCCCGTCCGGGAGGTTTCGAACCCATCCAACCACACCAAGCCTTAAGGCCGTGCTTTGCATCGATGACCTGAAGAAGACCCCCTGCACTAGCCCGTAGATCCTTAGACGGGCTCTCACACACCTGCCCATCTCAAGCCCTTAACGATTAAAATAGTGGTCAATATAAATTCAGTGATGAGTGAGTTGAGCGGGTGTACGGCTCGCCTCCTTGAGGGAAGGATTAGAGTTGATCTGAACGCGAGGAGGCTGGCTGAGAAATACGGCTACAGACCCTACATGGTGAGCAGGTACTTAGAGATGTTTAAAGGGGAGGGTGAAGTTGAGGAACTCCTCAGGTCCTTTGATAAGGTGTTGAACCCCGTCGTTAGGTGTAACACGCTGAAAACCCGTGATTGCAGTGAATTACAAGAAAGGTTAAGTCGGCATGGCTACATCTTAAGGCCTGTTGAGTGGGTTGAAAACGCCTACGAGGTCGTCAGGGAGTCGAAAACCCCTTCACTAGGCTCGACTCACGAGCACCTCCTAGGCATGTACTACCTCTATAGAGGTAGGGCATCGCTTTTACCTCCCGTGATACTGAGTCCATCTCAGGAGGACGTAGTGGCTGACGTGGCTGCGGCGCCAGGGGGTAAGACAACGCACATGGCTCAGTTAATGAGGAACATGGGGGCGATACTCGCCGTAGAACCTGTGACGAGGAGGTTGAAGGTCCTGAGAAACAACGTCGAGAGACTCGGTGTACGGAATGCAGTCATCCTCAAGCTGGATGGGAGGCGGGTGGGCGAGGTGTTTAAGGGCTACTTTAGTAAGGCTCTGCTGGACGCTCCGTGCACGGGGGAGGGAGTAATAATGATGGACCCTTCAAGGAAAACCAGAACCGCGTTGAGGGATCTGATAAGGCATCATGAAGCTCAGGTCAAGCTACTTAACGCGGCTCTGAACTCCTTGAGGAAGGGGGGCAGGCTCCTTTACACTACATGCTCGATAGCGCCTGAGGAGGATGAGCTTGTTGTGAGCGAGGTCCTTGGCTTGAGGAGTGACGTGCGTGTGATAGGGCTGGAGAGCCCTCTCAAGTTATCACCCCCGATCACGGATTACTACAACCTGCACGTGGAGCGTCAAGTAAGGCTCTGCGGGAGAACCTACCCGCACGTGCATGGGATGGAGGGATTCTTCCTATGTCTTCTTGAGAGGGTTGCGCGGTGAAGTGCAGGATAGCTAAGCCTGAAGAGCTTGAGAGCGTGCCGGGATACGTCCTTAAGCACGTGAGGAAGGATCCTAAGGCCTCCCTACTGGTCTGCAGCGGTGATTTCGACGAGGTATTTCTGATTAGCGGGGAGCTCGCCAGGCTGGTTAAGGAGGTCCTGGCCAGCGGACTCACACCGTACTCAGCAGGGCTCTACGTTGGTAGAGTCAGGAGGGGTAGACCTAGGTTCGTGCCCTCGGTAAACCTGCTTCAGGATCTCTACAGAGAGGCAGATGCGTTAATTAACGCGTTAGTGGTGAGTCAGGAAGGCGTGAAGCCGTTCCTTTACGGAGGCGACATACTTAAGAAATCGGTTATCGAGTGCCACCCGCCCGTTGAAAGAGGGGAGGTAGTCAGCGTGTTGGACGCGGATATGCATGTTTACGGGCTTGGTATCTCGAGAATAAGCGGGTGTGAGGAGCTAGGGGAGTTAAGGGAATTAGACGTGGTGGCGGTAAACATGTTTGACGTGGGCTGGTACATTAGGGGCGAGGCATATAGTGAGAGGAAGTATAAAGCTTAAGTGTGTTGCTAGGCTTAGTTATCGGTGGCCTTCATTTCAGTTAGGGAGTATGAAGTCAAGGTTAGGATTGAAGACCTGGAAGCCGTGGAGAGGAGGCTTAGCGAATGCGGGTGGGTTCTGGAGGACGCGGTTCTTGAGGAGGACAGGTACGTTGACTTAACTCACTGTGTAGGGAGCCCGGCGCGTCAGGTGGCACTACGCATAAGGGTGAGGAGGAGTCTCACAAGGGAAGCCGTGTCTAGTGAGCTGACATTTAAAGGGAGGGTGATTGTGGAAGGTGTTAAGGCGCGTGAGGAGCTAACCACAGTGTTGAACGACCCGGAGGCCGTAACGAGGATGTTTGTCCTAGCAGGATTCCCGGTAATAATGATATCTAAGAAGCGGAAGGTCTACACGAACAAGGACTTCAGCGCTAAGATCTACCTGGATGAGGTAGAGAGTCTAGGTAACTTCATCGAGGTAGAGTTGATCAACCCGACGAGCAGGGACGAGTACCTCAGCACGCTAGACAGGATTAAGGAGTCGTTAGGATTAAGCAGTGAGGAGAATATAGTTAAGTCGTACCTCGAGCTAAGGATGGAGGGCTGGAAGTCTTGAAACCCTTAGTGACTGTGTTAACGGACTACGGGCTTGAAGATCACTATGTAGGGCATCTTAAGGCAGTCATAAAGAGGATATGCCCGGAGTCTGAAGTGATAGACATAACACACAACATACCTAAGTACAACATCGCCCTAGGCGCGCACGTACTCAACATATCCAGGAAATACTTCCCTAAGGGGACGGTCTTCCTAGCCGTGGTGGATCCAGGGGTGGGTAGCGCTAGACGCAACATAATAATCAAAACGCGAAGCTACACGTACGTAGGACCTGACAACGGGCTGTTAACCCTTGCGGCGTCGGGGGAGTTGCTTAAGGCCTACGAAATAGACGTGAGAAGGGTTTACTCAGGGAGGGTTTCGCCAACCTTCCACGGGAGAGATATCTACGCTCCAGCAGCTGCTTTGATAGCGTGCGGTGTAAGTCCCGAGGCGCTGGGGAACCCAGCGCCTGTGGAATCGCTTACACAACCCCCTCTCAGGCTGGGCTGGGCTGAGCCAACTAGCCAGGGCCTCAAGGTCAAGGTAGTGCACGTCGATAGCTTCGGTAACATCGTGACTTCAGTCACTAAGGAGTTGTTTGAAGACGTGCTTAAAGTCAGGGTGGGTGACGAGGTCTTGCTCACGTCAGACATGAGCAAGTGGCATAGAGCCAGGTACGTCGAGACATTCTCTCATGTTTGTGCGGGTGATCTAGCTGTTTATGAAGGCAGTTACGAGTTAATCGAAATAGCTAAGTACATGGGTTCAGCCGTGAGTGAAATCAGTGGGGAGGAGATACTGCTGAAGAACCCAACATAAAAGCCTCATTCCTTAATCATAAGGTGGTGACGTGCGGATGGCGTGGAATAACGTTACTAGAGCGGTCTTCCCGGGCAGGTTCCAACCAGTGCACTTAGGTCACCTCAGTGTTGTGGAGTGGGCTTTCACGAAGGTTGATGAGCTCATAATCGCTATAGGCACTGCGCAGGAGTCACATACAGTTGTGAACCCGTTCACAGCTGGTGAGAGGGTCTTGATGATTAAGGAGGCTCTGAAGGAGTCTTCAGTAGACCTCTCGAGAGTGTATATAATTCCAGTGCCGGACATCCTGATGAACTCTGTATGGCCTCAGTACCTGCAGATGTACGTGCCGAAATTCCGTTACGGCATAGCTAGGAATCCCCTAGTATTGAGGCTCTTTAGAGATGCTGGGTACGATGTCTTAATACCCCCTCCGTTCGAGCGTGGCAGGTACTCATCCACAACCATAAGGAAGCTGATCCTCGTCGGTGATGAGAGTTGGAGGGACTTAGTCCCTAAGTCCGTTGCTAGGTTGATAGACGAGTTGGGAGGGTGTGAGAGACTCAGAGAGGTTACAGGGATGGATAGATGATAGTTATTGACGGCTCCTACGGCGAGGGAGGGGGGCAGATACTCAGGCTCTCCGTGGCGCTTTCCTGCATAACGGGGAGCGATGTTAAGGTCGTTAACGTGAGGGCTAAGCGGGAGAGCCCCGGCCTACGGCCGCAACACATAACATCCGTCAGGGCGGCGGAGCAGATCTGCAGGGCGCGGACCGAGGGCTTAAGTATAGGGTCTAGGGAGTTGGTCTTCAGCCCCTCCACTATAGACCCTCGGGAGACGGTGCTTGACGTAGGGACCGCTGGTTCAGTCACCTTAGTCATGCAGACGATCCTCCCGATACTGGCATTCAGCGATAGGAAGGTTGAGTTAGAGCTTCGGGGAGGGACTGACGTTTCTTGGTCGCCACCGATAGACTATGTGAAGCACGTCATGTTACCTCACCTAGCTAGGATGGACTACCAAGTTGAGGTGAGTGTCTTGAGGAGGGGGCACTACCCTAAGGGGGGTGGCATCGTCAGGGTGCGAACCCTCAATAACCCTAAGTCATTCAAGCCAGTTAACTTATCGGGGAGGGGAGACTTAATCAGGGTTAGGGGGCTTTCACACTGCGTTAAACTGCCTAAGGACGTCGCGGTAAGGCAGGCAGAGAGCGCTAGGAAACACCTAGTCGGTGAAGGAGTTAGAGAGCCGATAGATATAGAGCTGGAGTTCTACGAACCAGGTAAGGATCCTCACATAGGTCCTGGGTCAGGTATAGTGTTATGGGCTGAGACCGTGAGCTCGATCCTGGGGGCTGATGCTCTTGGGGCTAGAGGTAAGAGGGCTGAAGCGGTAGGGGTTGAGGCTGCTGAGAAGCTGATTCAGGACCTCAGACTAGGTGTGGCGCTTGATAGACACATGTCTGACAACGTGTTGATCTACCTAGCGTTCAGCAAGGGGGCCTCGGTAATAACTGGCGCGGAATACAGCATGCACGCACATACAGCTCTCTGGGTGTTGAAGCACTTCCTTAAACTAGATTACGAGCTCAGCGGTGAGTTAGGGAAGCCCTTCAAACTAGTGATGCGTAGCGGCGTCCATGAGTTCTGAGCTTCGTTAAGGACTGACATCAGATACTTCAGTACCTGAGCGTCGTTCTTAGCGCTTAAATACATTACATAGATTTAAATATGGTGTGTGAGGAATGCCGTTCAAGAACGGGGATATGCTGTTAGTGGATTACACCATATACGTCAAGGAGACAGGGGATTTAATAGACACTACTAACGTCGCTACGGCCAAGCAATTTAAGAAATATGAAGAGGGGAAGGTCTACGAGCCTGAGCTAGTCATAGTCGGTGAGGGGAGACTTATTAAGGGTTTCGAGGAGGCCTTAGTCAGTGCAGAGGAGTTTAACAGGGGGTATGAGGTTGAGATACCTCCCGAGAAAGCGTACGGCGAGAGGAATCCGGACAGGGTTAAGGTTTTCCCGGCCAGGATCTTCCTTAGGAACAACATAGTGCCTGAGGTCGGTAAGGAAGTAACCGTCAACGATAACGTAGGTAGGGTAATAGCGGTCACAGGAGGCAGGGTCACAGTTGATTTTAACCACCCGCTTGCCGGCAAGACGTTGAAGGTTTGGTTCGCTGTGGTCAGGAAGCTCGAGGGTCTTGAGGAGCAGATAAAGCACCTGGTTAAGAGGAGGGTGAAGAACGTGGACGTGAGTAACCTGAAGCTCGCCTTGAGAATGGATGAAGGAGTCGCTGAAATAGAGTTGCCGAAGGAGCATAGGTTAAGCGAGAACATACAGATAACTAAATACCTAGTCTCAAGAGACGTGTTGAGATGGCTGGAGGAGGTTAAGGAGGTAGTGTTTATTGAGAGGTATAGTTCTTCTGAGTTCAGGGGTGGTGAAGTGAGTGCATCTAGAGAGGAAGCAACCTGAGGTAAACATAGGCGTCGTCGGGCACGTGGATCACGGTAAGACAACCCTCGTTCAAGCCCTCACAGGGGTGTGGACAAGCAGGCATTCAGAAGAACTTAAAAAGGCGATGACCATAAAGCTCGGCTACGCTGACGGTGACGTCTACGAATGCCCTGAAACTGAGTCAGACTTCAGGTACGTGTCACAACCAACCTGTAGGAACGCCACGTATAGGAGGAGTGTTTCCTACGTTGACGCACCAGGTCATGAAGTGTTGATGGCGACCATGCTGTCTGGAGCAGCGCTCATCGACGGCGCTCTACTGGTAGTCGCTGCTAACGAGCCATGCCCACAACCCCAGACTAGAGAACACTTCGTAGCCCTCAACATCATAGGCGTTAAGAACTTGATAGTGGTCCAGAATAAGGTCGACGTCGTACCTCCGGAGAGGGCGCTGGAGAACTACAGAGCTATTAAGGAGTTCTTAAGAGGCACTCCTGCCGAGGACGCCCCAGTAATACCTGTAAGTGCGTTGCATAAAATAAACGTGGATGTACTCCTCTCAGCGGTGGAGAGGTTAATCCCAACGCCGGAGAGGGATCTCACCTCCCCCCCGTTGATGTTCGTCGCAAGGTCCTTCGACGTTAACAGACCTGGAACCCCGCCAACGGAGCTGAAGGGAGGCGTTATAGGCGGCACCCTATTGAGAGGGGTTATCAGGGTCGGTGATGAGGTAGAGATAAAGCCTGGCGTGAAGACGCGTAGAGGCGGTAAGGAGGGCTACGAACCGATAACCACGGAGGTGACTAGCATTAAGTTCGGCGACAGAGCGTACAGTGAGGCCAGGCCGGGAGGGTTGGTAGCGCTTGGAACGAAGTTAGATCCCTCACTAACTAAGGCCGACAGCCTGGTGGGTAGTGTGTGCGGTAAAGTCGGGACAGTCCCGGATCCAGTCACTCAGATCTCAGTGGAGTATAACCTCCTTGAGAGGGTTCCAGGTACTAAAGAGTTAGTAAGAGTGGAGCCTTTGAAGCCTAAGGAAGTCGTCATGATAACTGCCGGGGTCGCTGTTACGTTAGCAGGTATAGACACGCTGAGGAATGGGTTAATGTCGCTGACCCTCAGGAGACCGATAGTGGCTTGGCCTGGCATGAGAGTAGCTATAAGCAGGCAGGTGTTAGGTCGTTGGAGGCTTATCGGTTGGGGGTTAATAGAGGGTTAACCTTATAACTTGTAGTGCGGTGGGTCAATGCGTATATGTAAGTTCTTGCTTGACACAAGCGCGTTGCTTCTTACTTCTGAAGGCTTAGACCTAAGCATCAAGATAGGGGAGGATCTAGACTGCGATAGGGTGGAACTCTACACGTTGAGCAACGTGATTAGGGAGTTAGAGTCTCTAGCGTCGAGCAGGAGCTTGAAGAAAGCCCCGCCAGCCAGGCACGCGCTAAACTACGTCAAAGAGCACGTGTCGATCCTGGCGGTGGATGACGTCAACGTGCTTGGGGATGAGGCAATTACTAAATACGCTGTCAGCAACCCGGATTTCATAGTTGTGACGCTTGATAGGAGACTCAGAAAGCTCTTGAAATCCGCTGGAGTTAGAGCGGCTACGTGGTGGTTCAGTAAACGCAGGTTCTCCATTGCTTAAATTTTTCTATTTAGATATTTGACAGGTGAGGTGAGAATGTTCAGAATAGTCACCGTGGAGGATGTGATTAGAGTACCGCCGGAGCTGTTCGGGGAGGATTTAGATACAGTGGCTCTCAAACAGCTTAAAGGCAGGTACGTGGGGAGGATAGACCCCTCGTTAGGTGTGGTTATATCTATATGGAGGGTTACCACGGAGCCTGAGGGCAAGATACTGCCGGGCGACGGCGCAACCTACCACAAAGTAGTGGTTGACATGTTGACGTTCTACCCAGTGAATAACGAGGTTATTGAGGGGGAGGTCGTCGACGTTAAGAAGACAGGTTTATTCACGAACGTAGGTCCTATCGACGCTTTCGCGCATGTAAGCCAGCTAATAGACGATAAGCTATTGTACGACGAGGCAAGGGACGCCTTAGTCGGGGAGTCAACTAAAGCCACTTTCATGAAGGGGGATATCATCAGAGGGAGGGTGATTAACGTATCGCTTGCGCAACCAGTACATATAAGGGTCGGGCTAACCCTCAGGCAACCAGGCCTAGGTAAAGTGAGGTAAACAACATGTCCGTAACGAGAGGCAAGAAACCCTTATTCAAAGCATGCATGAACTGCAGATACTTAGTAAACAAAGACGCAACTAAATGCCCTAACTGCGGCAACGACACATTCACAGAAGACTGGAGAGGAGTCATCTTAATAATAGACCCTGAAAAATCTTCTGTAAGCAAACACCTAAACATCAAGAAAGAAGGTAAGTACGCTCTACAGCTAGGGATTTAACTAACGCCTACTTCTGAAAATTCTCCGCTACGGCATGTGGTACTGGCTCCTCACCTACACGTAGACTTTAGATTAAGTAGCTTAATCATCAGTTACAGAATCAGCACAGCACACGTACTCGTTTCTAGACGTTACCGATGTTTGTTTTCTTTCGTATCCAGAGACAAGCAGTAGGTGTGGTGGTGTTGCTTAACTAATCTCTTCACAGTCTTGAAGAGTTAAGCTTTCAGCTTTAAGCACTAAAGGAAGAAGCTGATAGTGTATTAGTTTTAGGGGTCTAGAATTTTAGAGTATGATGTGGTATTGAGGGTTCAGCTACCCTACGTAGCTGGTGTAGTTGATTGAGTCGCGTGAGAGAATATATAAACTTTTCAGATTCAGGAATACCTCTCTAGTTCATTCCTCCTAACACTTAACTTTGAGAGCTGTTTGCGTCAATCGTGAGTTGGGTATAGATCTTGTCTTAGCTTAGAATGATTTATAGTTAGCTTCCTCAGTCCAAATCACGTGATCTACATGCTAGAGTCTTCACCGCTTCTTCCTGTAGATTATAGCGACCCCCTTAACCCCCTGGAAGGAGGTCCCAAATATGACACTAGTTGATGTTAGACCTATGTTCGGTATAACAGCTACTACTTCACCTAAGTTTTTCTCTACGTAGTCTAGTAATTCTCCAAGTTTTGGTAATTCCTCCGTGAAATTATCTATTGGGAGGTAGTATATACCGTAGAACCCCCCATCATACTTATTGTATTTATGATCAAATACCATACCCCTACCCCCTACAAGACCTTATACGACCCCCTTCAGCTATGACTTCGAATTTCCCCATGCTCACATTAAAAGCTATTAGAGGGCTTTTAAGAATTGATATCATTATTAACTAGAGATAGTGTCTTGAGTCATGTGTGGATTAAGGTCAGGATAAATGATGACAACTTCAGAAAATTGTTGAGACTGAGGTTTTGGTTAATACTAATACTGTAGCAGTAAAGGGAGACCATCAAAAGAGCCTCCATACAGGAAAAATCTGTCAAAGATTATTAAATCTAGACGTCTCACATAAGCGGAAATAAGTTTCTCCCCCTTACCCTCCTGATAAACAACTTTAACACCCCTACTCCTAGCTATCTCGACAGTCCTGTCTGTTGAGTGTCCGTCAACAACGAGAATGTCTTCGTAACCTTCTCTCTTAAGCTCGTCAAGAACTAAACCTAGCTCCCTCCTCATTCAGTGTCGGGATGATTACAGTTACCAAGTCTTTAGCTACAGGCATCCTGAACCTAACCTA
>JAWBLQ010000046.1:4977-10431 GCA_038830105.1 Zestosphaera sp. | reverse complement strand
TTAACAAGCTCGGTTGGACGTTAGGTGAGAAGCTCGGCTTGAGGGCTAGGGTAATCATCAACACCAGAGACGTAAAGGAGGTAGTCAAGCAGATAGTCTACCCAGCCAGGATAACCAGTGTTAATACCGTGTGGTTGCCTGACGGCAGTGTTGAATACGTCGTCAGAGTCCCTAGGTTTGAGTTAAGGAACCTACCCTTCAGGAGAAGGGAGATCATCGAGGATCTACTGACGCAAATAACGGGTAATGTAGTCAAGATAAGGTCTGACTGACATTAAGGAACGCGTTAAGAGTTATTAAGACAAGTATTTACTTAAGAATTACGTCTCTGCATGTATTCTAGCCACGTCCCTACAATAACGCTTATTAAATCCCTCAAGATTTCTATAAGGTGACAGGATGCCGATAGCAGACCCCGAAGCCATGAAGATCGTTGAAGCTAGAGTACTTAATAAACTTGTGTGCAGGAGATGCGGAGCTCTAAACCCTATCGGCGCCACTAAGTGCAGGAGATGTAAGAGCAGGGCTTTAAGACCTAAAAGAAGGAAAATAGGAATTAAGAAGTAAATTTCTACTTTCTACACGCTTCACGCCCTCCTTCGCGTGGTTGTGACATGGTTTGTTATTCACGAGCCTCAGGAGCTACTCTCAAACAGTGGATAGAGGTGAAGCCGTAAACCCCCTGAGCCCGATCTAAGCGAAACAGAAGCAAAGCATCTTAGATCAGGCGTAGTGCTGAACCCTTAAGCAGGAGGTGTAACCTTTAAATCTACCTGTAAGAATCCACACCCTACTAAGGCGGGGAGGGGTCAGTGCGAAGTCTCCAAGTCTTTTAGATCTTCACGTTGACACTGATGAGCCTTCTCGTAATTAGTCTTCGGTCGTCTTCGTCAAAGAGTTTAAGCCTGTTTTTAATTAGCTTGAAATCGATTTTTAACTCGCCGGTTCTGATCAGGTCGCTGATGTAGCCTAGATCCTCTAGATCCTGATCTCTGCCAGCCCTAGCCTTGAGTAATATGTAGTCCTCCACTCTAATCACCTTAACTTCAACACCCTCAAGGACTAGAGCCTCAGCCCCCTCGATCACCTCGGGGGGGATGTAGAAGTCGTGTATATTTTCATGAAACTCAACAGGAACTACACACTCACCTCCAACAATGCACTCAAGCCTAGCGGTCCCCCACTCACTACTGCCAACCTGACACCCAACCCTCTCAGCTACATCGTAAACCATATCCTCGTCAGAGATCGGCGAGAAGCTGGTGGCGAACAGATCTACATCGTCCTCAAACTCCTTTACCCCAAGTCTCAGGGCGTAGGCTGTACTCCCTATGACCACCCCGTCGAGGCC
Organism: Zestosphaera sp.; assembly: GCA_038830105.1. GTDB lineage: Archaea > Thermoproteota > Thermoprotei_A > Sulfolobales > NBVN01 > Zestomicrobium. The sequence continues at coordinate 9,080 of JAWBLQ010000046.1, read as the reverse complement.
TCCCTCCTTTAACCTCCCAAGGACGTCAGCGAAGCAACGAACACTATATGTCAACGAATCCACCTCAACACATTTATTTCTTCAACATCCCTGCGTTGAAGCCGGGAGAATGTGTGTGAAGCCGGGTCGGGATGAACAGAATCGAAGGCCTGAGAACAGCTAGAACCCTAAACACCAAACACGCATCACCAAGAATAACACGCTCAAAAACTTAAAATACTTCCTAAACCAGCCGGGGATAGGGTAAAGAAGATTTAAAACTTTACTAGCCTTATATTAATTAGCCGGGGTGGCCGAGCGGTCAAAGGCGACGGGCTGCAGTGGCCTCTTGGGTTGAGACCCGTTATCTCGCGGGTTCGAATCCCGCCCCCGGCTCCACGTAACTAAGTCCGAGGTCGACTTAACACTACGTACCGTTAACAAGTTAATTAGGTCTGAGTCTCTTAATTATTAGGCAGGAAGTGATTTAAATGCTGATTAGATCACCGCTTAAGTTTGAGAGTTACGGCGCTGTTAAAATTTACGATGTAACTAGGGTTGTTTGTCTTTACGGGGTTGATTTTGAAAGGAAGCACGGGGTCTTCAACTTAACCTCCGATAATTTACTCAAAACAGCTGAATCCACATCGATAGTTATCCCTGTAAAGGACGAGGACCCCCTAATGCTTGAGGGTGTTCTCCGTGCGATACCTCTTCACTCACCTGCTATCATAGTCTCTAACTCTTCTCAGAGTCCTCTCGATATATACTCCAGCGAGATTGACTTAGCTAAGAATATACATCAGCTCTCTGGGAGACCCGTTGTCGTGATTCATCAGAAAGACCCTGTAGTAAGTGAGTTACTTAAAGATGGTGTTCCTGAGTTGGTTGATGAGTCCAAAGGCGTGGTAAGGGATGGGAAGGGTGAAGGCCTTCTCCTAGGAACTCTAGTTGCTGAGGGTCTTGGTTCTAAGTATGTCGGCTATATAGACAGCGATAACTTCGTTCCAGGCGCGGCCCTTGAGTATGCACTCATATACTACACTGCGCTCTCTATGAGTAAATCACCCTACAAGATGGTTAGGATCTCATGGGGTTTTAAAGGATGGTACGGCGGTGACTTACTCCTACGTAGGTGGGGCCGTGTCTCAAGCGTGGTTAGCAACGTGTTTAATTACGCCCTCTCCAGAGGGAGGAGATTCGAGACCGACATCATTAAAACGAGCAACAGTGGTGAGCACGCAATGAGTATCGAGCTGGCTAAAATCCTTAACTTCGCCTCAAGATACGCCATAGAGACTCACGAGCTAGTTCACATACTCGAGACGTGCTACATGGGTGTGAAGGAGAACGTATGTAAGGCGTTGCCAAATAACATAGATGTTATTCAGGTTGAGTCTAGGAATCCACATCTACACGTTGAGAAAGGAGAGATCCATATACTTGAGATGCTTGTAGAGAGTTTAGGCTCTATATATCACTCCAGAATAGCTGATCAAGAAGTAAGGACCTCTATACTTAAGCTATTGAGGGAACTCTCATATGAGGAGGAGCCTGTTAAACCGAGGATCTACAAGTATCCAGACGTGAATGCTAAGAAGTTTCTTGACGACATCCTCGCGAGGAGTGAAGTGTCTGTTGCCTACGGACTTTAGGTTGTGCGGTAGAGCTGTAGTTCTGACGGATATAGACGATACTATGTTACCGCTTACAAAACCTCGAGCGACTGAAGAACTGAGCCGCTTCCTTGAAAAACTGAGGTTCTTAGGCATTGAAGTGATTCCAGTGACTTTTAAGACTGTCGTGGAGCTTGAGGTGCTTATGAGTGAATTAAGACATGACTTCATAGCGTTAATCGCTGAAGGTGGTTGCCTCATGCACGCAGTTAAGGGACTCATCAAGACTGGAGGGCTCGTCAAGACCGCTGGGGTTTACGACGTGATCGAGTTGTGTAGACCGATAAGTCATTACGAGGCGCTACTGACTCGGATTGAGGAGGATCCCAGGTGCTTTGGGAGGGCTGTGAGGCTCAGTAACGCGGATTCTAAGATAGTCTCACAGCTAACTGGGCTACCAGTAGAGAGCGTCAGGGCTTCTCAAACCAGGCGTTACAGCGATGCATTCATAACTCGGGACGTGTCATGCAGGGACTTAATCATCGATTCAGCTAGGGGGGCAGGGTTGAACCCAGTCCAGACCAGGAGAGCGGTTCACCTGCTGGAAGGCAGTAAGGAGGAAGCCGTTGTGACCCTCTTGAAGGGTATGAACACGCCGGGACGTAGGTTAGCGGTCATAGGAATGGGGGATAACGAAGCGGATGAAGGAATACTACGTCACGTTGACGCTCCGGTAGTAGTATCAGGCGAGGACGCAGGATGGCTTAAGAGGGCTCAGTACGTGAGGAGTCTTGAGGAGCCGCCGAGGTCTTGGATGTCTTCACTAAGGATAGCGTTAAGCTGGTTTGGGATGTATATCGCGTAGTATTCTTGGAACATGCTCTAATGGAGGTAATCATGAGGGCGATCCAGCCCCAGCTTCATCAACACTAACGTTATCGAGAGCACCGTGGCTGCTGTGACTGCGTAGCCGAGGAAGTCCATGTCTAAGTTCGGGTTAGCTAGGAGCGGTAGTATCAATAACCCACCTACGGCGTTAAAGGTTATCGCCGCTCCGAATCCCGACGTCATGATCTCCCCTGGGACGTGTTTAGCTATGTACGTGTTCACTGCCGTGTCTAGGAAGGGGTACAGAGATACCTGCCATAGAGCTATTGAAATCCACCCCTCAGACTTTACGAAGGACCAGTAGAGGAACATGTAGGCAACTGTCGTGAACATGAATATCTTAAGCGGGTTGTATCTATCTGTTAGTCTGCCCGCCAGGATCCTGGCCGGTATTGAGAGGGCTGCTGTAATCCCTCCATAGGCCACCCCGAACGCAGTATACTTAACCAACTCAGAGGATGTAGTGATCACCTTCTCAAGCTCTGAGCTTAACTTAGAAGGAGCCACAGCATACAGGATCTCCCTAGCGAGTATTGTTAGCGAGAGCGCTACCAACACTAGTATAAGTCGCTGAAGCACACTTCTTGAGCCACTTAACAACTCACCGCCCTCCCTAACCCTGACGTCACTCCCCCTAGGGAAGAATGCCGCGAATATCAAGTATGTGGTAAGGTACATGATAGCTATTACGAGGAATACGCCCTCAGGACCTGTGAGCGCGTAGAGAGGGCCCATGAATGCTGACCCAACACTGAACCCAACACCAGTACCTACTGTGAAGTAGCTGTAGGCCCTACCAGGGCTGACTCTCACATTGCTGAAGACTGCTGAGAGTATGGACGGCCAGGAGATAGCCCACGTGAAACTCGAGAGACTCAGAATCACTGCCAGCGTGAACGGGGACTTAACACCCATAGCGATCAAGAAAGGGAGGAACCCCGTAGCCCCTAGACACACAAGTCCCCTACCACCGACTCTGCTAGTCAGCCTGCCTGACATCACAGCAAATAAAGTGAAGCCCCACTCAAGACCGGTGATCAAAAGAACTGCTTGAATACCTCCCTCAAGCTTAACACCTATATAAAGTCTCGTAAAAGAGAAATAAAGACTCCAAACAGTGGTGTTCAACGCAGCCGCTAGAGAGTACATAGCCCTCCACAAACCCGAGCGACTACTCACCTCCTCGGCTATTACACATCACCACACATCATCTTTACCACCTATACTACCTTACTGTCTATATAGGTCTGAGCCCATCGTTCAGGCTTAAGTTACTGGCAGGTTCTCTATTTCAATCTTAATTTTCCATGGAAGCCTACGTTTAAAATGAAGGCATATCGTGGTAACTGTCAGGAAGAAGTTGCTTGAACGAGGTAAGTGACCTCACTAGCCAGCTTCGCAATTCTAGGTTCGTAGAGCACTCACTAGAGCTCCTCAACGATCTTACCACGCTCTATAGCGTGAACTTAAAGTGCATTAGTAGAACTGCTTTAGTCTTAAGAGGTTAGGGATAAGGATCCAGAGCTGTACTAGTTGATAGAGAAACTGCTTAGCTCCTAGCCTTTTCCCCTCGACGAAGAACGAGGTTTTAATCTCTAAATCAAACACGACTCGAGCAAA
>JAWBLQ010000046.1:2063-4967 GCA_038830105.1 Zestosphaera sp. | reverse complement strand
ATCTTTCAGTATTAAAAACCCAGTTACATTTTATGTCACTATCGTGAAATACAGCGTCTCTCTTCAATGACAGCACAGCCCTTTAGGGTGCTCAGGGATCCCCGATCTCAATGAGAACAGCTCATTCAAGAAAACTTATAGACACCCCGGTATTCCTTAGGGAACGAGGTTTTCAATCGTAACTGCATGGTATGAATTAACATATTCAGCGAGCTGTTAACCTTGATAGCGCCCGATCTTTCGGTCATAACTTAATGTTGCAAATAATCTAAGTAATTTATAGTCGTCACACTACTGTTGAGAACCTAGGATGGATGACGCTAGTCATATATACGCTGAGCTGGTGGGGGGTTTTCCTACATGGATCTAAATCCCGCCTCCGGCGTTGCTCCCCATAACTCTTCATCAATAACTGAAAACCCACTCCGTCTTTTAGGGCGGGTAGAGGTCAGAGTCTAAATTCTTAGTTCTCGGGTTGCGTGCTTTAATACCGGGTCGGCTATGACATACTCGTTGCCGATTTTCTCAACGAACCCGTAGTTGACTAGTTCTCTTAGGTAGTGTGTTAGTTGTTTGTCGCTAACCGTCTTCTTGAGTTTGGCTGAGAGACCTGCTTTAACTTCAGACCACGTGAGTGGGTTGGTAAGCAACTTTAATATGATGAGATATCTTGTCCTGGCTTGAGGTCTTATTGAGAGGAAATTCTCTAACTCTTCCCGAACTAGCTTAGAACCCTCATCGAGGGTCTTAGCGATTGCCTCCTCATGACCCACTCTTAAGGCCTGGTAGCCGTAGTACGTGAGCCATCCTATCACGCCATCGAACGCGCTCACGGCATTCTCTAGGAACACGTCATTAATTACAGTCCCGACCTGCGTGAAACCCTCTCTCAGGAACTCTATTGCCTCCTCCCTAGAAAGCCTCCTCATAACTATCGTTGTGAACGGCCTTCCGGAAAGAGGGGCCTTAACCCTCTTAACGCCTAGTAACCTGTCAAGCAAGCCTACTTCAGAACCCGCCAGAACCAGCTTGACGTGGCTTAAATAATCATACACATGTGCGAGAAGCGAGTCAAAACGTGGGAAGCGGAGAAAGTCTTGAGCTTCATCAAACGCTAAGACTACAGTCTCCCTACTCTCCTCACCCCACCTATTCAATGCTTCAAGAACCTCTGTGAAGGTTCCGCTACTCCTAAAACTAAACTCAAGGGATAAGCCAGAAATTGAGACCCCTCTAACCATCTTCAGGTACTTGCTGACCGACCTTCTAGTCTCTAGCAACCTAGACAGCGAGTTCGCGAGTACGTCGTAAAGCGTGTCGACGCTGAAATACTCGAACCTCCTAGCATCAAGTATTGCGTAAGGTAAGCCGGATGCATTCAGCCCAACCTTAATAAGGGAAGACTTACCAGTCCTCCTAACGCCTTTAATAACAATCATGCGAGCTGATTGATTATTTAGTTCCTTAATCAAGGTATTTAACTCTTTATCAAAGTTAAAGAAATCTTCTTTGTGCTCCTTAACCCCGGGATCGAAATACAACGTACACCCCCTGATATTAACTTACACCCCCAGTTATTAAAGCTTTGCTTCAACTACATAGATGATGGTTTCTTGACGTCAAAAATAGTGGGCTCTAGTCTTAATACGCTACATTACGTCCTCTTGAAGTCTAACTTTGCTGATGACTTATGTCAGCTAGTAGTATGACAACCAGCCCTACAATTTTCTCCAGATCTATCATTAAGCAACTATGGTTTTAACTTCTTAGAAGCTTTTCTGTCTACTGAGTTCTGAAACTCCGTATTAGACGTAGCTTATTACTCCCTAATAGGTGTCTGTACGTCCTGATTTCTCCTTTACCAACATCTACCACGTACAGCCAGTATTCGTGTCCCTCACGTTCTAGTTACAAGCTCTGTATCCTCCAGAATATTCTGGAGGATAGCATATCCCCGAGCCCCGCATTATGTGGGGTAGGGGTAATGCGCCTGAGACCGGGCGCAGAGCTGAACCCAGCAGAAGCCGGGAATGCAGCTCTAAACCTCCTGGAACCCTTGCCTTCAGGGCGAGGAAGAGGTCAGAGAGCTCGGAGAGCTTACTTAAAGCCTCTGAGACAACTCTAACAGAGGTGTGATGATATGGAGGTATTAAAGGTCATTAAAGGTAGGAGAAGTATTAGAAGCTTTAGAAGAGATCCAATACCTGACGAGCACCTCAGGACCGTTCTCGAGGCGGGGATATGGGCACCGAGCGGCGGTAACGCACAGCCCTGGGAGTTCATAGTGGTAAGGGATAAGCCAACAATCGAGAGGATAAGGCTGTTTTCCCCAGGGCTCTTCGGGGAACCAGACGCCTTAGTTATTGCGTGTGTAAATGAAGAACGTGTTAAGAAGGGTGGTAAGGCAGAAGAGCTGGTAGCGATCATGGATGTCTCTATGGCGGTTCAGAACATCATGCTCGCGGCGTACTCGCTGGGCATAGGATCATGTCCTATAGTGTCCTTCAACAAGACTGCTGTTAAAGAGTTACTTGAACTACCTACACACGTTAACCCGGTTATAATGGTGAGTCTCGGCTACCCGGATAAGTGGCCTAACCCACCTAGGAGAAGACCTCTTGAGGAGGTGGTGCATCATGAGAGATACTAAGAATCTGGCCGAGGACGAGCACTTCAAGCTACTAGCCTTCCTCATAACAAGCGCTAGGGGATGCGTGGATGAACCACTGCTTTACGGACCTCTCAGGTTAGTTGACGCAGCCTCGAAGCTTATAGATATAATGAGATTAGAGGGTAAAGCTGTAGAGAAGCTGGACAAAATTCAGAGAATGATAAACGAGGGAAAGCACCTAGTGATGTATGACGAGGAGGCGTTCATCAGGCTTCTTGACGACTTAGTTAAAG
>JAWBLQ010000046.1:0-2053 GCA_038830105.1 Zestosphaera sp. | reverse complement strand
TAAAGAGCTTGTTAATTTAATCAAGGATTGAGCTGTGGATTAATTTTATAACGGTGGTGAAGATAAGCACGTTATAGACTTGGGATGGGCGTCGTTCTATAATATGAGATTTAGACTAGTCTAACATTTTAAAGGCTTATGAAGTGATTCCTTAGGGGGTGTGGTTGAGGGAGTTTAAAGGGAAGGTCTGCGATTACGTGGTGGCTGTCGTCGGACAGCCTTCCGTCGGTAAGTCGACTTTCTTCACGCAGGTCACGGGTGAAGTGACTCACATCGCTAACTGGCCAGGCACAACAGTTGAACAGAGGGTAGGTTTCGTCACTTTTGAGGGTAAGTCTATCTGCATGATTGACTTACCTGGTGTTCACGGCTTGACGCCTACCTCCCCTGAAGAGAGGATCACTAAGAACTACCTGCTCTCTGGTGATTGGGATGCAGTCTTGGTGTTGGCCGACCCATTAGTGCTTGAGAGGTCTATCTACCTACCGATACAGGTAGGTGAGATGAGCGACAAGCTCGTTGTAGCGCTAACTAAGTGGGATGAGGTTCATAAGAGAGGTCTCCACATTGATGTGGGGAAGCTCAGCTCCCGCCTAGGGGTTCCTGTAATCACGCTCTCCTCTATTACTGGTGTGGGGGTTAAGCAGGTTCTCAGCGTTCTTGTCAAGGTTGCCGAGGGAGGTCTTAAGGGCGAGTTTATCCACGTAGATTACGGTTTGCTTGAGAGTTACTTAAGTGAGCTGACTGAACTCGTTAAAGCGAGCAACGTTGAGAGACTGCCCAGTAGGTGGGTGGCTTTAAGACTTCTGGAGGAGGATCCTGAAGTGATCGAATTACTTAGAGAAATGCCTGAGGTCCTTAAGGAGGGTAAGAGGTTACGCGAGGAGTTCAGGAAGGCTACTGGGAGAACCCCTGAGGAAGTAGCTATCTCCGGGAGGTATCAGTACGCATCACAAATGCTTAAGGACGTGATTATTAGGGTTAAGGTCAGGCCTCACGCCACGGCGGTAGTTGATAGGATCTACCTCCATCCGATCATAGGTCCCGTGATCTCTGTATTAACTATGTTTCTGGTCTTCGCCACGGCGTTCATGCTCAACACAGGCTTCCCACTCACGCTTATTCTGAGGTACGTAGGCCTTGACACAGTAGCTGATGTCCTGCAATACTACAGCTTATCTGGATTGCTGGAGGGAGTCTTCGTCTATGTAAGTGAGGTGATTCGACCAACCCTTGAAAGCGTTGACACTGCATTAGCGTCCTTACTTGTTGACGGTGTTTTAGGCGGTGTTGGTTCCGTCTTGAGCTTTCTACCGCTCATATTTCTGATCTCTGCGTTCATCACCATTCTGGAAGACAGCGGCTTGGGCCCGAGGATGGTCTCGTCACTTCACAGTTTCTTCAGGTACTTCGGGCTCTCAGGCAGGGCATTATACCCACTAGTCATGGGCTTTGGATGCAATGTCCCAGCGGTTTCACAATCAAGGATATTTATAGACGAGGCTGAGAGGCTTGAGGTGATTATGTCTGTGCCGTTCATCCTGTGTCAAGCCAGGTTAATAGTCCTGCTGTACTTCACGAGGATTTTACTCCCTAGTAACGTGTTTCTTCAAGCAACAGTGATGGTCCTGCTCTACGTCACCTCGATAATCCTTTACTTACTTACAGCAAAGCTGATCAGGAGATTACTTAGTGTTAAGGAAGCGCCGGAGCTGATTATGGAGCTTCCCTTAATACATAGGGCGAGCGCCAGAGTCGTCTGGTGGGGTTCGTGGAGCAGCACTAAACACTTCCTCTACAAGGCCGGGGTGATAATTCTGGTTCTCTCAGTAATCAGCTGGATCACGTTGAACTACGGGCCTGCCGGTCGAGTGGCGACTCCGGTCGAATCCTATGGAGGTGTATTAGGGACTCACGTAGGCAGAGCGCTTGAACCCCTATACGGGTTGAGTAATGAGACGTCTTGGATGGTTGGCTACGCCCTTACCTACGGATTCATAGCCAAGGAGGGGCTCATAACGTCGATATCCCAATTAACGGGGACAAGCGAGTA
>JAWBLQ010000045.1:6809-10561 GCA_038830105.1 Zestosphaera sp. | reverse complement strand
TTCAGAGGCTTCAGCGTGGTGGAGGCTGACAATGAAGAGCAATTAATCAACTCTATAAACGCATTGACGCCTGAGTTCAAAGTCAGGTTTGAACCGTTAATCGAAATCTCAAAAGCAATAGAGATATACATGAAAGCTAAACAGTAGGGCAATGCGAAAATATAGTTTTTGTTTTTCTCTTTCTAAGGAAATATTGAGTAGGAGATCTCAGGAAGTTGTTTCCGGAGACGAGACTTAACCTTTAAGCAGTGACTGACCCCCTCCTAAGGAACAAGACTCTCAATACGTAACTTAACCCCGAGTTATGGTTGAGGAGGGAGGAGAGGATGAAGCGGCTCAGAAAGCAATTATAGTAGGGGATTAAGCACTACATCAGAAGTTTAGAGGAATTAGTAAGGTCCTACCAAGCCTCATGGGTCATCGATAACTTAACGGAGCCCATCATAAATATTAGTGGGCCCGCGGGGATTTGAACCCCGGACCTCCCGGTTATCAGCCGGGCGCTCCACCATGCTGAGCTACGGGCCCTAAAACCACTACACCCCATAGAATTTAAAGCTTTACGATTGGAAGCTCCTCCCTCAGGACGGAGCAGGGAGAAGGCCAGCTAATCTAGGAGCTCCCTCTTACGGGCAAAAGGGGTTAGAAAGGATTATGAGCGTTTTCGCTGAGATATGATGGAGCTCAAGCCTCGTGACTGACGACTGGGCTGAAATAGTGATGCAACACCTGTGAAGGGTGCCTGACAGATGAGAGAAAGCCCATAGGGAGCCTGCTTGAACGTCGATGCGTAGCGTGCCTCACCAAGCGTAACATACACAGGCTTGCAGGGAATTGCGAGGCTGTAGAGGGGCTCGTGAAAAGTTTTAAAGACTATAGAGGTAATTATCTGGGGCCGGTAGCTCAGCTGGAGGAGCGCTGCCCTCGCACGGCAGAGGTCCCGGGTTCAAATCCCGGCCGGTCCACCAACCTAACTTGTAATAGTATAAGCGTCAAAACTAAATACCGAGTACATACTTCGCTACCAGGCTTAGAGCTACTGAGACCCCGATGGCTGTTATTGGGTGTTGCTTAAGCAGCATAACGCTTACGAAGGCCGTGATGAAGATCACTAACTCCACGAGACTCACGGTATTTCCCTTGATTAAGACTGTCTGACCAACTTTAATGAGCGCTATGAAGATGAGTGAAACCACCGCGGCGTTTATCCCTCTCAAGACCGCCTTAGCTAGAGGCTCCTCAAAATATCGGGAGAGACCCATCGCTATACCTAAGATCACTAGGAAAGCGGGTAACGTCACGCCTAAAGTAGCGATGATGGAGCCTGTGATGCCGTGTAGTTTGTAACCGATGTAAGTGGCTGAGTTTATAGCTACCGGCCCCGGGGTGCTCTCAGCTATCCCCAGAACAGTGACGAACTCTTCATCAGTGAGCCAGCCCCTCATCTCAACTACCTCCTTGTGAAGGAGTGCGAGGGCACCGTAACCTCCCCCAAACATGAAGAGACCTATCTTAAGGAACTCGAGAAATATATCTAGCAGTAGGCTCACGTCAACACACCACTTATATAGAGTGACCCCTATATTTATGTCGTGAGTCACCTCAAATTATTGGGTGGTCGCTCTCAAGGTGATTACGAGATGACTAAATACGACGTTCTCCTGCTCGGCGACTTAAACGTTGACGTAGTCCTATACGTGAATAGGTTGCCTGAGCCTGATGAAGACGTTCAGGTCACTGGTTTCGAGATCCGTCCAGGCGGCGTCGGCTACAACACCAGCGTCGCTCTACACGAGCTTGGACTGGCGTCATACCTCGTTGGAAGCGTCGGCGATGACGTTTTCGGTCAATACGTCGTTAAGAGAATGAGGGAGGAGGGCTTGGAGGTGAGGGGGGTGAAAGTTGTTAACGGTGTCGGAACCGGTGTCGTGAGCATATTGGTCTTGCCTACCGGAGATAGAGCTATGGCAAGCTTCAGAGGGGCCAATAGACACGTGACGGTCACTGCGCAGGATCTCAACGTGTTGAGCTCCGTGAGACACGTGCACGTCTCGGGGTATATGCTTCTGAACGCTGATGAGGGGAGGGCGTGTGTGAATGTCCTTAGTGAGGCAGGAACGCAGGGAATCTCGAGAAGCGTAGATTTAGAGGGCGTGGCTTTCAGCGGGTGGGGGAGAGCGCTTATCGTTAGAGGGCTTGTCGAGTACGTGTTCATGAATGAGAGAGAGTTGAAATCGCTGACCGGGCTTGAGGTGCTTGAAGGCGGTAATGAGGTTCACCGCCTCATTAAGCCGAAGGCGACCATCGTTAAGTTAGGTGAGGAAGGCTCCGTAGCGTTCACAGGGAGTGAGGTCTTAAGACAGGAGGCATACAGAGTCAGGGCTGTTGACTGTACTGGCGCTGGTGACGCGTTCAACGCGGGATTTATCTACGGCACGTTAACGCGTCTTGATCTACGTAGGGCTTTGAGGATAGCTAACGCGTTAGGAGCTCGCAAGTGTTGTGAGGGTGCTGGAGATGCTTGTCTGGGGTTGAGCGACGTGCTTACTGAGTTCGGCGTTGAGTCGTAACCCAGCCGCTACTCCCTCAGGTAGGGTACTCCAGACCTCCTCGGCGACCTGGCCTTCCCTATGACGCCTGCAACAGCTCCCAGCGTCACTACGTACGGTAGTGTGTTAATTATAGTGACTGGAATAACTCCTTTAACCCCAGGTAAGACCTTAAGCCACTCCGTCAACGCCCATGAGGAACCGAATAAAGCGCCTCCCAGCAGGGCTAGGGAGGGCTTCCAGTTACTGAAGACTACTAGCGCTAGTGAGATGAAACCCCTCCCCGCGGCTATCTCCTTCGTTATGGTCCCGAGCCAGTCAAGACTCATGAAAGCCCCTGCAAGACCTGCTAAAGCCCCACCGTATATTGTAGCTATTAGCTGAAGCCTCTCCACGTGAACTCCTAACGTGTCAGCTGCCTGAGGCTCCTCACCGAGTGCCCTGATCTTAAGGCCTAGAGAGGTCCTGAAGAGCACGTAATGGGTTGCTATGGCTATTAGGACGCAGAAAATGAAGATGGGACTCACCAGTCCAGCGAGCCTAGGCACCCTGCCTGCCTCAGGAACCTGCTTGTAACCGGCGACACCCCATAAAGCTATGATCATGTAGGGCACGAAGCCTAAGGCAAATATGTTTACGCCTACCCCAGAGATTATCTGCGCGCCCTTGCCGTAAGCCGATATGAGTCCGTGAATCAACCCTATTAACGCTCCTACACCGACGCCTGCCAACAACCCTAGCCAGGGGTTTAAAGTCTGCGTAGCTACGGCAACTGAAACCAGCGCCGAGACGCTGATCATCCCTTCAAGCCCTATATTCACCACACCAGCTCTCTCAGAGGTTATCTCCCCCACAGCCGTTAAGGTTAATGGTGTCATGGCGTACGACGTGGAGACCAGCAGGTTTATTATCGTGCCGATCACGTAGCTCATGAGACCACCACCTCTCTCCTACCTCTCCTAATACCCAGGTATTTCTGAAGAGTACTTAATACGCCCGGCATTGCTAGGGACACGACTATAACGCCTTGAACAAGTCTAACCAGCTCGAACGGGACCCTAGCCTCTATCTGCATCCCCCTAACCCCGGTGTTCAGCGCGCCGATCAGTATTGAAGCAGGGATCACAGCTATCGGGTGGTTAAGCCCTATAAGTGAAACCGCTATCCCGTCGAACCCCAAGCCCATTAAGTTAGAGATTCCAG
>JAWBLQ010000045.1:6250-6799 GCA_038830105.1 Zestosphaera sp. | reverse complement strand
GCCAAGCCTCCTAGCACCGCGCTGAAGAGGAAGGAGAGAATTATCAGGCGGGAGGTCTTCATCCCGGCGTACCTCGCGGCCATCAAGTTAATCCCCGTAGCCCTCAACTCATACCCAAACACCGTGTACCATAGGATGAAGTAAGTTGTGAGTGAGGCCAGTATCGCTATTATGAAGGAAGCCGAGAGCTCTGTACCCACAATGAGTAGAGGGATGTGTGCGCTTGACGGAACTGCAATGGTTTTCGAGGGGTCTCTGGGGTCAGGGAATACGTTCACTCTAACGTAGTCAACAAGCCAGTACGCTATCCAGTTAAGCATTATAGTCGTTATGACCTCGTGCACTCCTCTAAGCACTTTCAGGGAGGCAGCTATTAATGAGAAGAGAACGCTTAGACCCAAGCCCATTAAAGACCCGATAACCAGGACTAGAGGGGTGTCAGCTCTGAGCAGTCCTGAAGCAAGCACCATCCCCAAAGCCCCTAAGTATACTGCGTTCTCAACACCTATGTTGAAGAGCCCTGACCTAACGCTGACGGCGAAGGCGAGA
>JAWBLQ010000045.1:0-6240 GCA_038830105.1 Zestosphaera sp. | reverse complement strand
AAATCAGGGGTGTAGCTAGACTCAACGTGGATGTCAGAGGGTACGCGTCGGTGAGGGGATTGCCGAGCGCGTGTCTTAATAAGCTATGGTAAGCGTGTAAGGCGTTGTATCCGTACGCCTGCATTATGAGCCCTCCTATGATCAACCCTACGGTCATAGCGATTACCACGTTACCAGTCTTAACGAGTATATCCCTTACGACCTCTCTCCTCAATCGCTCACACCTCCTAGCATGAGCCCTAACTTGTCTTCAGTTAATTCACTGACGTCCTTAACCCCAACGAACCTACCTTCATACATAACCGCAACCCTATCGCTTAACTGGAGGATCTCCTCAAGGTCTGAGGAGACGAGTAAGACAGCCTTACCCCCCTTCTTGAGGTTAAGTAGTAAACCCCTTATATGCTCGGTCGCCGAGATGTCGAGGCCTCTCGTCGGTTGAGCTGCTATTATAAGTTGAGGTTCCTTCGAGATCTCGCGCGCCACTACCAACCTCTGCTGGTTACCACCGCTCAAGTACCTTGCTGGTGAGAATAAGCTAGGGGTGATTACGTTGAACTTAGTTATTAAACCGGACGCGTATTCAACCACCTTACTCCAAGCAATAGTGTTAAGAAAGCCTCTGAAAACCGTTGAACGCTGTATGCCTAGTATGCTGTTCTCGTTAACGGTGAAATCCTGGATTAAACCCATCTGCACTCTATCCTCGGGTATGTGAGCGATGCCCAGCTTATACAGCTCTGACGGCGAGAGGTTGTTGATCCTTTGTCCTCTGAAGATTACCTCCCCCTTCTCAACCCTCCTTAACCCCGTCAACCCCTCGACTAACTCCTTCTGACCATTCCCCTCAACGCCGGCGATGCCTAGTATCTCACCAGACCTAACCGTTAGCGAGACGCCCTTGACGGCCCAAGTCCCTAAATCACTGAGGACCCATAAATCCTTCACGACTAGAAGCTCCTCACCCATCGTTGAAACCTCTCTAGAGACCGTGGGGATTAAATCTCTACCAACCATGAGCTGAGCCAATAGATTAAGGCTGGCCTCCCCGCGTGGAACCTCGCCGGCAACCTTACCCCTCCTCAACACAGTTATCCTGTCAGCGACCTCCAGCACCTCCCGTAACTTATGAGTGATGAAGACAACCGACTTACCCACTCTCTTCAGCTCATTGATTACATTGAATAACTCCCTGGTTTCAGTTAACGTGAGGTTAGTCGTCGGTTCGTCAAGGATCAAGACATCAACATTCCTGAAGAGCATCTTAAGTATCTCCACCTTCTGCCTAACGCCGAAGGGCAACTCCTCAACACGCTCGTCGAGAGGCACTTTTAAACCCGTTAAACTCATTAACTTGTTTATACCCTCCTTCGCGTTGAGTAGTTGCCTGCGTGAGAGACCCAAAACAATGTTTTCGTAGGCAGTGAAGGAAGGAACTAAAGACAGGTTCTGATGCACCATACCTATACCTATTTTAAGGGCGTCAGCAGCGGCTGAGAACCCTACCTTCCTGCCACCAACGTATATGGTTCCTGAGGTGGGTTTAAGCACCCCCGCCAATATCTTCATTAAAGTTGTTTTCCCGGCTCCGTTCTCCCCTAGAAGTCCGTGGATCTCGCCACGTCTTAAAGAGAAGTCAACGCCTCTTAAGGCGATCGTGCCGTCTGGGTATATCTTCACTATACTCTTCATCAACACCAAGCATTCGTCTGATCCGGTAGTTTCTGCATCCTGCACCCTATCTACCTAACTCTAAGGTTTGCTTATACTTATAAGGCTTTGCTCCGAGGTGAAGAGGGTTTCCGAGTTATAATTAAAAACCATGCGGTGTAGTTAATGAGGCTTTAACCTCCTTCACCCTACACCTAGGGAGCTTCTTAACCCGGCTATGGTCTCTGCTGAGAAAGGTATCATCGCCTCTATCTCCGAGAATTTAACGCCCCTGACTTCTAAGGACTTGTTAGTTTTCAGGGTTTCCTGCAGTTTATACGCCTCATCCCATATCCATGAGGGTATGGAGTTCCTCATACTCACGACCGCGTTGAGTATGGTTTCCCTATCCTTAGGATTAACAGTGCCTGCCTGAACACCTAGCTCGAGGAAAGTCTCTAGATCCTCCACACGGCTCATCGCTATGCCGCCTTCAACTATACCTAGCTCGAGGACGCCTCCAAACTTTGACACGTTCTTATGAATTAAGTAGTTTAGAGCTTTCCTGGTTGCGGTGTATACACCCACGTCTACCCTCTTCATCATTGAAGCTATTATGAATCCAGGCTTTATGTAGTCTTGGTCGGCGTCAACCCCTATGCCGAAGGGCGGACCTACAGTCCTACCCTCCCTAGCCCCTGCCTCGGCAACGGCTTCGAAGATCCCTAAGCCAGTCGCTCCGGCTACATTATACACCACGATAGCGCCCTCGCCTAGCATGGCTTCAGTGGCTGTCTTACCTCTTGCAGGGTCGTTGAAAGCACCGGTATAGGTGTAGAGTATCCTCATGCTGACCTCCCTCCCTGTCTTTTCCTTAAAGACTTCCTGACCATACCTTATGCCCCAGTAGTAGCCGGCCTCGAACTTGTAGAGGACTGGTATCTCCATCCCCAGCACAACGCCTACAGTGGTCTTGCCGTAGTGGCCAGCTATCATAGCGGCCAGAGCACCGACCACCGCGCTGCCTTCATGCTCCTTAAACAGGACGCTTAACACGTTAGGTTTATCTACGTAGCCGTCGATTATCGCGAAAAGCTGGTTCGGATACTCGTCAGCCACCTGCCCGATAGCGTCGGTAAGTAGGAATCCAACACCCACGATAATAACACAGTCCGTCGAGCGAGACAACGTCCTCAAGTTAGGCAGGTAATCTGACTCACTCCGGCTCTGTAACTCAGTGAGCTCTAGCTTGAAGTCCTTAGCGGCTTTATTACCGCCTAAGTACGCCATGTCGTTGAAGCTGAGGTCGCCTCTCCCACCAATATCATATACTATGCAGACCTTAGTAGGTTGAGGTGTGACTGGGGTGGTTGGCGTTGTAGGTGTCGTTGGTGTTGTAGTGGCTGGAGCCTGAGGTAGAGACATATATATTGCTACTGCTGCAATTATCAATAGAACCACAATAACTAATACAAGGGTTTTAGAAATTCCTCTCGCAGTGATAACCGTTACGTATCACCTCATATATCATTCGTACGCTAACTTAAAAGCTTTCTATTCACGATGAGGAACTTGAGGGTATAACTGCATCCACAGACCCTCACACACGTCTCCTCCCCCTAGAGAGCCTGTCTCTCAAGTTAAGTAGCTTATCCTCCATCGTCAGGAGGAGATTCATTACCCATCCTATCAGGGGCAACGTCGCGAAAGACCTACTCAAGAATTCGCAGTCACCTCTAGTGAAGCCCCCTGTAAAGGTCAACACGATCATGTAGGTGCCTATCGCTACTGGTAACTCTATGAGGAGTCTGACTACGTAGTTGCTGATTACAGTGTGGATGAGTAGCGGAAGCGCGACGGATATGAGGGAGGCTACGTACACTAACGTCAACGGCTTCCACTCCACAGACATGTTCAATCTCTTAAGTACTGAGAGCTGGTAGGTCAATGCCGGGAGGCTTGAGATGGAGAGCACTATACTGTACCCCGTTGGTCCTAGGTAATTAATTAAGGCATAACTTACTGGAAGTATCACGGCAAATTGAATTATAGAGGCGTTCATCAAGTCCTTAGTTCTCCCGAGCCCGCTGTATAGAGCTGACAAAGACGCTGTGAAGGGTGTGTAGAGGTAACCTAGAGACATGAGGGTCAGGTAATGCGGGGCTGTAACGTAGGTCCTGCCGTAAATCAGCCGCACCACATCCATTGAAAAAGCCCCTATCATAGCGGCGACCTGAACAGTGAAGATGGTCATGTACCTCAGCACGTTGTTCAGGAAATCCCTGAGTTCATTCCGGTTGCCTCTGGTCTCCAGGGCAGAGAAAACCGGGAAGAGAGTCACCGTGAAGGGCGTTATTGTTAGGGCTACTAGAGTTACAAACTGGTTAGCGGCTTGAATATTACCTAGCTCAACGTTTGTGGCAACCCTTGCCAGTAAGACGTACTGAAACCTATACAGTACCGCGCCCAGCAAACCCGATACGTAGAGAGGCAGTCCAAACCTAATCAAGTCGAGCACGCTGACTATTTCCTCACGACGGCCTAAGGATCTCACGTACCTAAGCACTATCGTGACGCCTATGACGCAAGTCACTGTGTAGCTGATCACGTGTCCTAGTAAGGCTCCTAGAACGCTTAAACCGATAATAACCAGTAACGGGCTCAGAAGCAATTTCGTGATTGACTGTACGATGACGTGGAAGGATCTCAGCTTCATACGTCCTAAGGCAGTGAGTATGGCGAGCGTGGTGTTCATGAGGGTTATAGTGAAGGTCAAGATCGACGTCAGTTTAACGTAATCGCTTAACTCAGGCCTCTCGGTCAGAATGACTGAGAGCTGATACGCGAACACGTAGTTGATTACAGAGGCTACAGTGACTATAACTAACTTCAGGAGCAAGCCCTTAACAATCACCTCACGGACTATCTCCTCCTTCCCAGTAGCTCTAAACTTAGACACGTACTTAACTAAGGCAGAGTCAATGCCGAAATCCGTGAAGAGCGTTAAGACGTTGGTGACGGTTAGAGAGACTGAGTAGATGCCGTAGTTCTCCGGCTGAAGCATCCTCGCCACTATCATGGCAGAGACTGCTAGGAGGAGTGTAGAGATGACATTACCTGCGAATACCACTAACGCGTCGCGAGACGTCCTCACTAAGATCCTATCGAAATCCTCCGTCAACACGCCTAACCGAAGATAATCTTTAGAGGGAAGCCTTAATTAATATAAGGTCTTCAAGCGGTTGATCCAGTCTGCAGGGTCTTTAATAGCTCTAGGTGGCGCCGGGGGCGGGATTCGAACCCGCGTGTCCCGTTGGGGACAGTGGGTCTCTTTCTTTCAACGCCGGAATAGACTCGAGCCCACCCCCTTGGACCGCTCGGGCACCCCGGCCACTTAAATAAACGCTTTCACATCTAATTAATTTATAGTTTCGTTTCAGAAGTCCGGTGTTTCGACTAAGGTCTTCGCTGCTTCGATTGAGGTCTTGAGTCTTTCCTGGTGGTCCTCAAGGAACTTCCTAAGTCTCTCCGCTGTCGCTGTTTTACATTCACCGCACAGCATAGACCCGTTCCTGCAGTCCTCGTAGATCTTTCTGAGGTGTGCGTCGTCTTTGACTAGGTGTAGTGAGTTCAGCTCGAATACAGGGCATTTATCGGGTTCGCCTCCTAACTTTCGTTGCTCTTCAGCAGTGGCTCTGCCTCCAGTGAAGGCTATCATCAGCTTCCTGACGGACTCGTCAGTCGGGTCTGTGAGGGCGATGAAGGACTCAGGTCTTGAGGAGCTCATCTTACCTCCTGTCAACCCGCTTAGGAATTTATGATAGGTCGCGGCAGGTCTGGTGAAGCCTAACTCATCGCTGAACCTGTCGGCTATATCTCTAGTCAGTCTTAAGTGCGGGTCTTGATCAAGGCCTACCGGGACTAAAACGGTCTTGAAGCCGCCGAAATGCGGTAGCTCGGGGTGAAGTATGTCAGCGGCCTGAGTTAGCACGGAGACTATCTTCGCCGGCTCTAGATCCTCCCCGTAAATAGCCGTCAGCTCAGCCATAGTGATTTTCCTAGCGAACAGCTGTATTAATCTATAGTATTCCCTCCTGTAGTTTGATTGGAAATATATGTGAAGCCCTCTTACGTTAAGACCCAGAGCTAGGTAATTAGCAACGTACTCGTTTAAGGCGTAATTGATCACGTCCTCCCTGCTAAGTCTCCTTACACCGTAGGCCTCGATATCCGCTATAGCCAGGAATATCTCAGCGCCTAACCCCTGATAGTAAATCACCTGATCTATAAGTGTCTTATGACCGAAGTGCATCTTGCCCGAAGGCATCAACCCAGTCAGTATGGCGAATCTCAAGCCTGATTTAATGCAATCTAACACCCTCTCGAAGTCCCTATGACCTATTACAGCGCCTCTCCTAATAGGTAAGGGCAACTCGCTGAAGGACTTAAGTTGCGAGATAACCTCGTTGAAGGGCCTCATCCCGAAGTACGAGAAAAGCTTCTCGTAATCCCTCAGATCCTCCGAGGCCCAAGGATCTATCCGGAACGCCACAATAGGCATCACCACACATAAATTAGACGTTGTAGCCC
>JAWBLQ010000044.1:0-10950 GCA_038830105.1 Zestosphaera sp. | reverse complement strand
ACATTCGCTTCAGCCCCGTACGAGTACTCGTAAGTGTTCTCAAGCATGTTAATAAGGTCCGCCTCCTCGTAGGGGAGGTAGTAACCAGAGATCTTGATGAAGTCCCTTATCATGAGCTCGCTGAGCCTCTTAGTCAGGCTTGTAGTCACTACAGGCACTCTTCCAGTGATGCCGAGCAGTGGCGCGGCACCTACGTGGTCTAGGTGGGCGTGAGTTAAGATAAGCCCCGCTACGTTGGTAGGCCTCACGTGTTCGGGGAGCCTCGGTTTGTCATTCTCATCGAAATTCACACCGTAATCCATTAAGAGGAACCGCTTATCATCATGCTGGAGGCCTACCGCTGCCCTACCTACCTCACGGCCGCCGCCGAATATCCTTACCTTAAGCACTTCAAACCCTATATATAGGTTAAACCAAGAATTAATATTTTGGAGATGTTGAGTAGTAACCGGTGATGTGAATGTTCCCAACAAACCCGAGGGAGTTAAGGAGGAGAATGAAGCAACTAGGCATCGACGCCGAGGAGTTAAGGGGTGTTAGATCCGTCACAATCAAACTACCGGATAAGGAAGTGATAATAAGGGATCCTCAAGTCACGATTATGAAGATCCAGGGCCAGAAGATATACTACGTGAGCGGCGGTATTGAGGAGGCCGTCAGTGAAGAGGCCTCCATCGAGGCACCAGCAATAAGTGAAGACGATATAAAGTTCGTCATGGAGCAGACAGGAGTCACTAGGGAGGAGGCGTTAAACGCATTAAGGAGGACGAACGGAGACATACCACAGGCAATACTACTGCTCACGGGGAAGTAAGCCCACTTTAGAGTGCTTGAGACTCAGCTGCCAGGCTCGCGTTCCAGGAACCACCTCCTCAGCGACCTTATCAGTTCCTCAGGATTTGGCTTCAGAGATACCACGAGCGGCAGTCCCTCTCTATCGGCTAGTCTAATAGCTAATGGATCAACCCTCCTAGTCCCGTGGAGGACCACCACAAGCGGTTTGATAGGACTCACCCTCACCGATATCATCGGGGATCTGCCGGTGCTCACCTTAGTGAATATCAGAGCCCTCCTTGAGGTAGTCCCCATTATCTGCCAGAACTCATTACCGCTTAACTTCTCTATCGCCTCTAAGCTGTCGAGGACCGTATAACCGTATATTTCCAGATCCCTAGGGACGACGGAGTTTATCACGAAGCCCTCAACAAGGGCTATTAACTCATGTAGCTTCATAGGAATGCCGAAGTCCTTGATATCCATTATCGCCCCTATACTTAAGTTAAGCGAGTTGGCTATCTGCTTGATAGTCGGGTAGCCCTTAGACTTATCAAGGGTGATTAACGCCTTAACAAACCTCCTCACGAACTTAACCCCCGGCGATCTCCTGCCTTTCTCATAATCACTGATCACGGACGCGCTAACCCTCATGAAGGCCCCCACATCGTTTTGCGTTATCCTGAAGGTCTCTCTCCACCGCTTGAGGGATGCCCCGCAGTTCTCACTCATAACTATATCCCCGGCGATCCTCTGAGCTATCAACTCAAGCACGAAGTCATACGTCAATGAGACTCACTAAGTACTCTCTTTTTTAAAAGAATATAAAGGACGTGAGTGTTCCCCCGCGCTAACGTACCGCGTCCTCACCAACGGCAGCGCTTCACACTATAGGCCACTTAATATCTGGCTCGACGCAGAGATTCGTCCTGCTGAAGAGCTCGGAAGCCCTTAACTGAACCTCCTCAAGGACCTCATCCTCTTTAAGCGTCAGTACCTCCCTATTTCTCATCACCAGCCTTCCATCCACTATAACGTCCTGCACGTGCGAGCCGTTGGCTGCGAAGACTATGTGAGAGATAGGGTCGTTTAAGGGCATTAACTTTGGATCCCAGTACTTAACGGTTATTAAGTCCGCACGCTTATTCACCTCAAGCGAGCCCACTAGCTCGTCGATGCCGAGAGCTCTAGCGCCCCTTAACGTAGCCATCTCAAGAGCGTCCTCAGCCCTCAGGGCCTCCGGGTCAACGCTACGCGCGTTCTGTAGTACGGTGGCCACGTGCATCTCCTCTATTAAATCGTAGTTGTCGTTGCTAGGTCCCCCGTCAGTGCCCAGCGTCACGTTAACTCCAGCGCGTAGCATCTCAGACGCCCGGGCTATGCCGGATCCCAGCTTGCTGTTACTCGTTGGGTTGTGGCTGACGTTAGTCCTGGTTCTAGCTAGTATGGAGATTTCCTCGTCAGTAACCCATACGACGTGAACTAAAACCACGTTAGGACCCACTAACCCTAGTTGCTCAGCGAACTCAACGGGCTTCAGGTTGAAGGTCTTCCTCACGTACTCAACATCCTCTCTAACCTCGGCTAAGTGCATCGTGATCCCGGTCTTAAGCTCCTTAGCCCTCTCAACCACCTCCCTATACAGCCTCACGCTCACGGCTCCAGGAGTTCTTGGCCCGAACCATATGAACAGCCTCCCGTCTCTGCCGTGGTACTTGCTGTGTAATCTCACTGCATCCCTCAAGCTTGAATCCCCGGTCTCCACGAGTCCCTCGTGAAGGACGCCCTCCTCCAGAGCGTAGCCGCCCATATCCATGACGTGCCTCGCCACCGCGGCTCTAAGGCCTGACTTAAGCAGGGTCTCAATTATCGCGTCAGGACCGTACCTCCCAACAAGACCAGTCTCCAAGAAAGACGTAGTCCCTGACTTGATTAACTCAAGCATCGTTAGAGTGGCTGATGCGTGGGCCTCCCACTCCGTCATGTTGCCTTGAAGAGGCCACACCCGGTCCTTAAGCCACGGTATAAGTCTCCTGTAGTTAGCGCACGCCTTCAACATGCCTTGAACTAGGTGGACGTGCGTGTTAATGAGCCCAGGCATCACAATGTGTCTCTCAGCGTTTATCTCCTCTGCGGCCCTACCCTTGAAATCCTTGTCGAGCTCAGAACACTTACCTACGGCTGCGATAACCCCGTCCTCAACGACGACACAGCCATCCCTCAACACCTCCCTCCTTCTATTCATGGTTATTATAAACTTGCCTCGTATATAGATGTCTACCAAGTAATCACCGCTTGATTATCAGCATGTTCACTAATATTTATTAATATGTAAGATCGCTTTAAAGATAAGAGTGCCTGTGATGTCCGCGGGTAAGTTGTTACGCAGAGAGTACAGCCTAAGTGAGTTGAGAGAGCTCGTCCTAGCTGCTAAGGGTGAAGTTAAGTCAACTGTGGTTATAAAGAACGCTAACGTGGTGGACGTAGTACTTGGCGATATTAGGGAGAGAGTGAACGTGGCTCTCTGGCGTAACTACGTGGTTCGAGTCGGTTACTTCGACGTGGATAGGTATAGAGGACCGGACACGCTGGTCATCGACGCCTCATCAAGCGAGGTAGTGACGCCCGGCCTCATAGAGCCTCACATCCATATAGAATCGTCTCTACTCAGAGTCACTGAGTTCGGTAAGCTGGCTTTACTGAACGGAACAACCACTGTGGCGGCTGACCCTCACGAGATAGCGAATGTTCTAGGTGTTGAGGGAGTTAAGGCCTTCATAGAGGAGTCGAGACACACCCCCCTCAGGCTGTTCTTCTACGCTCCCTCATGCGTTCCACCGACCAGATCCGGGTTAACCAGCGGTGCTGAGTTAGCTGTGGATGATGTGAAGTCCCTCCTGAGCTACAGGGAGGTGATCGGCTTGGGGGAGGTCATGGACTTCCTGTCCGTGATTAACGGCAACGAGGAGTTGTTAGAGAAGATCTCAGCTGCCCTCACGTCCGGTAAGATAGTTGACGGTCACGCGCCTCAACTACCTGAAGATATGATCCCGTCTTACGTAATCGTGGGCATTAGAGGGGATCATGAATCTATTTTCATGGATGAAGCACTTGGCAAGTTAAGGAGTGGTATGAGGATTCTCATCCGGGATGGTAGTGCTTGGAGAGATCTGGAGGAGCTGTCTAAAATACCGACCTATATGAGAGTGAGCACTAGGTACTTGAGTCTCTCAAGCGATGACCTAGACGTCGTTGACTTAGTTGAGTCCGGCCACATGAATAGAATCCTGAGGAGGGCTGTCTCCCTAGGCATAGACCCTATAACCGCTGTTCAGATGAGCACGATAAACGCTGCTGAGTACTTAGGCATACCTGAGTTAGGTTCTATAAACCCTGGGAGGCTTGCTGATTTAGTCGTCATGAAGGACTTCAGATCCTTTCAGATTATGTCGGTGATAGTTAATGGTGAACTGGTGGTTAACGAAGGACGTTACGTTCACAGTAACGCGGGGGAATACAAGTTCCCGAAACACTTCTACGAGACCGTTAGAATAGGGAAGAACTTCAGCCCGGATGACTTCAGGATCAAGGTCCCTGTGAGGAGTGGCTACGTCAAGTGCCTATCCATAAGGGCTATCCCAGGCAAGTCCACGACCAGGGCTGAGGTAGATGAGTTCCGTGTTGAGGGTAATTACATGAAGCTGCCTGAGGGGACTGATCACTCCTACGTGGCGGTGATAGACCGCCACCACGCCACCGGCAGGATGAGCGTCGGCATTGTTAAGGGGTTAAACCTCGTTAAGGGGGCCCTAGCCCAGACCATCGCTCACGACACACACAATATAGTAGTTTTAGGTAAGACTGCCGAGGATATGTGTCTCGCTGTCAGGGAGCTAGCTAGAGTGGGCGGCGGGATCGTTCTAGTTTTGAACGGCAGTGTCGTTGGCTTGGTTAAGTTGCCTGTGGCAGGCTTGATATCGGACAGACCTTTTGAAGAGGTCTACGAGGGTGTGAAGAAGCTTGTGAAAGCCGCGGAATACTTGGGGCTCAACTTCCACGCGGTTTTCATGACCATCTCACTGCTTTCACTCCCAGTCATACCTGAGGTGAGGATTACTGAGGAGGGGGTTCTTGACGTGATGAAGGGCTCCATAATAGACCCGATCGTTGAGGTCAGAGGTGAGTGAGTTTGAAGCTACTTAAGAACGTTAGGATACCTGCTGGCGGGAATGAGGCTGTTGAGGCGTCTATCCTGATCGATGAAGGGAGGGTGGTCGCCCTAACTAAGGAGCCTGGACACCTGGGGAACTTCGACGAGGTCATCGACTGTAATGGTTTAATAGCTTTACCGGGGGGCATCGATATACATGCGCACGTATACGACCCTCTTTACCCAGATCATGAAGACTTCAGAAGCGGCAGCGAAGCCGCGCTTCACGGAGGAGTCACGACGTTCTTTGATATGCCTCTGAGGGCGTACGTTGAGAGTGAGGAGTCGTTTAGAGTTAAGTACGAGGCTGGGTTGAGGGACTCCGTAGTTAACTTCGGAATCATAGGCGGAATGATGAACGAGAACAACTTAACCTCCGTTAGAACCCTTCAGTCGCTGGGTGTTAACATGTTCAAGGTCTTCACGTGTAGGCCCTTCAGACCTGAAAACGATAGCGGGCTATCAAAGGTCGTTGAGACCGTGGTCAGGAATGGCGGCGTTTTAGTGGTGCATGCAGAGGATGACGCCTTAACTGAACACCTGGCCGAGAGTTTCAAGTCTTCCGGGAGGCATGACGCAAGGTCCTACCATGAGTCAAGACCGGCTACTGCTGAGGCCCTAGCCATTAATAGAGTGGCTAGAATCGCTCGCTTCCTTAAGATAGAGCACGGTGTACACGTAGCGCATTTATCCTCTAGGATCGGGCTTGGTGAAGTCGTGCAGGCGCGGTTGAGTGGAGTTGAGTTGACTGTTGAAGTAACCCCCCACCACCTCTACTTCACTAGAGAGGATGTTGAGAGACTGGGTAATTACCTTAAGTTAGCTCCCACGCTGAAGGACGCTTCCGACGTTAGGGCTCTGTGGAAGGGACTAGCGTCGGGAGTTATTGACGCAGTTGCCTCGGATAATGCTCCCTCAACCAGATTTGAGAAAGAGGTTGATGTGTGGAGTGCCTGGGGCGGGATACCGAGTCTTGAGGTTATGTTGCCACTGGTCTTCACACTAGGCGTTAAGAAGACCGGCGTCTTGACCCTAGAGAGATTCGTGGAAGTGACCTCCACGAACCCGGCAAGGATTACAGGCATCCACCCACGTAAGGGCGTCTTAGCCTTGAACTCTGACGCCGACTTAATATTAATAGACCCTAATCTCTGCTTTGAAGTGACTCCCGCTAGGCTTCACCACAAGGTCGGCTGGACCCCCTTCGAAGGTCTCGAGCTTTGTGGCTGGCCGCGTCATGCCTACGTTAACGGTCAATTAGTGATGAGGGATAGAGAGCTCGTCACAGACGCGCGCGGCAGTTACGTGCCGTTAAGACCTAAGGCGTTCAGTTATTTACCTTAATGTAGTTAGAGTTTGGTGGTGTGTCTTGAGCGCACATATGGAGAGGTATGTGAGGCAGTTAGAATTGCTCGGTCCTGAGGGTCAAGAGAAGTTGCGAGGGGCTAGTGTTGTGATAGCAGGAGTTGGTGGCTTAGGGTCTGTAGTCTCAATGTACTTAGTAGCTGCCGGCGTCAGTCGCGTTGTTTTATTCGATAACAGCACTCTAGAGATCCACAACCTGAATAGGCAGATAATATATAACGAGGAGGACTTAGGGATGTATAAGGCGGTAGCGGCCGTTAAGAGGTTGAGGAGACTTAACAGCGAGGTAGAGGTGGTTGGCTATACCGAGGACGTGAGGTCTGAGAAGTTTAGGGAGGAAGCAGGCAGAGCCAACCTGATAATTGACTGTCTTGACAACTGGGCGTCACGGATAGTGATCGATAAAGTCTCGTGGGCTCTGCGGAAGCCCTTAGTTCATGGCGGTGTATCTGAGTTCTACGGTCAGGTCACGACCATAGTTCCAGGCGTTACTATGTGTCTTAGGTGCGTCCTGAACCTGAGTGAGGAGAGGACGAGCGTGACCGCTAAGAGGCCGCTTCAAGTCATAGGACCTGCTCCCGGGGTAGTAGGAGCTATCGAGGCCGTTGAAGCTATGAAGCTACTTACAGGGACGGGCGAGTTGCTCACTAACAAGCTCTTGATAGTGGATCTCAAGAGGCTGGAGTTCACTACTTTAAGGCTGGTAGTCAACGAGGAATGCCTGTGTTAGACCATCAAGCATTAAGTCTTAGCGGGGTCCTGCGGGTTGAGCGCCAGAGAGGACTCATGTCATGTCCTAGGTAGGTTGCTTGAGGTTATTGTGAAGTGGTCTGAAGAGAACCTTAGCAGGCACGGTTGGTTCGTGTCAGACCCTGAGTCTTACGAATGGTGGGGAGGCTTCAGAGATCCTTTCGAGATAAGCGTGTCAGCGATACTAGTCCAACTCAGCAGGTGGGAAGTAGTTGACGAGGCCTTAGAGAGGCTTAGAGGGAACGGCTTGCTAAACCCCTACACGCTTTCTGAGATCGACCTGGAAGTCGTTAAGAAGCTAGTCAGAGGTGTCGGCTTCTATGAGACTAAGTCCATGGTCCTCAGGGAGTTCTCTCAATTGGTTGTCAGTAGAGGAGGTTGGAATACATTCATCAACAGAGACTTAACTGAGGTCAGGGAAGACCTAACCAGCTTGAGAGGGGTCGGGCCTGAGACCGCTGACACCATACTTCTGTTCGCGGGGAACAAGCCGGTCCTGCCGGTCTCTAGACTGGCGAGGAGAGTCCTCTCAAGAATAGGTCTAGAAATAGCTAGGAACTACACGGAGGCTCAGAAGCTCCTCGAGAATTGCATACCAAGGAACCTGAGGGATTATAAGACGTTCCACGCTGCATTAGTCTCCATAGCCAAGACATACTGTAGGATTAAGAAACCGCTATGCGTTAAATGCCCTCTAAACACGCTCTGTACATTTAATATAAAATAGGGTTCTTTTAAACAAGCCGTGGAACATCCGTATCTACACTGAAGTGTTCAGACTAGTCGCCGGAGTGCATGCCTTAAACTACTGACACCGTTGAATTCACTCACCGACTACCTGAACAAATACCCTCCTCGTTCTAGGGCCGTCTAGCTCTATCAGCATTATCTCCTGCCACGTGCCTCTAGCCAGACCCCCATCTCTTACCGGTAGGAACCTGCCAGAGCCTATAACGCTCGACGCTATGTGGGCGTGAGCGTTATCGTCAATCTCGTCATGCCTCCAACCACCGCCGGGTCTGAACACCTCTGTAACCCACTTAATGTAGTCCTCAACTATCCTAGGCTCATACTCGTTCAGGATCACTGCCACTGTCGCGTGAGGAGCATGTACTAAACAGAAACCCTCCTTCACATCACTCCTTACAACAACCTCTTCAACCTCCCTTGTTATCTTAATCACCTGGAATCTCTTCTCACTCTTTAAAGTCAGCTCCTCTCCATACACCCTCACGACTTAAACCCCCGCATGACGTGCCTTAACACGATTAACGTGCTTTACATTCATTTCCTCTTCGGAGGTCTTGGGTTGACTCTTATTACGAACTCAGGCTTCCCCTTCGCAGTGGTGTTCTTGTAGTGGTTGAAGATCCCATTGCATTTAGGACACTGAAGCCTCCTCACCTCATAGTTGCGGAACTCCCAAGGAGCTCTCAGGACTCTGAACTCACCTTCATAACCGCAATAAGGGCATTTAACCATGAGATCACCATGTATTACTACTCACTTTTTAATATAAATAACTCATCAATCTGGATTGCTCTAACTCAACCTCTTTATATTCTTTCTTTGTTTTATTGTTTTGAGGGGCCGTAGTTTAGCTTGGTAGAATGCGGGGTTCGGGTCCCCGTGGTCCGGGGTTCAAATCCCCGCGGCCCCACCAAATAACCGAATATGCTCGTGAAGCATACTAACTTTCCTATTGACATTCTCTTAATGCAGATAAAAATACTCATAAACTCAAGATATTAATTATAGGACGTGTTAGTGATTGAATCATAAATGACTCTGCTCATGATATCTCTCATAGTTGTTGGTGCGGTTGGGGCTTCCACCGTATTTAGGGTTTTACTAGTATATAGAGTGTCACTTATTGTACGCCTTGATAAGGCCATGAGGCACAACTACCGGCCACGCATCATACTGTGATCAGAGTTCCCGTGGTCCGGGGTTCAAATCCCCGCGGCCCTGCTGGACACTGAAAAGATTTCTTGTGGGGGATAATTCTTAAAGAAGACAAAATTTATTTAGGTTTTGACTCGCTTAATTTTATGGTGGTTCTGTGTGAAGGGCTGGTGGGGTAAGATACTGAGAATTAACTTAAGTGAGGGTAGGGTCAGGGCTCAGGATTACCCTCCTGAAGTTGCTTTAGCCTTTATAGGCGGTAGGGGATTAGCTGCTAAGATGCTGTGGGATGAGGTAAAGGGCGTCGACCCGCTCGGGCCGGATAACAAGCTGATCTTTGCATGTGGTCCTTTTAACGGACTCCCGACGCCTAGCGGCGGTAAGATGGTTGTCGCGGCTAAGAGCCCCTTGACCGGCGGCTACGGTGACGGTAATTTAGGCACTATGGCGAGCGTCCACCTAAGGAGGGCCGGGTATGATGCCTTAATCGTTGAGGGTGCGGCTAGAAGACCCGTCTACATTTACGTGGAGGATGAGAGCGTCAGCGTCTTGAGTGCTGATGGTTTGTGGGGTAAGACGACGTTCGAGACTGAGGAGAGTCTTAAGGAAATACACGGCAGGGACGTGGGTGTGTTGAGCATAGGACCTGGTGGTGAGAACCTAGTTAAGTACGCGGTGATCATATCTCAGGGAGGGAGGTCAGGCGGTAGACCTGGGATAGGCGCTGTAATGGGTAGTAAGAAGCTTAAGGCCGTTGTGATCAGGGGTTCTAAGGAGATACCTGTCGCCGACAAGGATTCGCTAACTAGACTCGCTCAGGAGGCTTATAGAGCAGTGCTGAATTCCCCTAGTTACTCGTTCTGGCGTAGGCAGGGCACTATGGCTGCTGTGGAGTGGTGTAACGAGAACTCAGCGTTGCCTGTGAGGAACTTCAGCGACGGGGTCTTCGAGTTCGTGAGGAGTATAGACGGCTACGCCATGGAGGGGATGAAGATCAACCAGAGGGGGTGTCCATACTGTAACATGACCTGTGGTAACGTGGTGCTTGACGCTGAAGCTAAGGAGAGCGAGCTTGATTACGAGAACGTATCGCTCTTAGGATCTAACATAGGCCTGGGTAAGCTGAATGAAGTATCGGTTCTTAATAGACTGGCTGATGAGTTAGGCTTAGACACGATTTCGCTTGGAGGGGTTATCGGGTTCGTTATGGAGGCTAAAGAGAGAGGCCTCATAAAGGATCCTGAGGCACCTGAGTTCGGTAACTTCAAGAAAGCAAGGGAGTTAGTGCTGAACATAGCCTACAGGAAGACCGAACTAGGCAGGCAGGCGGCTGAGGGAGTGAAGCGCCTGAGTGAAAGCGTTGGAGGCAGGGAGTTCGCCATGCACGTTAAGGGTCTGGAGGTCAGCGGTTATAACTGCTTCGTGTATCCGGCCATGGCTCTGGCCTATGGGACCTCCTCTATAGGCGCTCATCATAAGGAGGCGTGGGTCATCGCGTGGGAGATCGGCACGGCCCCGATGGAAGGTGAGAGGAGGAGGGCAGTTCAGTACAGTGTCTCATACAATCCTGAGAAAGCGGCTAAGGTCATAGAGCTACAGAGGCTGAGAGGAGGTATGTACGAGATGCTTACGGCCTGTAGACTGCCTTGGGTTGAGGTAGGTCTAAGTATAGAATACTACCCGAGGTTATTGGAGGCTATAACAGGGGTTAAGTACTCCTGGGACGACATCTACAGGGCGGCAGACAGGGTCTACACGTTAATAAGGGCGTACTGGGTTAGGGAGTTTAACGGGAGGTGGGGCAGGGAGATGGACTACCCGCCTGAGAGATGGTTCACAGAAAGTCCTAAGAGCGGCCCGTTTAAAGGCCAGCACCTAGACAGAAGTAAGTATGATAAGCTACTGAGTGAGTACTACAGGTTACGTGGCTGGGATGAGAGAGGCGT
>JAWBLQ010000043.1:0-11064 GCA_038830105.1 Zestosphaera sp. | reverse complement strand
AACCGAAGACAACGGACAAAGCATAGTAGCCTCACTCTACGCAGTGAAGGCTTTAATGGACCTAGACATTAGACCTAAGAGAACCGTTATACTGGCTTTCGTCAGCGATGAAGAGACTGGAAGCAGGTACGGGTTAGGCTGGTTGATTAAGGAGCACCCGGAGCTCTTTGGGAAAGGGGATTTAGTTCTAGTTCCCGACGCGGGGAGCAGTGACGGGACTTTTGTCGAGGTCGCTGAGAAGAGTATCCTCTGGCTTAAGGTTAAGTGTGTTGGGAGGCAGGCTCACGCCAGCACCCCCCACTTAGGTCTGAACCCATATAGGGTTCTGGTCAACTACGTTAGTGAGTTTGACAAGTTACTCCACAGCAAGTATTCGCTTAAGGACGGGCTTTTTAACCCTCCTGAAAGCACTTTCGAACCCACGTCCGGCAGGACCTCGAGCAACACACCTAACATAATCCCTGGTGAGTGTGAGGTGATTTTCGACTGTAGGATCCTCCCTCAATACAGGCTAGACGACGTGCTGAGTGATGCTGAGGGGCTAGCCAGGAGAGTTGAGGGGAGGTACACAAGGGTTGTGGATGGTGAGACGTTACCGGTGATAAGACTTGAGGTCGTGGAGAGGCTTGACTCACCGCCCCCAACCCCGCCGGACAGCTTGATAGTCAGGTTGCTTGAGAGAGCTATCAAGGAATTGAGGGGTAGGGAAGTCAGGGTGGGGGGCATCGGTGGAGGCACGTTCGCGGCTTACTTCAGGAGGCTCGGCATCCCAGCTGTCGTCTGGTCTACGGTGGATGAGACGGCTCACCAGCCGAACGAGTACTCTAAGATAGAGAATCTGGTCGAGGACGCTAAGGTGATGGCCGCGCTAGCTCTTCTCGAGTGATTCAAGCAAATGCACGAGGCTGTGTTGTTTTAAGCCTCTGCAGCTGGATTAGTTTGAGGGTTGGTTTTGATTAGTGAGGGTGACTTGGTTCTAGTGTACGTTGACGAGAGGAGGTCTAAAGTAGTCAGGGTTGTGAAGGGTAAGACCCTCCACACCGATAGAGGTTACCTGAGGTTGGATGAGTTAATAGGTCTTGAGTGGGGTGCTAAGGTCGGGCTGAGTACCGGTGTAGCGGCTTACGTTCTGAAGCCTACGCTTACAGACCTTATGTTGAAGCTCTTCAGGAGGGCTACTCAAGTCATCTACCCTAAGGACATAGCTTACATGATCCTTCAGTCCAACGTCAGGGAGGGTTCAAGGGTTGTGGAAGCCGGTGTTGGAACGGGCTTCCTGACCGCGGCGCTGGCTTGGTTCGTGGGTCGTAGTGGGTGTGTCTACGGGTATGAGATAAACGACGAGTACGTTAAGGTGGCTTCAATTAATCTAGAGAGCGTTGGCCTATCCGATAGAGTTCTGATAAAGAGTAAGGACATAACTCAAGGCATTGACGAGTCAGATCTAGACGCCGTCTTCCTTGACATGCCTAACCCGTGGGATGTTTTCCCGCATCTAGGGAGCTCTCTGAAGCCGTCATCCCCTGTAATCATGTTTGTTCCCTCGGTTAATCAGGTCTTGAAGGTCCTGGAGCGTGTCAAGGAATTCAGGAGGTTAGTTAACATCAACGTCTCTGAGGTGATGCTTAGAGAGTTCCAGACCCGTCCAGACGCCCTCAGACCTAAGTCCGTGGGAGTTACTCACACCGGGTATATAATTACATCAAGGCTAACTAAGGAATGACTGATCCCTCCTACCCCCTGAAGAGGAAAGACCCCAGCCGTAGGACCTGAGTTAAGAGTCGTCTCCCTAGGACTCGGAGTTCCAGCTAACCTATATATTCCCTGCCTCACTTACAAACAAAATGAAGAGGAGAGGCTTAAGCCGTGAAGGGTTCGATCCCATCGTAGGTGGAGGTAGGGAGGGAGAAAGCTGTTGAGAAGTAGATAGAGATGTGAAAGCCTGTGAAACGCTATCTACTTGGAAGCGGTTAGTATGTAGAGGGACCTGAATTTATCTATGATTTTAACCTCTCCGCCCTTGCTCAGCTCTCTCATGAGTTTCCTGGCCACGGACATCTTAACGCCCAGTGCTGATGCTAACTGGTACGTGGTGATTACGTCGGATGATTTGATTGTCGAGAGAGCTCTGTTAAGGAGGGAGTCATCAATCTCAAGCGATGTCGTCGTGGTCCCTCTCTTCTCAGGCTTTTTAACCTCCTTCACCTCCTCCTTCCTCTGAGTCTTCTCCGCCGCGGATATCGTTTTCTTCTTCTTGCCGCCGCCCAAACCAATCACCTAATTCAATACCAGTACTCAACATTATTAAGTTATTGTGCTAGATTACGCGGATCACGGTGGAGTCCTTAAAAGAATTCTCAACTGTAGAGTATCTACGGTGATGACATGCGTGTAGTTACTATTAAGCTTCCTGAGGTCTACATAGAGGCTCTTGACGAGCTGATTAAGCTAGGGAGGTACGGAAGCCGCTCTGAAGCGATAAGAGAGGCTTTAAGAGAGTTCTTTAGGAGAGAGCTCAAGCTAAGACTTGACAGGAATGACATGCATGAGGGAGTGAAGAGGGTTAAGATCGCTTAACTTACGCCCCGTGATAAGGAAGGAGTTCTTCCTTCCTTGATCTCTTGAGCAACGTATTTAACGCTCTGGAAGGTTGAGGCGGATACAGAGTGCTTATCCGCTTATTTGCTGATGCCGACACTGCTGAGGCTACCGCTACTTAGTATTCTCTCAATCCACGCGACGTACTTTGCCTCCAGGTTCAACGTCTTCAGCCTGCTGGTCACCTTGGCGACGTCGTACTTAACTCTGCGGGCCTCCACGCTCCACGTGTCCACGTCAATTAACAAGTATGAGGCTCTTGGGTTCCCGTCCCTCGGCTGGCCGACGCTCCCGGGGTTCAGAACCCTTACTGAATCCACCTTGATGTCCGTTGGGATGTGGGTGTGCCCCGTGATCACTACGTCGGCGTTCACAGGCCTGGGCCTGAGGGCGACTGGGCTAGGGGTTAGGGCGAGCCTCAACTCCTCGGTGGTTAGGGTGGGCTTTAAGTACCCGTAGAGCGGGTTCCTAGGCGACCCGTGGACCACGTGGACCCTCAGCCCGCCCGCGGAGACCTCACACGTCCTGGGAGCGGTGCTTAGCCACTTGATCTGCTCCT
The DNA here is from genome assembly GCA_038830105.1 of Zestosphaera sp. Classification (GTDB taxonomy): domain Archaea; phylum Thermoproteota; class Thermoprotei_A; order Sulfolobales; family NBVN01; genus Zestomicrobium. The sequence continues at coordinate 7,907 of JAWBLQ010000043.1, read as the reverse complement.
CGCTGAGGAGTCTGCGGGAGATGTTCAGCCGTGTGTATACGCTGAGCTCGTGCACCTCGGGGGCGCACATGCAGTCACCGTTAGTCACCACTGCGTAGTCGTGGTTCCCCATGACCATCACGTCAGGCCTTAAGCCCCTGATTAAGTCGATGACTACGTGGGGCTCGGGACCGTAGTCGACAAGGTCACCTAGGACCCAGACGTAGTCCCAGTCCTCAGCGTCCTCAAGCACTGAGGACAGCGCGTCGGCGTTGCCGTGGACGTCCGACAGCACCAAGACCTTCACGCCATCACACCCGGGCGTTAGTTAGTCCACAGCCTGAAAAGTCGGTGGGTTCTGCTTAGGTGCTTGCGTCACTTGAAATGTCTCGGGACATATCCTGCAGGTCGCCGGGTTCACTTCGGGGTCGAGTCGCTGGTGGTAGCTACAGAAGTACTTCCTACTCAAGGCGTGGAGGGCTATCCTCAGTAGCCTTGACTCTAAGTCGTACCAACTTAAATCTCCATGAGCTACCTCGTCGGCCAGTGCTTTGATTTCCCTCATTAATTCAGGGTGCCTAGAAACATCTATCGACGCCCCCCTCTCGCGGTAGAGGTATCTGCTCACCGCTGATTGAGAGATCCTCAACTTCCTGGCCACCTCAACCCTGCTCAGCCTCAGCTCCTCATGCATTACCTCGACGAGCCCTCTCCTGAGTGATGGGAACACGTGCCTGTAGCCAAGCTTGAAGACTGAGGAGATACGTGACCACCTCCTCAGAGGATGACTACCTTCCTCATCACTTCCTCAGGGTTTCTCAGGATTTCGGTGAGGTCCTCAACGATCTCGAGGGTCCCTAGGTACCTGCCCTCCTCGTCCCTCACGAAGGTGATTATGACTCTTATTATCCTGTCGCCCGCCATCGTCCAGTACTCCCTCAACTCGCTCTCACCTCTCTTCAGTCTCTCCACGTTAACCCTCACCATGCCTTCGAGTCTTGGAGGGTGGCAGTAGAGCAGCCTGCGCCCCAGTATGGTCTTGGTCCTGACGAAGCCCTTCACGTGCTTGCTCTTCGTGAAGAACCTGACCCTGTCGTTCTCGTCGGCATAGGTGATCTCCAGGGGGAGTGACTCAAAGATCGCCTCGACTTCCTCCCTGCTCAGGAACCCCGTCCTCAGCTCGAGATCCCCTTCCTTCTTAACGCTGTAGGTGTCGACCTCCAGTCCCTTGAGCGCCAGCTCCCTGAACTCAGGCGGCAAAGCCTTAAGCTGCTCCTCACTCACCTCCGGAATCACCTCGTACGGCATGACGGGCCTTGCTCCAGGCACCCACTTAGCAGTGGCTGGGACTAAGTACCCCATCTCCTCAGCTATCTCGGCTATGGTTGCCCACTCACCCTCTGTGAAGAGGACCCGCACCGCCGGGAACAATACCTTGTTCTCCCTGAAGACTAACTCGCCGACCTCCTTAGAGACTTCCAGCGCCTTGCGGGCGACCTCCTTCATCGCCTCCTGGTCACCCCCAGTTTTCCTAGCAAGCTCCCTCAGCTCCCTGACCTTAGTGAGGACCTGGTCCTCACGACCCCAGAGGACTCTAGGCACTGCCACAATACCCCTCCTCTCCAGGTAGGGGAACACGAGCATCTGTATCTTCCTGTAGTGTAGCCTGAGGCCCTTGAGGGCCTCCACAACCTTCACTAACTCCTCGTAACCCCTGCCTAACTCATCGCCGGACGCCATGAGGACGATGTTCGCGTGGAGGCCTAACTCCTCACCCCACTTAAGTATTAACTCGTTCTCCCCCACCAGCATGTCGAGCGGATGTCCCTCGGGAACTCCCTCCAGCACCCTCTGTGTTAAGTACTCTCTGAAGAGCTGGACGTGTAGGTCGCAGAGCCTGAGCACCTCACTAACAGGAACCCCCTCCCTAACCAACATCTGCTCAATCAACACAATCTCAAAGGGAGACACCCGGGATAGGAGCTTCCCGAACTCCCTGCTCAACTCCTCAGGCCTGGCGCCCTCATGCAACCTCCTAATCAAGGACTTAACAAGCTCTACCTTACTCTCATCATTTGACATGTGTCACACCAAGAACAAATACGTTTCACAGCTTATAAACCTTAATGTGAAAGGCAAGTCTGCAGACTCAGTTAAGCTTTTAAAACCGAGTTTAGGTATTCCATAGGCGGGTGAGTTCGATCTTCAGCGCTTACCCGTCGGTCAAACTCCTCATCAACGACCCTCCAGACGCTTTACACATAACCAAACAACTCCTACTCAAGGATCTCCCGCCAGCGAAGTTCACCAGAAGTGATCAAGAGCATTTTCAGGAAGGCCCTCAGACTCAAGTTATGGAGGGACCTCAAACCAGAGGCGAGGGCTTTAATCCTGGCGTTGAGGAGGTGGGTTAGTAGGGAGGTCACTAACCCTCAGAGCAGTTCTTGAGGAGGTTAAAGCCGCTGAAAAAGGGATAGTATAGTCAAGCTCCTAGAAAAGCTGTTAGAAAACTAACGGATAAGCTTGGTACAGAAGTTCAACTTGGATAAGTAGTATTGTCGTATGAACTTCCTCAAGATCGAAACTATAGTGCCAGCCGTAAACACCGCGATCTACCTTCGCTCCTGATGATGTAGAGCGACGTGACCAGGGCGATACGAGAACGCTTAAAATGTCTTCCACGAAACGAGGGATAGGGTATGTCTCTAGATCTTGCGGCAACTTTTAGAGCCCTCTAAGCCTCATCATCGAGATCTCGTGCCACATGCTCTGCACGTACTCGAGGGATTTGTATGTAGCGAGCTTAGCGACGTCTGTAGCTAGCAATGCCTGAGTGCCCTGCAGATGAGGCATGTATCCTCGAATAGATACAGGGAACCGATGAACCACCCTAGGAGTCCTTTCATATAAAGTCTGAGGTGTTTGGAATGGGTTTAGGTGGGAAAATTTAAATAAGTGGGTAATTAATATTAGTGGGTTGAAATTAATGGAAACAGTGAAGGTTGATGAGAAAGGCAGGATAGTAATCCCTAAACACCTACGAGAGAAAGCTAAGGTGAAGGAGGGGAGCTATGTTAGAATAAGGGCTGACGAGAAGTGCATAATAATAGAGCCTCTTGAGCCGATAGCTGACAAATACTTTGGAGCCTTTAAGATAAAGGAGTGGCCGGAGGACCTAGATGAGTTCATGATTGAGGTTGTCAATAAATGGTGGACCCGGAAAGCTACGTAGACGTAAACGTCTACATATACTGGCTCGGCGGCCATCCAACCTTCGGTGAAACAGCCTGTCAATGGATGAAGAAAATCGAGAAAGCCCCACGAGGGAAATACGTAACATCATCCCTAACAATATACCAAGCGCTGGTGATAATAGCTGGTTTAACAGGTGAAAACCTAAAGAATCAAGAGCTGGTCAAAGAGGTGGTGGGCTCTATAGAAAGCCTTCCAGGCTTAACGATAGCGCCACTAACCATGGAAGACATAACCCAAGCAACCAAACTGATGGTAGAATATAGTTTAGACTATGAAGACGCCCTACACCTAGCCACTGCGTTAAGGAGCAAGGCGAGGGAAATAATATCAAACGACAAAGACTTCGACGAAACACCACTAAAAAGAAAATTTGACTAAAAGTAATAGAGAACCCCGCGAACAGGCTCTGTGAAGCTCTTAGCGATTTCACTAGACAACTGAAAGCCTTCGCCCTTCAGAGGAAGGAGGTCAGCCAGAGGTAAACGAGGAGATAAGATTGCACTAGCGACGAGGGCTTAATAATCTGTTGTCGTGCCGGGTTCTTAGTACTTATATTTTGATCTGTGTTTATATCCCGGTGCCTCATGTGTCAAGCGATTTCAGTCCGGAGTCCTTCATAGAGGAGAAGGTTGAGTGGCTTAGGAGGGAGATAGGCGGGGAGAAGGCTATAGTAGCTCTCTCCGGCGGTGTAGACAGTTCCGTGACTGCCGTGCTGGGTTTCAGGGCTGTCGGCAACAGGTTGAATGCAGTCTTCCTGGAGGACGGGTTTATGAGGCTGGGTGAGGCGGGGAGAGTTAGGAACGACTTCAGAGGCCTTGGGTTGGAGGTTCACGTGTTCGACGTGTCAGAGGAGTTCATAGAGGCTTTAAAGGGTGTTAGAGACGCTGAGGAGAAGAGGAAGCGCTTCCGTGAAACCTTCTACAGAGCGTTCTCAAGGATCGCGAGGGAGTTCGGGGTTGGTGTTGTGTTACAGGGGACTATAGCCGCCGACATCGTAGAGACGAGGGGCGGTGTTAAGACCCAGCACAACGTCCTCGAGCAGGTCGGCATAGACCCGCTCACGAGCTACGGCTTCAGAGTCCTAGAGCCTATTAAGGACTTATACAAGGATCAAGTCAGACTAGTTGCTAGGGCTTTAGGCCTGCCAGACGAGGTAGTGAGGCGTAGGCCGTTCCCCGGCCCCGGCCTCTCAGTAAGGGTCTTAGGCGAAGTCACCAGGGAGAAGCTCTTGATAATAAAGAAAGCCACTACGATAGTTGATGAGGAGCTCGCGGACGTCGAGTGCTTCCAGGCCTTCCCAGTGTTGCTGGAGGGGAGAGCTACTGGAGTCAGCGCTGAGGGTGCGAGGAAGTACGGCTACATGATAGCGCTGAGGGTGATTGAGTCGCGAAACGCCCTGACTGCCAAGTACTTGAGGCTCGACTGGAGCAGGCTCGAGAGAGTTAGAGACAGAATCCTCTCGGAAATACCGGAAGTGACGAGAGTGCTATACGACATCACTGATAAACCCCCGGCAACCATAGAGCTCGAGTAAAGCAGGACTCGTGAAGGACGCACCATCACCCATAGCGACTCAGAACCAGTAAGACTCCCCACCCCATCACGTCGGGAGGGAGTGGATTCCCTCACTTAAATAGGGGGTACAATCACTGAGGTCTCTGTTCTCCTAAGTCCTTTCTCCAGGAGTTCTTCGTAGTGCTTGAGGAGCTCTCTAAACCTCTCTCCACCGTAGAGGACTAAGCCTTCTGAAAGAGCGTCGACTATAGTTGGGTTCCCCTTCCTAAGCATTTCAACGGCTTCGTTAAGCGTGTAAGGATGAGGCTCCGCATAAATGTTTAGATCGCTCAACACATCAGAATCTTCCTCATCCTATCCGAGTACCTCTCCTTGAAGTCCGCTATTATTAGGATGTCGTAGTCGCTCCACGGTTTATAATCCCCCCTGGCACGAGACCCGAAAAGTATTAAGGCATCAACTCTAAAGCTATTCACAATCCTCTTAATCGCTTTTAAAAGCTCCTCACACCCCGAGGACTTCTCTAGCAAAGCGAAGCACCTTTTCAGCGGCGCTTAGAGCTCTTCTTGAGACCTCCTCATCGTAAGCCTCGTGAGGAGTCCCTGACGGGTGGGCGTTAGGATATCTAGACGGTATGTAGTGTCTACCTAACTCCCTCGCACAACTCATGAGGCCCTGCTGAGGGCTCTCACCCCTTCTATTGAAGTAGCGAGTAAGTAACTCTCTAACGCTATGACCCCAAGGGGCTTCGTTAACGTGGTAGAGGAGGGCTTCACAAGCCTTCCCAGCGGCTTGATGAGAGTAAAACACAGCCGCGTTAAACCTCCCCTCCCTATACGGGATTTCAGCCGTTTCAAAATCCCATAAAGCCCTCGTTAAACTACCTTAAAGCCTCACCCCTCATCAACGCATCCACCGCCCTCAACAACTTCCAGCAACCTGCTTCCTCTAAGAGATTACGTCAATCACGTTATTAAGGACTTAAAGAAGGTCCTGAAAACTTTAAGCTGGCTTAGTTTACAACTGAGGAAATAGTCCTTCGAGTGCTTGGGCAGGAAGGATTTATAAGGCCTTTACGTGTTTGTTTGTTGATGATGGGATGGTGAGACGACGTGGCGTTAGTTAACACGTGTACCAGCCTTAGGTGTGTTCGTTATGTCTCGTAAGTCCTGGGTTTTCACACTCGGCACTGAGGTCGTGTGTGGCAGGGTCGTTAACACGAACGCTGCTTACCTTGGGAGAAGGCTAACGCTACTGGGCTTCGAAGTGTTGGGGGTCGTGTCTTTAATCGATGACGTGGGGCTCATCGCCTCAGCCCTCTCTATCGTATTACACACGGGACCGGACTTAATAGTGACTACAGGTGGTTTAGGCCCTACTTACGATGACCTGACTTTAGAGGCTGTTGCCAGAGCTGTTGGGAGGAGGTTAGCCGTCAACGAACTCGCTCTCGAGATGATTAAGAAGAGATATGAGGAGCTCAAGCTGCCTCTAACGCCTGAGAGGGTTAAGATGGCCTACCTCCCTGAGGGGGGTATGGTGATACCGAATAGTGTGGGGACCGCTCCAGGCTGCATGATTAAATCTGGGGAGACCCTGTTAGTCTCCCTGCCTGGAGTGCCTAGAGAGCTCGAATGCATGTGGGAATCCTTCGTTGAACCGAGGCTGAGGGAGCTCGGTGCTAGGAGGGTCATAGCTGAGAGGAGCTTCACAGTGACTAACGTCCCTGAGTCCTCGGCAGCGGTGATCGTTAAGGATGTTCTGCGTAGGTACAGCAACGTCTACATAAAGACCCATCCTAAGGGTCACGAGGTGAGGGCGCCTGTCCTCGAGGTCTACGTTCAGGTCTCTAGCGACGAGGTGGCCGAGGCTGAGAGAGTGGCTGACGAGGTTCTGAAGCTTCTTAAGGACGGCTTAGAAGGTGTGGGCGGTGTTATTACTTGAGGTGAAGTGAGTGAGCCCCATGCCGCCCGCTACCTCCTCCCACGATATGCTGAACGGCATGAGTAACTGCTGAAGCACGGACTTAGCAGTCCTTAAGTACTCAGTGATATCCACGTCCTCCACCTTAGCCAGCTGGACAGGCTTGACACCGCTCGAGCCCTTGACTTTAACGTATAGTATGGTCATCCCCCTCTCCACAGATACGCCGTGCCTCTTAAGGTGAAGCGCTGCTTTAACGTGTATTGGCGTTGTCTTGACGTATGACTCGAGATCCTTGCTTAGAGTGGTTCTGAACACGACGTCGTCGAGGGTGAAGTCCTTGTTCCTCAGCTTGACGTAGAGCTCCCTGACCTCACGCCTTATCTCGTTCTTAACTCCCTCAAGCGAGTCGACGGTGCCCTCCACCCCGCTGATCATCTCGAGGATCCTCGTGAAGGAGTCCTGAAGTATCTTAGGCACGTTCTTCTTCTTCCCGACTAACCCCTTAACATCCACCCTACTACCTTCAAGAACCCCGACGTAGTTCTTCTTCAGAGCGAACGCAACGTACTTATACACCTTATCTTGCTCTATCTCGAGCGATAAGTTCTCTTCAACCCACTTTATAAGCGTGTTTAACGCGTTAGGGTCAGGACTCCACACAAACAGTGAGTCAGTATCTCCGTAGAGAACCCTGAGGCCTAGCTCCCCCGCCTTAGAGAGCGTCCTGGTTATGACATACCTGCCTAACGCCGTGACGGACTCGGCTAGCGAGGGCGTGTAGAGTGGGAAGGACTCATGACCGAAGACGCCGTAGCTGGCGTTGACGTATACTTTGAGAGCCCTCTGAACCACGTCATACCAATTCTTCAGCTCCTCCTCACTAGCCTGTCTAGCAAGCTTCTTATACACTCCAACCCTGAAGTCGCGTAGAAGACCTACTAGAGAGGAGGTTATGCCTCTCCTGGAGGTACATACTGTGTGGAGTATGCCCTCTCTCTCGTCGGTTATGTTAAGTAGTTTGCCATCCTCACACCACCCTTGAGGCGGGTCTATGGTCTCGTAGCTCAGGTTCCACACCTTAACTATGCTTGGATATAGGGAGGCGAAATCAAGCACTACTACGTTAAAGTACACGCCAGGCATAGGCTCGATCACTATAGCGCCTGCGTATCTCTTGCCGCCGATCTTAGCAGTGGTCTTCACCTCGCCCTTCAGTCTCTTTAACTCCTCCC
>JAWBLQ010000042.1:3392-11124 GCA_038830105.1 Zestosphaera sp. | reverse complement strand
TTTAAACGCAGGTCTTGCGAAATTAATGGTGGTTCGTAATAAAGAGCTTCAGGGTCTTCATACCTGAGCCTGAGTGGTCTGAATCGCATAAGATCCTTGAGGAAGTGGCTGAGGTGATTGTCGGGGAACCGGGAGTCAGATATGATGAGGGAGCGCTAGCTGAAGTACTTAAGGACTTCGATGCCGTGATAATAACCTCACAACACAGAGTATCCCGTCGAGTCATCTATAACAGCCCGAGGCTCAAGGTCATAGCCAAGTACGGCTCTAAGCCAGGGCCCGACAACGTTGACCTCGAGGCAGCCACTGAGAGGGGTATACCGGTCGTGTACTCCCCTGAAGCCAACTCCGACAGCGTTGCGGAGTTCACAGTCAGTTTGATACTCTGCATGCTTAAGAGGATATGCTTCCTCACTCAAGTGCTGAGGCAAGGCTTGTGGAGGAGTGAGCTCCTCGCAGAGAAGAGTAATCTCACCCACGAGCTCAAGGAGAAGGTCGTGGGCGTGGTTGGGCTAGGCGCTATAGGGAGGAGGGTCGCGAGGATGCTCCAGTCGTTCGGGGTTAGATTAATGGGTTACGATCCATATGTCCGGCGTGAAGCACTTGCAGGCATCAACGTAACGATGGTTGATGACCTAGATGAACTCCTCAAGGAGTCAGACATAGTCACGATACATGCAGCACTCTCGCCTGAGACCTACCACATGATAGGGGAGGAGGAGCTGAAGCTCATGAAGCCAACTGCATACCTGGTCAACACAGCACGCGGGGCTATAGTGGATGAAGCAGCTCTTGTGAAGGCTCTGAGAGAGAAACGGATAGCCGGCGCCGCACTCGACGTGTTCGAGACGGAACCACTACCTAAGGACCACCCTCTCCTACAGCTGAGTAACGTCATAGCCACTCCCCACTTCGCCTCATGCACTTGCGAGGCCTACGAAAGAGAAACTGTGACAGCGCATAAAGACGTTGTTAGAGTGTTGATGGGGTGCAGACCTATAAACATAGCCAACCCAGAGGTCTTGAGCAAGCGTCCTGACCTGCGAGGCTGTTAGGTTTTTATAAGCGTTCTTCAGGTACGTTACCCTGAACCCAGGAGATGGTGTGCGGTATGAAAGGCTCGAGAATTCTGCTGGAAATGCTTAAGGGTTACGACGTTGAGTACGTATTCGGTCTCCCTGGCGAGACCACCCTACCGCTGTACGTTGAGTGGGTAGACTTCCCTGAAGTCAAACATATCATGCTCAGAGACGAGAGGAACGCGTGCTTCGCTGCAGACGGCTATGCTAGGGTAGCCTACAAGCCCGGGGTTTGCGAAGCACCCAGCCCCGGCGCTACTCACGTCCTCCCTGCAGTCCTCGAGGCCTTCGCTTCATCCCTCCCCATGATCATCATGACCTCAGACACCCCGTTACATCTGGAGAAGAGGAACATGCTCACAGGCTTCAACCAGACAGCCCTGTTCAGCAGCGTTACTAAGGAGTCACTGACCGTACTGAGAGCCCAGGATATCCCCTTCATGATTAGGAGGGCCTTCAGACTAGCGACCAGCGGTAAGCCGGGGCCTGTACACATTAGAATACCTACAGACGTCCTTGAGGAGGAGGTCGAAGCCTCCGACCTCCATTTCCAGAAGGAGTTCTCAAGATACCCCGGCCATAGATTCACCGCCGAGGAGAACAGCATAGTTAAGGCCGCGGAGCTGCTGCTCTCGAGCGTGAAGCCCGTAGTGGTCTGCGGGCAGGGCGCACTCTACTCCCAAGCATGGGACGAGCTAGTCGAGCTGGCGGAGATGCTTAGCATACCAGTCGGTAGCACCATGACCGGTAAGGGGTGCTTCCCGGAAACCCACCCACTCTCCATAGGGGTTGTGGGTTCCAGAGGAGGGACCAGCTTCTCCAATAAGATACTGGAAAGCGCCGATCTAGTCTTCTACGTAGGCTGTAACACGGACTACGCCGCTACAGACGCGTGGAGTCTTCCACCACCTGGCGTTAAGGTGATACATCTAGACATAAGTGAGGCTGAAGTGAGCAACAACATGCACACTGAAGTGTCATTAATAGGTGATGCGAAAGCCACGCTGAGGAAGATGATCGATGTTTTGAAGAAGCAGGTTGTTGAAGAGCGTCCAGCTCAAGCACTGCTCAAAGAGCTGGAGGAGGGGAAGGCGTTCCTTGATGAGGCCCTCGCCCCCCATACACAATCGAGTGAATATCCTGTGAATCCTGTGAGGTTAGTGAAGACTCTTGAGAAGGTATTGCCAGGTGACTACATACTGGCTTGCGACGCTGGTGTGGGCGCTATATATATGGCGGCCTTCCTTAAGACTCTTAAGGCGGGCAGAAGGGTGTTGTTTAACTACTCCATAGGGGCTCTCGGCTATGCAGTCCCTGCAGCCATAGGAGCCGCCTTCGCAAGGCCCTCCTCCACAGTAGTGGCGCTGACGGGGGACGGTAGCTTCAGCTTCACGGTAGGGGAGTTTGAGACATTATCACGTCTCGGAGCCCATGTAAAGGTGTTACTGCTCAACAACCAAAGCTATGGTTGGATAAGAGCCTCAATACTCTTCAAATACGGGCCTAAGTACTTTGAAACAGACTTTAAGCCCGTGGATTACGTGAAGATAGCTGAGGGATTCGGGCTGAACGCCTCAAGAGTCGATGACTCTAATGAGCTGGAGGCTAAACTCAAAGAACTCGTAGCTTCAGAGGGTCCAGCGCTCCTGGAGGTACCGGTACCACCTGAAGACAAGTTCGTCCCACCTGTTCCCTCATGGGCAGGGAAAGCCAGAGAGGCTGGCATTAGATATATCTACTAAGTAATAGTTACAATAATGTGGTGGAGATGATGAAGTATGAACCACTTAACCCTCTGAAAGTGCCGAGGTTTGCGGGTATCAGAACTTTTTGGCGTTTGCCATACCTAAAGGAGATATCTGAAGGCATAGATTTTGCGATCGTTGGCATACCCTTTGATACGGGAGCGTCATATAGGGTTGGAGCGAGATACGGGCCTGAAGCGATCAGAAGTCAATCTCTCATTTTGCGTTCTCATAATCCCGTCTTAGACATTAGTCCCTTCGAGTACTGCTCGGGGATAGATTATGGAGACCTCCCAGTGGTCCCAGGGTATATTGAGGATTCATATGAGAAAATTGAGGAAGGCCTTTTCCCAGTAGTAGATAAGAGAGTGATCCCAATAGCCTTGGGAGGTGATCACTCAATAACCTTAGCGGAGCTTAGGGCGGTGGCGAGGGGATATGGCCCTGTAGCTCTAGTACAATTCGACTCCCACACAGATACCGACCCAGATTACTATGGGCGCAAGTACAATCATGGGACTCCCTTCATAAGGGCTGTAGAGGAGGGACTCCTTCTGGTCGACCATTCAATTCAAGTTGGGATTAGGGGTTCCACATATTCAAAAGATGAAATAGATAAAGCGAGGAAGCTTGGATTTGAGGTGATAACAGCTGAGGAGATATATAGGCTTGGGATTGAAGAGGTAGCGCAGAGAATTCAAGAACGCGTGAGAGACGCCAAAGTTTTTGTAACATTCGATATAGATTTTGTGGACCCAGCATACGCTCCCGGAACAGGTACACCGGAAGTTGGAGGTCCAAGCAGTAGGGAAACACTAGAATTAATACGAAAAGGTTTGAAGGGATTGAATTACACAGGCTTTGACTTAGTAGAGGTTTACCCTCAATACGACCCTGGCTTCATTACAGCTCTTTTAGCAGCAAACATAGTCTTTGAGTTCATATCGTTAACTGCTTTGAATAAGAAGCAACTAATAGAAAGAACCCAGAGTACGTGAGACTGCCGAGCAGCGGGAGGCTGGAGAGGTATGTGGCCTCACTCGAGGAACTGGTGAGGTTCTACTAAACAGTACGGGCAGGAATAACAGTTAACCATGCGTGGACACCACGCATGCTTCGGCTCATAGCCTCCATGATCATCGATAACCTCACGCAAGAACTAAGTGAGGGGGTGGTGGACCGGCCGGGATTTGAACCCGGGGCCTCTCGGTTGCAAGCCGAGCGCTCTTCCAGGCTGAGCTACCGGCCCGCCAATAAATGATTAGGCTAGTGGGAAATATAAAGGATTCGTAGGGTTTTTAATTTTGTTGATAGTGATGTGCTCGGATAGGCGTAGGACCGCTGGGCTTAGGGAGGGCTTTATCTCAATCTTGATCAATGTACTGCTCTTCGTTGTGAAGTACTATCTTGGCGTGAGTCATAATTCAATCGCTGTCGTCGCCGACGCAGTCCACACTCTCTCAGACGCAGTGACGTCTGTCGTGGTTGTAGTTGGCTTCTGGGTTGCGTATAGACCGCCTGATCGTGAGCACCCGTTCGGGCATGGGAGGGCTGAGCAAATAGGCGCTATTATGGTGGGGACCCTACTAGGTGTTGCTGGCTTTGAATTCCTCATGAGTAGTTATGGGAAGCTGATGTCGAGGGAGGCTCTGACCTTCAGCTGGTTCTTAATAGCGGTTCTACTGCTCTCATCAGTGGTTAAGGAGCTACTGGCTAGATGGGCGTTAAGGCTAGGTAGGATGTATTCCTCACAGTCCATAGTGGGGGATGCATGGCACCACAGGAGTGATGCAATCGCCACTGGGTTGCTCGCTGTGGGGGTGCTGATCGGAAGTGACTACTGGTGGCTCGACGGTGTCTTAGGGATGATGGTCTCAGCGTTGATAATATTCACATCCATAGAGATAGTGTTAAGTACCTCTAGAGAGTTGCTGGGGTTAACCCTGACGAAGAAGGATGAGGATATGATCATGGATCTAGTGAGAGATGCAGCACCGTTAATCAAAGACATACACCACATACACGTACATAGGTACGGAGAGCACGTGGAGGTCTCGCTACACGTGAGGTTGCCTAAGGAGACAAGCCTTGACGAGGCTCACAAAACTGCGGACAATATAGAGAGGGTTATCAGGGAGAGGCTTGGGTGGGAGGCAACCGTTCACGTGGAGCCTGTGAGGGGAGAGGGCTAGAATTAAAGTAGATCCACTTATTTATCAACGGCTTACTGCAGTCGCTCACTCTGCCTACCCTAGATTCAGGCATGACTAAGTGCTTAACAGCAATGTCTCTAGGTCTGTACGTACGTCTCTCGAGATCCCTGATGAGCTTAACAACTCCCTTAGAGAGGTTCGTCGATTTAAACCCACATTTCAGGCATTTCCACCCCTTACCCCTCCCTGAGGACTTCATCCTATGACCGCAGACAGGGCATGTAGGGTTAACGTAGGTCTCGCTGGTCAGTTCAAGGACCTCAAGGAGGTCAGAGTGGACAACGACACCGCGTCCCTCCCAATACCTACCTCCACCACATACAGCGATTAAATCACCGGTCATCAGCCTTCTCGCCACTTTATTCAGGCCCGTCTCTCTGAAGAAAGCCGCCCACAACCTGGTCTCCGCATTCCGGTCACCGAGCTTTACAAGCACGTCGCCCCCTGGAAGAATCACAGGCTTGTCAACTACCCTAGCCCTCACACAGCCTGTCTGGTAGGGTTTAAAACACTCTAAACATCTCTCCACGTGATGCGCGTTGACTGCCTGATTCGTCTTATATATAACCCATCCCTCGTAGTTCTCACAGATCCTCAACATGCTGAAGGCCCTCACTAGCGACTCAGGATCCTCTCCCCTCAGTCCTAAGAGCACTGGGTTAGGTCCTGAGGGCGTGATGAGGAGTTCACCGCTCGCGTAGTCGTAGTTGAGGAATGTGTCACTACGGAACCTCTCATCCATCACCTTAACAGACTCTTCATCAACGCACCTCTCGACACTGTATTTCTCTCCACCCCTATAGGACAGCAACTCATATGTGCATTTCCTTAAGTACTTAGAAGCACCTATAGCAGCCAACGCGCCTATTAAGCCTCTCGAGTAACCTAGAGGGACTTCTAGAGAGCCCTCCAAGGTCTTAATCACCCCTAGCACGTAGTCTTTATGCACGTAATCGCTCAACGCCTTCACATAGAGCCGTTCTAGAGCCTCCGGGACCTCTCCATAGAGGAGGGCTACACCCGGCTCAGCACCCGCACCTCTGACACCAGCAGTGTAGGATGAGACCTCCTTAAGAACTATCTCCCTAAGAGACTGTGCCTCACGTTCACGCAGTTTAACTGTGAAGGAAAGCGCAGCGTTGCCTCTAGTCTTGAATGGGATCGTGGGGTTCAGCCGTATTAAAACCGGGTAATCACTGACAACTGCTTGAGGGATTTGGTTGATTATGCTTCTTAAAACCCTAAAGGTTAGGTGTGTCGTACACCCCTGTGAACCCGTGTCGACGTCGTCCAGCCCTACATACATATTCTCGAGATTCTCACGCACCCCTCTTAATGACCTCCCTACCCGTCACGGCGGGGTATCCATGCATTCAACGCTATTAAGTCTTCAGGTAGCTCGGGGTGATTTCCCTACCCTCAACCACGATCATTGTGAGTGTCGACCTAACGTTAGATATCTTCCTGATCTTACTGGAGATTATCTCCTTAAGGGTCTCTGTTGAGGGTGCTTTAATCTTTACAACTATATCGTAGACGCCGTAGACTATGTACGCCTCGGATATCCCTTCTATCCTAAGTAGCTCGTTCATCACTTCCTCCTCAGCACCTATATTCGTGTTTATCAGGACTATCGCCTCAGGCACTCGAACATCACCAAGAATTAACTAACGCCTAGAGAATATAAATTTATTGTTTGTTACCACAGCACCTCTTTTACAATGATTTAAAGCCCGTGTTATCAATGTATCCCGGTGATGTATGCCGCCACACGAGCTTGTAAGTCGTGATGTCCATGGTAATACCTCACGCTTCAAGCCCAACGTTACGCAGGTGGAGGTAATCAATTAGTGGGGATTCAGCTTAAGAAAGCTCTTACGTTTCGTGAGTGGGGAGGAGGGTTGGGTGGATTGAGTGAGGATGTGAGTAAGCGTGGTAAGTAGCTCGCTAAGGATATACGTCGTCAGGTTCGGGGGGGATGACCCCAAACTATCGACGGCGTTAAAGCTCGTTAGACTGGGATATGCTGTGAGGACTCGGGTAAGTGATTTACCAGCACATACGGTGGTTCTTAATCCCTACAGTAGGACGATTCTCCATCCCGGGGATTCAAGTTACGTGGTGAAGAGTGGTTTAGCTGTTTTAGACACATCATGGAATACGGGCTTAGATTTGCTTAAGGAGCTGGCTAAGAAACGCAGGTATGAGCAGAGAGTTCTGCCGGCCCTTAAGGCGGGAAACCCCGTAAACTTCGGTGTCTTAACGAAGTTAAGCAGTGTTGAGGCCTTAGCGGCTAGTCTCTATATCACTGGGTTTAAGGATTACGCGTTTGAGATCTTGAGTAAGTTTAAATGGGGGTTCACGTTCTATGAGCTCAATAAGGAGTACCTTGAGAGGTATTCGGCGGCAAGCTCTAGAGACGAGGTGCTGTGCATTCAGGCCGAGATACTGAGGCTTCATGGTCTCTGATTCGTTTAGTAGCAGGCGCTTACCTTGAATCATTATTCAAGAGGGCTACACGCATCGACGAGACTCTTCTCTAACTAGTTAAAGAGCTAGCGTCTCTAAGTTAAGTAGTGGTTAAGTAGTTCTAGGAACCTCTTGAACTCACCCTTACGCAGTCGAGCTCCGGCAGCGTTCCTATGACCCCCGCCACTACCTTCGATGAACCGGGTTATCTCTCTTAAGGTCTTGT
>JAWBLQ010000042.1:1200-3382 GCA_038830105.1 Zestosphaera sp. | reverse complement strand
ATAACCATGATATCGCCTCTAACCTCGGCGGCGATTCCTACGCGAAGGTCTGAGACCCCTAACACGTATGTCGCGGCTACTCCTAAACTACCTGGGGGGTTAATCACATACGCCACGTAACCGTCAGCATTCAAGTTATTCTTAACCCATAAATACAGGTCTTCGTTCTCCTTAGCCTGGGTGAGAGCTCTCCTAACAAGCTCTTCATGTGATGACGGCTTAAGATTCCTTGAGAGGTGATCAACAACCCCTCTTTTTAGGTCGTAGAGCTTCCTAGAGCCCTCTAACCCTTGCGAGAGTATCCCAGCTTCAAAGAATATATGTCTTTTATCCCATCGTGACAGCGATTCCTTGACCCACTCAGTAACGTCAGCGTAATCAGCTATCGCCCCATAGAGAGCCACCCTGTCATACTCTCTAGGTAGCCTGCTGTTGAATCTCTTGAACGTCAGCTCTGAGGTTGATGCCTCAGACAAGTAATCCACAACGTTCTCGTCAAACCTTAACTCCGCGAGCGAGAGTCCTAACGGCGGTGGGTGGTGATCCACGTAAATCGTGTACCCCTCACACCCCTCAAGGTATTCAGCTAGTTTAGCAGCGTTTCTCTCATCTATCGCCACGTCTAGAATGACTAGATCACCCCTAGCGAACTCCCTTAAGTCGTTCACTAGACCGACCGGGTGTGTGAAGTAGGTCTCAATCTCGTCATACGAATCCCTCAGAGCTGCCTTAACTATACTGGCAGAGCAGATACCGTCTGAATCGCCGTGTGCAAGTATCGTTAAGGTCTTGCTAGGCGTCATGATCAGTCACACTTAACTCTTTAAATCCTGAGTAACTATCGCGGCTCACCTACGCACTATCTTGAACGCGGGAGGATCTATTCGGTCTGACTTACATTTAGGGCATCTACCAGGCTTCCTAGGTCCCTCCAACTCCTTAAAGACGTAGCCGCATGCTCTGCAGACGGGCGGAATCATGATGAGGATGCGAGAATCCCTGTAAGTCCTCCTCACAGTCTTAGCCACGTGTTTTAAGTGTTCATATACTTCATCGGTGGTGTTCCTCAAAGAGAGCTTAAGTATTATGTCCTCAGCCGTCAGCGGACCCTCATCCCTAAGTAACAACTCAATGATTCTCTTTCTAGTAGTCAATCCGTCTTTGTCACCCTCCCGACTCATGGACCTCATCACTCTTCAAACTCCTACTCGTGAGCGGTGGTTCATTTGCAAACCAGACTACTCTCTGTGGGAATGGGATCTGAATTCCGTTCCTCTCCAGCTCGGTTTTAATCCTCCAGAGTAGCTCCATCTTAACTGAGAACCACTCCTGAGTTGGAGCCCACATACGCACGACTATATTAACTGAGCTGTCCCCTAGACTGTCCACGAAGACTTGGGGTTCAGGCTTCTTAAGGACTAGTGGGTGTTCTTCGATAATCTTCTTTATCACGTCTATCGCTCTCTCAGCGTCGTCGCTGTACCTTATCCCAATCACGTACTCGAACCTCCTCGCTATATGGGCTGTGTAGTTTGTTATGCTTGACGTGAACACGTTAGCGTTAGGGATCCTCACAAACAAACCGTCGAAGGTCCTCACAATCGTTGAGAATATGTTCGTATCTTCGACGACCCCCGTCACGCCTGCAACACTTATCGCATCACCTATCTTCACAGGTCTCTCGATCGCTAGGAAGATGCCTGAGACCAGGTTAGCGACTATATTCTGGACGGCGAAGCCTATTACGATCCCGGCGATACCGCCGGCTAGGAGGAGTCCTGAGAGGTTGATTCCTATCAGAGGAGTTGAGCCTAGGAAGACCATCGTGATTATCCCGTAGTACACAGTCTTAAGTACGACGTCAAGTTGTGCTTTCCTAACTTTATCTATGAGCGCTCTCTTCATCGTCAGCGTGATTAACTTAGACGCGATGACCGTTACCGTCATAATTGCTGTGAAGAGCAGGATGCCCCCTACGGTCACTTCACCGTAGATAATCGTGTTAAGGATGTCCATCATAAGCCCCACTCCATCATAAATTTAGATCTCGATAATGAGATCCTGCGGCTGGATCGTGCGTTCAGGGATTTACTCATGCCATCCCTGAGGGGTTCGTCCGTGATACTGGTTTCAGCTAGTTTAGGGGAGATCACGTTCATCTGAGCTGACGTTGACACGTACT
>JAWBLQ010000042.1:0-1190 GCA_038830105.1 Zestosphaera sp. | reverse complement strand
TCCGCGCTCAGCACGACGTTCGAGACAGTGACCCAGTTGTTCGATTTATTAGTGACTCTCAGCTTGAGTACACCCTCCCTTAAAAGATCTCTCATTGGGGGGCGAGGGAAGACGTCGCTTAACCAATACCTACACACCACGCCAGCCCTCGGGGTTCCATAGAGGACGTACTTCTGCTTAACCAAGGTGAGAAGGTCGAGAACCTCAACATCTCTACTGTCCACCAGTAAGACACCTATCTCAATCGGGAACGTCAAGTACGCCTCAATCGACGCGCTGGGAGCTATTAAGACCGGCTTGCTCAGCTCGACCAGGAGGAAGTCGCTAACAGGCTTAGGAAGGTTAATAGGCTCAACAGGGTTCACGAAGACGTAACCCTCTTCAGATGGAGCTACCACCTTCTCCACGCTACCGCTGCCCTCACGCAGGTACTTAACCACCCCATCCTTCTTGAAGGATATTTTAAAATCCCCTAGATTCAGCACTAGGTTCGAGAGCTTGAATCTCCCGTAACCTACATTACTGGGGAGCTCATGTAAGTTGATCTCTTTATACTCTCTCATCTAGACCCACATGTAATTATATTTCTGAGAAGGTAATAACGGTCTGGTCTATGTTAGGTCTGTAGGACTGTGTTTAAGGTCCTTCAGTTAGTCCTAGATTTAGAACCCCTTTATTTCGTTTCCATCCCACTTTTTCCCACAACTAAAACAGTTCAAGCAGTATTTACAGGTTCTAAGGCGTGAAGAGTGTTGGGGCTATATACCCTAGAACCAGAACTATTGCCGCGAATATTATCGCTACCGCTATGAGTTGATAGGGTGAGATGCTAACCCTGGCTTCAACCTCCTCAAAAAACCTAACTAACCCAGCCCCCGACATCATTGAGGACCTCTTCTTTTTCTTACTAGACAAACCACACACCACTATCAGATTATTAAACCGAAGATATAAACCTTTAATGACGGTGAGGCAAGTGATCCACCAGACAACATTGAAGGAGATCCAAGAGCTAATGAAGGAGCATTACATAAGAAGAGACCAGGAGAGGGGAATCCACGCAACATTCACCTGGTTAGTGGAGGAGATAGGCGAGCTCGCTGAGGCCATACTAACAGGAGATAAGAACGCGCAGGAAGAAGAAATAGCAGACGTCCTGGCATGGCTTGCATCACTAGCAAATCTCCTCT
>JAWBLQ010000041.1:0-11398 GCA_038830105.1 Zestosphaera sp. | reverse complement strand
GGTTCGGGATCTACAGATACTTAATACTAGCTGTGTTGATAATCGTGGCGATAAGGTTCTTCAGGCAAGGGATATTCGGGTGGGTCAAGAAGAGAGTTTTATCAGGTGTTGGGATGTGAGCAGAGAGAAAATCCTTGAAATACAGGATCTCTCGAAACACTTCGGAGGCGTTAAGGCTGTGGATAATTTCAGCATGGAGGTCTTTAACGGGGAGATCGTGGGGCTGATAGGCCCTAACGGAGCTGGTAAAACCACCTTGATAAACGTAGTTACAGGATTCCTAACCCCTGATAAAGGCCGCGTGATCTTCCTAGGCAAGGACATCACAGGGCTATCGCCCCATAAAATAAACTCTAGGGGTATAGCGAGAACCTTCCAGTTAATAAAACCCTTCGCTAACCTCAGGGTACTGGACGCTGTAGCGGTTGGAGCACTGTCTAAATCGAAGAGTAAGAAGGAGGCCTACGAGAAAGCGACGGAGATAGTCAGGCTTCTAGGACTTAAGGATCCCTACAGAGTGTGTAGCACGTTAACCATAGTTGAGGAGAAACTTGTAGAGCTTGGGAGAGCGCTCGCAACGAGGCCTAGACTACTTCTGATAGACGAACTCGCTGCAGGTTTGAGACCGCATGAGATCGTTGACATGAGGAAGGTAATCACTACTATCAGGCAAGAGTACGACATGTCTATGGTGGTCGTTGAGCATGTGATGCCGTTAGTCATGGGTATCAGCGATAGAGTAGTTGTCATGAGTTCAGGCGCTAAGATAGCTGAAGGGACGCCTGAGGAGATCGCGAGGGATCCGAAGGTCATAGCAGCTTATTTAGGTGAGAGAAGGAGGGCTTGAGGTGAGGAGGGTGAGTGACGGAGGGCAATTCCTAGTGGTTAAGGACCTAAGAGCTTCCTACGGTAAGATACAGGTCTTATGGGATGTCTCATTCAGAATCCAGCGCGGTGAGATAGTCGCTCTAGTGGGTTCCAACGGTGCTGGCAAAACAACCACCCTGAAAGTAATTGCAGGACTCCATAGACCTATAGGAGGTGAGATAACCTTCGAAGGACGGAGGATAGACGGGTTGCGATCCTCCTTAGTAGTTAAAATAGGGGTGACTCTAGTGCCTGAGGGAAGGCAGTTGTTCGAGAACCTCCTTGCAGGTGCGTATCTACTGAGTGGTAAGTCAGAGATAAACGAGAGACTTAACTTTGTCTATAAGATCTTCCCAGTGCTTGAGGAGAGGCGGAGGCAGAAAGCCGGAACCCTGAGCGGGGGAGAGCAGCAGATGCTGGCTATTGGGAGGGCGTTGATGACGCGACCGAAACTACTAATGCTGGACGAACCCAGTCTAGGCATAATGCCTAAGTTAGTTGACGTGATACTTGACACTCTAGTGATGCTCAGGCGTGAAGGTATAACGATACTCCTAGTTGAGCAGAACGTTAAAGCGGCCCTCGAGATATCTGACAGAGGCTACGTTATAGAGAACGGCAGGATAGTCTTAGAGGGTAAAGCTAGCGACCTGATTGACAGTGAGATAGTTAAGAAGGCCTACCTCGCTATCTAGAGAAACCAGACCTATTTACCCACGTACTCTACCCCGGACCACTCGACAATGTGAACAGCCATCACCTTAACAGCTTTTATCAAGTCCTCTACGTTAACCCACTCATTAATAGCGTGCATCTGTGCTATAGTTCCTGGCCCGAAGCAGACCGTCGGCACACCCATCTTCACCAGCGTCCTCATATCGCTAGCCCCTTCATGCCCTTTAATAACGGGTTTCATCCCGAGGGCCTCTTCAAATGACTTAGCTAATGACTGTGTTAGTGGGTGATTAACGGGAATCTCAACACCCTCACCCGCGTACCCCTCCTGCCTAACCACCGGCGGGTTGTTTTTAAGCCACTCATCGTCTTTAACGTATTCTAGAATGAAGTCCCTTAACTCATTAATCGCAGCACTCACAGACTCCCCTGGAAGTAAACCCATCCTCCCCTTCAAGACCGCTTTATCAGGCACCGCGCTCGGGAAAGTCCCTGAGTTGAACATGCCTAGGAACAAAGCCAGCACCCCTCTCGCATCCGGGTAGAGAGGATGTTTCTTGTTGCTGACTCTCACCTCATACAACCTCCTAATAGCTTCACATACCTTACACCCCTTCTCAATAGCGTTAATACCTTCCCAGATTCTCGACATCGAAGCCGTCCTCCCGGAGACCTCAACAGCGAACCACATACTTCCTGAGACCGAGGGCTGTACCTCTAAATCACTGGCTTCCGCGTTGATAGCCCCGTCAGCACCGTACCCCCTCAAGAGAGCTGACAACGTACCGTTGCTCGTGTACTCCTCGTCTATGACGTAGTGCATGTAGACGTTCCCCATAGGTTGGAAGCCGGAATCAAGCAGGATCTTCACCGCCATCGTGTAAGCTGCTACACCGCTCTTCATATCGGAAGCACCTCTCCCGTAAAGACGGTTGCCCTCAACGAAGCCGCTGAAGGGGTCGTGCCTCCACGCCTCCCTGGGACCTGGAGGGATCACGTCTACATGACCGTTGAAAGCAAGTGACTTACCGCCTCCCGACCCGTTAACTATACCCACTAACATAGGCCTCCCTCTATAGGGGATCGCTGGATTCTCAAAGAACGGATTCCTCTGTAGCTCTGATTCATTGATCTCCCACATGTCGTATGGGATCCCCCACTCACGAAGCTTAGAAGCTATGTAGAGTTGTAGGTCCCTCTCATCCCCACTCACGCTAGGGAAGCTTATTAAGTCCTGTAGGAATCTCACAATGACTTCTCTCGATGAATCAACGTTCCGGAGGATCTTACTCACGGCTTCCTTCCTGTTCATGAGACCCACTGGTTATTTAACGAACGTAAATTAATAAGGAATTATCTCGGGTTACGAAGCGCTTGCTTCCCTCAGTTTCTCGTGATTTACTGTTGTAGCTGGCCTTCACCCTAAAGGGCGGGACTCTCAGCTGTAATCCTTCAGAGTCTTCAGGAGTCCTAGATCCGTGAGAACCCCGGCGATGCCGGGTGCTCTTTCTACGTCCTCCTTGCCTACTTTGAAGGTTTTCTCGATTTTACTCGCCTCTGCGTCTACTTTGACGAACTTCCACTCCTTATGAGGTATCCTGACCGCTATATAGGGTATTCCGCCCGCCCTCGCGGCGAAATCAACAAGCTTCTTCATCTGTTCACCCTCTATGTAGATCCCAGTTGGTTTGGCCCTTGATTTAACCTCGAAGACCGCCACCTTCCCGTTCATGATCGCTACTACGTCGGGGTACTCAGCCTTCCTTATCCTGGCACCACTTGCCGGGGCCCTCATCACAGCGAACCCGAGTCTCCACAGCATGTAGACTAACTCTCTTTCAGCTCTATAACCTCTAGACCTCCCTCCAGCTACTTCAATCACCTCGAGATACTTTCAACCTCGTTTAAATATCTCGTAACACTTAAGTAAATGAGGTGCATGACTTGATAGATTTAGGAACTATAATAGTTCTCATGGTAGTGCTCCTGATAGTAGTTCCCCTGCTTAGCGCAAGTATAAAGGTAATTAGAGAGTACGAGAGAGCAGTTCTCTTCAGGCTTGGAAGGCTTATCGGGGCTAAGGGCCCCGGCTTAATAATAATCATACCCTTCCTGGACAGTCTGATGAGGATTGACTTAAGGGTCGTCACAGTCGACGTGCCGAAGCAGGAAATCATAACCAGGGATAACGTTAGCGTGAAGGTAGATGCGGTCATCTACTACAGGGCCGTGGACCCGGTGGCCGCGGTAACTAGGGTGAGTAACTATCACTACTCAATAATGATGTTAGGCCAGACGATCTTAAGGGACGTGATAGGTCAGGTGGATTTAGATGACCTGCTTCAAAAGAGGGATGAGCTGAACAAGAGGATTCAAGGGATAATAGACGAGACCGCCATGTCATGGGGTATTAAAGTTGCTTCAGTGACCTTGAAGTCCGTGGAACTTCCTGAGGAATTAATGAGGGCTATGGCCAAGCAGGCTGAGGCGGAGAGGTGGAGGAGGGCCAGGGTCATAGAGGCTGAGGGCGAGAGACAGGCCTCAACGGTCCTGGCCGAGGCAGCGTCGATGTATGAGCAACACCCGATGGCCCTCCGCCTCAGAGAGCTCCAGACATTTATAGAAATAGCTAGGGAGAAGGCTTTAGTAGTCGTGACGGAGAGCGGGGCTGCAGAACTAGGCAGGA
Source organism: Zestosphaera sp. (assembly GCA_038830105.1). Classification (GTDB taxonomy): domain Archaea; phylum Thermoproteota; class Thermoprotei_A; order Sulfolobales; family NBVN01; genus Zestomicrobium. The sequence continues at coordinate 7,170 of JAWBLQ010000041.1, read as the reverse complement.
CTGCCGCAATGTATAAAGCACTTAAAGAACGAGAGGAGCGCTAAACGGGGGGTGCCTACGGCTAGACGGAAGCTTTTTTACGTCGCATATTTGTTCGTAATGATCCTGCTCGCGGCTTTGAACGCCTCAGCGCTGAGTAGTCTTGAGAACCGAGCCTCTTCAAGCGCTCAGACAGTGAGGCTCGTCACTAAGGCAGTCATGGTCAGTATAGAGCCGCCTTGGGATGTCATAGACGACGGTGTTAAGGAGTGCTTTATAGATGCCTTGAGTAAGGCCGAGAGTGAGGGTAAAGCACTCATATACTTGGTCAACAGCTACGGCGGTTACCTCGATGCCGCCTACACTATAGGAGATGTCGTGAGTAGCTCGAGAACCGTGACTATAGCTTACGTGAGCGGCGGTAAAGCTTTAAGCGCGGGAACTATGATATTGCTCCCCGCTAACGTGGTGGCGTTGCATCCATCTTCCATCATAGGGGCTATGCAACCGATAATGGTTAACCCAGTCACCGGTGAGATTCAGTTCGTTAATGAATCGAAGATAATTAACCCAGTCATCGAGAAGGCCATGAGCTTCGCGAGGCTCAGAGGGAGGAACGAGTCTCTAGTCAGGGACTTCGTGGTCAGGGCTTCCACGGTGAGCGCTGAGAAAGCAGTCGCATACGGGGTAGCGGACTTAACGGCTCAAGACCTATCAACGGTACTTAAGGCTCTCTACGGGATGGAGTTCGAGGTCCCTGGAGGTGTTGTGAGGGTTGAGATCGTTGAGTCAGGTGTCGAGGTCTACGCCTGCAGCGTGAGATCGAGAATGATCTCACTCCTTGAGAACTCCTCAATACTCAACGTGCTCTTAACGATAGGTATTCTGGGAACGATCTTCGCGTTGGTTAGCGGTAAGCTGACTGTACTCCCGCTGACTCTCCTATTCCTCTTCCTAGGTCTAGTGGGTAGCGGGGTGAACCCGAACTTAGTTTCGCTACTCCTCACGATGTTAGGGGCTGCGTTGCTGGCCGTAGAGCTGTTCGTAATCCCCGGGTTCGGGATAGTTGGGATAAGCGGGATAATCCTGCTGGCCTTCGGGTTTGCTTTACTGCCTACCTACGTCCCCAGCGGGTTCATGCCCTCAGAGGAGTACATCAACGTTTTAAGATTATTCATAGTGTGCACCTCGTTAATCCTCGGCAGTTTCTTCGGCATAGTTATGTTTAAGGTGATTAAGGTGAGGAGGAAAAAACCTTACGAGTTCCTACCGGTCGGTAAGGCCGGTAGGGCGGTTGACGACTTAGGGCCGGGTAGAACGGGCTTCGTAGTGGTTGAGGGCGAGTACTGGAGGGCCTCCTCGGATGAGGAGATACCTAAAGGGAGTGAGGTGGTTGTGGTTGGTATTGAGGGTTCTGTGCTTAAGGTTAAGAGGAAGTAGGTGTACTGTATTTAAGCCCCGTATGGACTGCCTCCAGTGAGAGCGATGACTGGGGTCTCAGGGGTCGCCGACCTACCACTTCACGGGGGGCATGTACCTCCATGGCTAGCTAAGTTAATGCTTAAGCTATCTAGAGGTATCCTGGAGGTAATGCTGACCGAGCTAAGCGGCGAGGAGGTTTTGAGGAGATTCTCCAACCCATTATGGTTTCAAGCATTCAATAACGTAATAGGTATGGATTGGGATAGTAGCGGATCAACCACCGTCACCACAGCCATGATCAAGACAGCCCTGAGCGAGATAGGCGGGGATGTCAGAGTCGCAGGAGGTAAGGGCGCGGCCTCAAGGAGAACCCCTGAAGAGATAATGAAGTACGGCGGAGAGGTAGGCTTGTCAACAGCAGTGACTAAGGAGTTGATCAAGGTCTCCAGACTCGGCGCTAAGACGGATGCAACACTCCTTCAAGACGGCTTCACACTCTACCACCACGTCCTGATCTTCGACGGTAAAGGAGACTGGGTGATAATTCAGCAAGGCATGAACACAAATCTAATGCTCGCTAGGAGGTACCACCTGGCTTGGTTCATGTCGAGGGATCCCACCATGGAATCTCACACAGGCGTCGCGTCAGACGTCGTAGGGAAACCGCTGAACCTCGCCACTAGGGACTCAGTTAAGGTCAGGACGTTAGTTGTGGATCTAGCTCAAGAGAGGCCAGAGTCTGTAGTCAGGAACCTCCGGATAGTCAACACCTACCTTAAAGGGGTTAAGACCCTCACAGGCCTAGAACCGCCAAGAGCCATCGTCAAAACCCTACCGTATTACAGACCGATTAACGTGAACTCAAGGATGCTTAACGAGTTACGCGCGGCTTACGAGCTAAGACCTAGGAGTGTCGAGGAGTTACTCCTCATTAAGGATTTAGGTGCTGAGGCGGTTAGGGCCCTGGCGCTCATCTCAGAACTAATATATAGGGAACCCCCACCGTTAAGAGACATAGTGACGCACAGCTTTTCACCGTTTAAATACGCCTACACGATAGGGGGTAAGGACGGCATACCGTACCCCGTGAAGGAGGAGGTAGCGCGGGCAGTTATAAACGAGTTGAGCAGGCTGATCAACGAAGCTAAACTTGAGGGTAAGGAGAGACTAGCCGCGTTCAGAGCGCTGAAGAGACTAGCCCCAGCAGACGTGGGGGAGATCTGAGGAGCTAAATGAACTTGAGTTAACATTTGCGTGTTCAACTGATTGAACAACTTGTTACAATGAATAAAGCTATATGAAAGAACATAGTAAATTATCACGGTGACGTGTGCAGTGAGGAAGGATTATTTGATCGTTGCAGCTGTAACACTACTTATACCTGCATTAGCGCTTTACATATATTCATCAAGTAAGGTACAAGAACCAGGAGGCTGGCTCTTCACGATCCAAATCCACGAAAACACTACTGAGAGATTTAAGGTCTTGGTTAGGGATCCTGCTAAAGCGAACGAATTAAGGCAGTTGATGAAGGGTGAGAAGATCGGGCATGTTAACGGGGAGCTCAGGGAGGGTGATGGAGGTTTTAATAAACCGTGGAGTTGGCACCTGGATCCCGACACAATAGAAGTTGTCGAGGTCTCGATAGAGTTATGTGATGGCACACCGTCATTTGTAGAGAGAGAGTTAAATTACTGGCTTAACGTAGTTAAGCGCTTCTGTCCATGGGGTGCGAGAGTAGTTGCTGAGGAGCTGTGGACCGGCTCTTACCAGCCTTGATAAGTGATGACAGCCCCCTCTACACGTCTATTTAAGTTTTAGGTGATTATATATAATGCGTTTAGGTGCGGTGGTCGATGACTGGCACTTTAATAAAGTGTGCTTCAGGGGTTTACAAGGGCTCGCCCTTTAGGTTGACCTACGTAATGCCCGGAGTTATCGGAGGTTACGGCAGGCCTAGGCACCTCCAGCTGATCCTGACTGTGGATGAGGTCTTAAGCAGTCCGTTCCTCTCAATACTGTTAAAGGGTGAAGACCTGAAACCTAGGTCTCTCTCATGGAAGGTATCTGTAAACTCCGTTAACGTGACTAGAGAGTTTAAGCCTCAGGTAATAGTTAATCTTGAAGGACTTACTTACGCCTCGCAGGTCTTTGACGTCTCTCAAATAGCGAGAGAGCCTGGCAAGTACTTAGTTAGACTCTCCACTGAGTCGTCTCGCATCGTTGAGATTCTCTCGGTCAGCTTAGTTGGGGTGAGCCCCTCCGTAGACGCTGAAGTTGCGTTGAGGCACTACTCAGGTGTTTTAATCCTGTCCAGAGGCGAGAGCTACTCCTTAGAACACCCTGAGGAGGGTCTTGAGTTAGGTGTCGAGGGGGTTATTGAGATGCCCTCAAGAGGTACGGAGTTCATTATCAAATGCGGCAACGAACACGTACTCACACAACTCGTCGGGGTTAATGAAGTCTCGTTAAGGGGATTTACAGCGAGTCCTGAAGGGCATTGCACTCTAGTCCATAGAGGGGGCGACGTAACAAAGCCCGTGGTCGTAAGCGATTTAATCCTCTATAGGCCACTCACCTCAGGTCCGCAGATTCACGTGGAAGCCTCGCTAATCAACGCTAAGGAAATTCAACTCACTGTAAGGAATGAAGGAGGGGCGTCACTGAGAAGGGGATTGGTAGTGATCCTTCGTGAAGGTAGGATAGTGGCTAGAAGCGAGTTAAATGATTTATGCCCTGGGGATGTTAAGATGCTTAAACTCCTATCAAGTGAAGACCTAAGAGGTAGAGAGGTATACGTTAGGGTAGTGTATCATGATGTCTGGGGTCAGAACGTTAAGACCTTCAAGTTAAGAACTTAACATCCCTGTCACTTCACATCTTCATATACTAAAGAGCAAGGCTTTCTGTTGTAAGTATCTTGACTAGGAGATCAAAGGTGAAGGCCATCGTCCCGGTGAATATAGCTACCTTAAGTACGCTCCTCAGTTTAGCGGCTATCAGCTCAGGATTCTCTGATTTACCCAGCTGGACAGTCCTCACGATGGAGGAGAGTATCAGTACGTCTGTTACGAGAGCTAGAACTAAGTATATGTAGCCGTACCCGGTTAGGTAAGGGATAGGGGATATGCCTACTATGAAGGCCTGGAGGGCGGCGGCTACTAAGGCTGCCTTCCGAACACCAATTACCCTTGGCAATGACCTCACCTTCCTGACCTCATCTGCTCTTAAGTCTTCAACTGTTTTGACCACCTCTCTAGCCAGGAGGAGAGTGAACGCGTATAACGCTGGCACTAACGAGGCCCTAACCAGACTTAAATTGCCAAGAAGCTCGGATGGCGTTAGAGCCCCGAGTATTATTGTAAAGGCCCCCTCAAGCGAGACAACAACGTTGCCCAGTAACCCCCACTCCTTAATCCTGTAGGAGTAAAGGAAAACAACACAAGCGTTAAACCACACGAAGAGCGTTGTGTAGAGACCTACGAAGGTTGAGGGGAGAGTCCCGGTGAGGAAGAGCGCTAAGCTCAGAGCCAGCGCCTCGCGTGCAGTCACCCTACCTGACGGTATCGGTCTGTACGGCTTGTTAACTTTATCGACTTCAGCATCGAAGTAATCATTGATCACATACCCAGCGCTTGAGATCACAGCAACCGCGAAGAGAGGGATTATCAATGACGCGATGTTAAGCGTCGGGGCGACAACCCTGACGGTTAGCCAGCCCATCATAGTAGTTAGTAGGGTTGCTATGACGTTATGTATTCTGAGGAGCTCTAAGTAGGCTTGAACCCTGTCCTTAAATCTCATTAAACTTAACACCTGCCTCCTTAACGGCGTTAAGGAAATCCTTAGATATGCTGTAGCAACCCTGACCCCTCACCAGGACCCCGATCTCGACTAACTTAGCTATGACCTTACTAGGCTCCTTGACTTTATGTAGTGCTTGGAGCTCTTTAAGCGCCAGCAACTCGCCAACAGACCTGTTAACGCAGAAATACCTTAGGGTCTTACGTTGCTCGTCGTTGAGGGATTTAATCAGTTTTCTAACGTCCGTCTCCCCCGGGACTTCAGCCATCTAAGGCACCACTAATAGTAGTAGGTGTTGAGGTAATGATGTTCCGTGATCTCCTCAGGACTGCCTCTACTGAGGCATACGTCAGCTAACGGGCACTCCTCAACCCTCACGCATGCAGGTCTCTCACGCATGCAGACCTTCCTACCGAAATACCATAGGAAATCGTCCAGTATGAAGGGGTCTACACCTGCAACCTTAGCTAATTCTTTGTAGGCAGTCCTCACGGCAAGCCTTAAAGCGATGTCCTCAGCGTACGTGTAATGCTCTCTAACCCTTATCTTTGCATGTAGGGCTTCCTCGGGAGAGACTAGGTGAAGTCTCAGGGCTATTCTCGTTAAGTGGTTGTCGACAGGGACCTCCTTGTTCCACGGATCAGCGATGCTGATGAGCCCCCGCCTCTCAACGAACTTAGCAAACAAAAACGTCTTCTTCTCAACGGGATCTGAGTAGGCCTTAAACCTTCTCATAATATGAGTCAGCCCCTGCGACGGGCCTCTCCTTAAGTAACCCCTGCTAGCCTTGATTAACTCGCTGACAGAGCCGCTGAACCACTTAACCAACCCCAACCCGAGATCCCTCAACAGACTGGCCCGTACCTCTGGATCCCACACGCTCACGGAACTCCCACCCTCCCTCACCGAAAGCCATTCAACAACCTCATCGACGCTGATGCTAGACATCCTGTCTGGGGAGAAGAACTCCGGGTCTTCCAGGAATTTCCTGGAGCCAAGTCTGTAGAGTAGGTCTGCACCGTGATAGAACTTTGAATTGACGTAGGCCTCGAAAGGCTTATACCTGCTCGTCCTGTGATCTATCGCAACCATGAATATGAAGAACCTGAGTGTGGATTCGACGTCCGTGTTTCCCGGGGGGTAGTACTCAGGGTTTATGAACTCGTCCCTAGGCATCGCTTTAATGGCCCTCCTCACTATAGGCGCCGCCCTGCCTATGAGGGCATCGCTCACGCGTATCCTGTAGTAGACGTACTTAACGAGTTCCTCGCTCACAAATTCTCACCCTTATAGAAGCCTTCGTACACCTTATCAGGAGGCCTGTTAAGCCTGATAAAAATCAGCTGCACAATCCTTGAGTTGACCTCTAGCTTGACGCCATGCGGGTTGATGACCTGCATTAAAGCCTCACCACGTCCTACGTAACCAGGATCCCATACAGTACACATAACCATGACTCCCGACCTAAGCATTGAGGAACGAGGGAAGCATAAAGCTAAGACATCCTCAGGTAGCTCCACGACCTCAGTGAATCTAACTTTGTAAACGCCCGGCTCTAGAACCCAACACCCATCTTGAGGAGCGACCTCCTCAACTTCAGGTAGTTTCCTCTCATTAAATCCTATCTCCCCACGACTCCTGAACCTAAAGACTTGAGAGACCCTTAAATCAAGACCCGCCGGCTGGAGTTGCGTCTCGACATCAAGTAAACCCCTCACATATTTAAGTAGCTCTCTGCCCATGATCAGCGTTCTAACCACCAACAAATCTTATATGCGTAGGGATTTTATATGCTGACCGGTTTTGATTTTTCGTCTAGTAAAATTATTTAAAAATTTTATTATAAAAAGTCAATGAATGTGTAATAGTATAATGTGGTTTTTATATCAAAACATTGAGGGGGGGTTTATAGGGGGGTTAAATTTATAAGGAGTAGCAGAGTCAATATTAAGGGGGTGTCCATGG
>JAWBLQ010000040.1:0-11612 GCA_038830105.1 Zestosphaera sp. | reverse complement strand
TACTCATTATCTGGGCTACTGCCTTGATGGTTCTGTTGTCCCTCACTGCAAGCACGGGGGTCGTTGCTATCTCGTAAGCGAAGAGCGTCTCAAGGGGTTTTATGTATTTCTTCCTGTTATATAGGATGCGTATGAAGTCGCTCTTACTTATTATTCCGTATATCGTCTCCCCGTCCTCCTCAGTAATCACGATCTTACCTATCTTATGTCTAATCATCAGGTTTCTGATGCAGGCTAGGTTATCGTTCCTCCTAGCAGTTATGACCGGGCTACTCATATATGACGTGACTCTCGGGGGCATTCAACTCACCACTAGGCCGTAAATAACGTCTCTCTCCGTTATTATACCTGTAATCACGCCCTCTTCAACCACTAGAAGGGAGGAAGTCGCTGTCCTCGCTATCATGGACGCGACCTCCCCTAAATCAACCTGAGGGTCTATCACCTCGACGTCCGTACTCATAACCTCCAGGATCTTCAAGGACTTGAACTCGCTTAAGAGGCCGTACCGCAACATGCTGTAGACCCTATGAGTGCCTATCAGGTCCACGATATCCTTCCACGTGACCATACCCCTCAGCAAGGTATTATCTATGACTGGCAACCTCCTGACGCCTAGGGAGATCATCATCTTCATAGCATCCTCTAACGACGCGTTGCTGGGTATCGAGAGGACCTCCCTGCTCATCACCCTACCCGCAGGAACGCCTACGTGCTTCACTGAGAGATGCTTCATAATCTCGAGCTCGGTTAAGATGCCAGCGTATACGTCCTCCCTAGTTATCGGCACCGCTCCTAAACCGTGGCTAACCATTAACTCAAGAACCCTGTGTAGGGGTGTGTTAATGTCTACGTAGAGGGGGTTTTCATTCATCACCCTACCTACGTTAACGTTCAGCACTTCATGCACGCTCTCAAGCCCGGAGACCCTCACTAGGTTATGTCTCGAACCCCCGCCTAGATAGTCTATAACATCCATCGATGTGAGAACCCCGACCACCTCACCGCCCCCGGAGGTCACCGTTATTAAGCGTGTGTTATAAGCGCTCATAAGCTCGCACGCCCTAAGCATTGTGGCTGACGTGTTGATAGAGGGGACGTCCTTCCTCATTAAAGGACCTAACTCCGGTTCCCTAACGTAAACCCTGTCCCTGAAGTTCGGCTTACCGTCACTCCGCAACCACCTATTCCTCTCACGCAACCTCCTGGGCGTGTATGTTTTAACCAAGACTCATAACCCCTCCAGGTAGTTATAACATAAATCACTCCTATCAACTATCCCGGCGAGAACTCCAGCGTCATTAACTATCGGTACCCTGCCGAAGTCGTTCCTGACCATTAGGTTAAGTGCCTCACGCACTTTATTGTACGGCTTTAGAGTGAGGGCAGGCGTTGTCATGGCTTCCCTAACTCTAGGGCCTGGTCGAGGACCTGACTCAGACTCAAGTTCTATCCTAGTGTAGCCTTTCTTAAGTAGGTCGTGCTGGGTTATCATACCAACTACAACTAAATCCCTGCCCCTAACTACGGGGAAGCCTGCGTACCTGAAAGTCAACATCTTCCTCCAGACCTTACTGATGAAGTCTTCTGGAGTGACGTACTCAACCCTAGTAGTCATGATCTCGGATAAGCGTTTCTCATGCCCTCTAACCTCCCTGGATGACATCTCACGTAAGAAAGAATCCAGTGAGAGCATACCGATATACTTCCCAGTGACCTCATTAATCACTGGGGTATACCATTCATCAAACTCCAGCATGGTCTTGAAGGATTCAGCAACATCCTCACCAGTCTTGAAAACCAACGGCGAGCTCTCAGCAACCTGAGACACCAACACATCAGACCTAGTTGAAGTGATACTGAGCACGTGCTCTCTTCTGAGAACGCCCTCAAGAAAATCGCCCTCCCTAACCACAGGGAGGATCCTCAAGCTTAAGTCACGCATGAGAGCTCTAGCCCGCGTGAGCGCAGTATCAGGTGATACTCTAGGGTAGTTAATATGTGTAAGCGCTCTAATTTTCAAACTCACACCAACTACTATATGCTTACTCAGAAAATATACTTTGACAGCCAGCAGTAGTTAAAGACCTCTTCAACGCATTCTTGACACATCCCTTACGAGCTCTTTAGTTTGTTATCGCTACGGCGTTGTGAAAGTCACGCGATGATCTCTTCCCTACCTTAAAAGAGTGAGAACTCCTCCGTAGATTCTTCAGTGATGGGTGAATTACTCCACTAACCTCACAGTGTACGTTCACTTAACCAAGGTCTCAACGATCCTTGAGTTGCCTGGTATTCGCTTAATCACCTCATCTACCATGAGATCCTTCACCAGGTAGTTTGACTTCTTGTTAATTAGCTCAAGGAATTCGGTTGCTACTTTGCTTGGGCTCTCACTGCCTGGTTTCAACGTTATTGCAACGACGCATGTGTCCCTCAAGAGTTCTGCAGGTCCCACAACTAACTCGTAATACCTGTCCTCAACAACGCGGAGACCCAATGAAACCCTCAGCTCCACGCTCCTCACGTAGTTCTTCCTACCGTACACCATGAAAGACCCCCTAGGTAGGAACTGCCCCGGCGGAGGTGCGACGCTGACTTGAGATCCCTTAACCCAGAACACATCTACGGAAGGTAGAGCCTCCTTCCAAGCCTTACTGTACGACGCCGCGAGAACGGCTACATCACGTAGATCACTTTCAGGCGGTTCAACGTCGTTAGTGAAGAGGATGAAGACCGGCGCACCGTGAACGTCAGCGTGCATGAAAACGTCGTTACCCCTCAGGAACCTACGGACTATCTTCTCGTTCTGATCAGCATCCCTACCGCCTATAGATAGAAACCCGCCTCTGGTGATTATCCAGTGGTACGCGTGATACCAACGGAACCTCCTCGTTAAGGTCGTCCTCCCCAACCTCTCCCTCACCCTCGCATCAACTTCACGCAACCTCTCCTCAAGGAGCCCTAGGCTCCTCTCAGTTTTCTCTAACTTACTCTCAACCTTCTTCAACCTCTTTAAGAGGTCGAAGTACTGGGTCTTGAAGTCCTTGAGGATTGTGAATTTAAGGGTTCTGCCGTGGAGGGTTACTTCATAAGTCCCTGAGTTCCTATCATATCCTGTAACCCCGCAGGACTCCACATTCCCCCAACCCTCACCCCTCGCTTTACTTGAGACACAGAACCACACATCTTCAAGAACGTCGTAGTTCTCTTGAATAAGGACTACAACGTCGCTTAGTTCACGGCGGCTCTCCAGCAACTTCTCACACTCCTCACGGGCCTCACGCAGGGAGACCTCAACTCTAGACCTCTCCTCAACCGCCTCATCTACCTCAGGTCTGCCGCCTGCCCTAACGAAGAACTCGTCAACAGCCTCATTGAACGTGGCGAAAGTCCGTATGTAGCAATCCCCCTCAACCCTCCTGGGCTTGAACGGGTGGAAGGAGACGTAACGCTCGCCGCAAACCAGTATGACGGGTTCAGGGTTCTCGATAACCCCTATTATGAATGATTTAAGGGCCTCGTGAACCGTTAGTAAGTCGCCTGTACTAAGTGAGGAGGGGCGTCTACTCCTAACGGATTCGTCGATGACCTCATTAACAACCTCGGGAGGGATCCCGAACACCCTCACTAAGGCCCGGCCTAGCTCGCTTCCGGCGGAGATCCGAGAGATGAACTCATCCCCGCTAACCGTTCTAATATCGGGGAAGACCGGGGGGTATTTGTACGTGACGCCAGGCCTTATGACCCTGTCCTTAGTCTTGAGATCCACCGTGTTTGCAAGCACGTTCCCAGTTGAGTCGACAACGGACATGACGCCTCTGGGGAGGAGTTCCACGATGAACTTCACATCACCTTCGCGACCCCTTATACCAAGCTCCATAATCCTCTCGAACATGTACTGCGAGACGCTTATCACAAGACCCTCTCTTAAGTAACGTCTGAAGAGGGTCACTCTGCCTGAAGCGCTGCCTGACGTCACGTGGCTGGTCAGGCAAACCCTCAACCCGCCCTCAATCATCAGGAAAGCGTGTCTCCCGTCTCTAAGGACGAGCTTAAGGAGGAGCGAGTTACTCCCGGCTTGGAACACGTTATCTATCCTGGAGTCCGCCACGATGTCGCTTAACTCCTTAGCTAACACCGCTACGTCCAGCGAGCTCAGGGCCTTCTTAACAAGGCCTGAATCCGAGGTCATGACCGCACCCTTACAGCTTAAGACTTAAGAGCCGGTCCGGTGTTGAGGGTGCGTGGGTTTCATCAACGCATAGGAGCTCCCTAGAACTCAACGTGATTGAGGAGTTGCAGGGGTTCTTACCGATGTCTTGAAGCCCCGTTGAGCACAAGATCGTGTAGATCAATAGTCCGCTCTCCCTGAGTAAGCGACGTAGCGACGGAACGACTTCCTCAAGCGCATCACTGCAGGTCAGTGCAGTGACTGAGACAACGAGATCGGCTGCCCCCTCTCTGAACGGTGGTTCGAGATAATCACCTGCTACGACGTCGCCCAGTAAGCCTAACCTATCTAATCGCTTTCTAGCCAGCTCACACATGGAGGGGCTTAGGTCGAGACCCACGTACAGCGAGGACATAATGATAGAGCCTAAAAAACCTGCCGCACCTCCAGTACCGCAGCCAACGTCGAGAAGCTTTAATCCATCCCTTCCAAGTCGCTCCAGGCGTAACTCCCTGGCGATCACTTCATACTTACTTAACTGCTCCTCGAGGTATAACTCATCATACCCCCTACTTAACTCCTCATACCACGTCAGCACGTCATCTACGCAACCCCTCTCAAAGGATCTCTCAACCAATCTGAAAGCCTCTCCGCCTCCCTTCAGGTCACCGCGACTCTATAGAAGCCGTCACGCCTTAAGGTAGGCCCTCCATAGGTCTCTGTACTTAGCTATCTTTTCATCGTTCCTCAGCGTAAGGAGTTGCTGGTTACTCAACTTAAGCGAGATTAGGTAGGTCCTCTCCCCCTCCTGAGACATAGTGGCTCTGATGCCTTCCCTGACGTTAACTAACCCGGCCTTACTTAACTCGTTGATTGCTTCCTTGATGTCCTTCTCGGAAGCGTGAGTGCCCCCGATAGTCTCTACAAACACCCTATACTCACCAACTAACTCACTTAGCCAAAGTGAACCCATGCTTACGTACAGAACCCTGAGAACATCACCCATAATACACTCTAAACCTTCAGAGGCCTTGAGCAACCTCTCCATAGACCTGACCCCAGTTAGTGTTGGCTTATAAGGTTTATATCTCCTAATGCAGGGCGGGGTTACTCCTGAGTGAATCTAGGTAATGTAACGCCTCTCTGCCCTTGATACTTACCTCTGTAAGGCCTTACCACGGGGTTCAACGTCTTAGAGAAAATGACGTGCGCGAACCTCTGCCCTCTATACAGCTTCACCGGGAAGACCGAGCCATGTATCTCTAGGGTTATGTTACCTTCAAAGCCCGCGTCAATTATGGTTGGCGGGGTTGACAGCCCCACCCTAGCGAAAGACGACCTGAGCTCGACGAAGCCCATGATATCGTTGGGCAGCTTAACGTACTCGAGAGTAGACACGAGCACCTTCTCGTCGGGATATATTATAAACTCATCGCTAACCTCGATCACGTAGAAATCGCTTAGATCCACACCACTGTTCATAGTGTCAAACACCTTACCTACGCGCTTAAGCCTAGCTACCTCACCCCCGATACGTAGGTCGATGCCGTTCTCCCTGATTATCCCCTCTTCATAAGGATCCACCACCAACCTGCCGGATTTCAGGTACCACGTTAAATCAAAGTCTGAAAGTATCAAACGCATCACCGATAATCTGGTAGGTAGGGATATTAAAGAATCGCTTGGCAATAACGCGTTGTTGAGAAGGCTGTAACGTATTACAGCGTTTCGGTCAGCAGGCTCCTAAGGCATCATTCATCAGAGACCGCCACAGTCCTCATCCCAAGAATATCCCGTGCTCAAGATCTAAATATTCTTATCGGTGGGAAGGAGTCCTAGGCTATCTTCTTAGCTGTTTTCTCAGCTCTCCCCTTTAATATCTCCGTGTATTCATCGGCAACCCTTTCCATGGCTTTACTGACCTCAGACTGTTCGATCCCCTCCAGTACCTTCCTAAGGAACTTTAGGGCACATCCCTTACTGTGGAAGCTGTAACTTCTCTCACCCACGGTTATCGTCACTCCTTGACCTGCGCTGAACTTCCTCCCGCACACAACGCACACCAGCTTAACACCCACTCACTACACCTCTAAACCCTTACTTAACCCCTACCCTATATATTAACGGGCGTTGAAGGTGCGTGGAGTCCTCGTAAGCGAGTTCATAGCCAGCGTCAAGAGCGACTTCCTAAGGTTCTCTAAACTAGCTGAGGGTTCCGGCGGTAGAGTGTGTTACGTGGATACCGTGACGGGTTTCGCCAGGGTGCAGTTCCGAGGGTCGCCGTGTAGTGAGGACTACATATCAAGTGTGGTGAGGTTCCTGGAGGGTGTGGGGGACGCCTTAAGCTCGTGTAGGTACGCAGTCACGTACGTGAAGTCCTTCCAGGAGGTCGGGGCTTTACCTACGGTCTTGAGAACCCTTAAATCCTACGCAACTGATTGCATAGTTCTAGGCAACGTGACGAAATGCGTTAAGCGGCTCGAGGAGGCTGCTCTCTTAATCAACGTCGTGAAATCAGGGAGGGGGTTCAGATTACGAGTGCGTCCGGTCTGCGGAGAGCTGTCAAGCCCCCTCACCCTGGACTCAACACCAACATGCGATTGCGTCAGCGACTTAATAAGACGTGTGTTAGGTGTATTATGTGAGTTTAGTGAGTACTTGGGTGGGTGTTTAGATGAGAAGGCTTAAGTCAGAGGCGAGCAAGACGCTGGTGTTTGGGCTTTCTTTCGGCGTTGTCTTAGGCTTTATATCATACGCCTTGAGAGCCAGCCTAGGGACTACTGAAGTGTTTGTTGATCTAATACTCTTAACAACGTACTTCGCGAGCTACCCGATCTACATGATCATGTACAGGCTGAAGGGCGGTTTAGGAAGACCTAAAGGCATCTCCATAATCTACTCAGTCTCCTTCATCATCTGGATCGCCACGTTCGAGATCCTGGTGCGTTACCTGGGTGGTGTTCAATGATTAAGGGCATTGTCTTCGACTTAGACGGGACTCTGGTCGACACCGTTGAGCTTCACGTCTCCACCTGGGTTGACGCATGCCGAGAGCTAGGGATAGGCATGGACAGGGAGTTCGTGAGAGGGCTTGTAGGTCTGTCAGCTGAGGACATAGCGAGGAGGCTGGCGAACGACGAGACGCAGGCGTTAAGACTTGCTAGGCTGAAGAGGAGGATCTACCTAGCCAGGGTACATGAGGTGAGGCTCTACCCTGAAGTACGAGAGGCTTTAGAGAGGCTGAAGCGCGAGCACGGCTTAAGACTAGCGGTCGCGTCCTCAACGAACGTTGAGACTATAGAGGCCGTACTCAACGTGAAGGGGGTTAGAGAGTTCTTCGACGCAATGGTGGGTAGTGATTTAGTGAGCAGAGGTAAGCCCGACCCGGAGATCTTCCGGGAAGCACTCAGCAGGATCGACGTGAACCCTGCGGAGGCCATGATAGTCGGGGACACTGACTACGATATAATGCCGGCGAACTCCCTGGGAGCTATCTCAGTCCTCATGTGTAGGGGGGAGTGCAGGGGGGCCTCGTCGAGACCGCGATACATCGTCGAGGATTTGGAAGAGCTCGTGAGGCTGGTTAAGAAGCTAAACAGCCCCTAACTCAGGTTGAATCGCTACAGGAACTCCTGAGCAACTGCGGTAGCTCGGGGATCACTCCACTCGCCTCCTCAACCATCGACTCAACCACGTTCCGAAGCTCCCACTGAGCGTGAGGCGAGAGCCTCAGGCAAGCTATGTGGATTAACTCCCTTAGATTCACCGTCATTAACATCCTCGTAGCTACTGCCTGAGGTATGACGTACCTTGCGTCCTCGTAAGGGATCCCGGCTTTAACCATTTCGTCGTAGAGACTGTAGGCGCTCTCCATCAGCTCCCTGAACCTCCCCTCGAAGCCTGCCTTAACGACGGTGTCAGGGATCACGTACTCCCTCTCAACCGCTGAGTACCTCTGGCTTTCCTGGGTGTATGACGCTATCCTATGTCTGACTAGCTGATGTGACGTCACCCTAGACACCCCCTCGATCAGGAAGGTGAAGACCACGTGCTCCAGGACGGAGGGGTATTTAAAGGCTTCCGTGACGTGAGACTTCACGTCGTCCTCACTGTAGCTCCTTAGGTAGTGCTCCGCGCTCTTCAACCCGAGCTTACCGGCAGAGGTCTTGACCGCTAAGACTATGAGCCTTCTCGCGTCCTCTAACGAACCGCCTGTCCACGCGATTAGCTTAACACTCATTGAACCCACCTAATCACTACCTCGTGGTTGCTGGCAGCCCGTAACGTACTCTCTCCTAAGGTCTCTGAGGATGACATCACCCCCCGGCGCAGTCTCCTTGAACGTCCGCGTGCTGAATCTGAACACCCTCACTCTCTCGTTAAGCCAGCAGTCAGGCCTTAAACCGGCCTTGAAGCAAGTCTCCGCGAGGAAGGTCTCATTACTCCAGCAGTACTCCACAGGAACCTCCGGGAGGAGTAGACCGCTGTAGTAGCCGTACTCAACCATTAAGCCGTCCCTGCCGATGACGATCTCACTGGGTCTCTGTCTCGGGACCCGCGGCAGTTCCTCCATCCTAGAGAGGATCGAGACCTCGAAGATGATGTGGTTCAGCTCCTCAAGCCTGACGGGCGTGAACCTCGGGTCCTCGACGGCGGCGGCTATAGAGGCGTGGATGACGTTAAGCACAAGCGGCTCAACGGGCTTGACGTAGCCTATGCACCCCCTTAACTCGCGGGCCCCGGTGTCGCTGATTTTCAGGAGGGTGACGAAGGACGCTCCTAAATCCATCAGCTTCCGCGGGGTGTTGCTCGGGACCTCAATCACCGTGCCCTGCTTTAAATACTTCTCGACAGCTCTCCTAGCTAGCTTAACCAGGAAGAACCCGTCCTCAGGAGGGACCTCCTCAGGATCTACATACGACCTACTCATTCTCTGACCTACTAGAAATACTATAGCGATGTATTAATTTATTCGCTCTCTCAAGCGTCTCGTTTATAGTCCTCCAGTGATTGCCTTGCCAGTAAAGCCTGCCGCACTTACCACATCTCCAGAACTCCTCGTACTTAGCCGTCAACTCATCCCTCAGTAAGGACAACGCCTCAGCCTTGCTCATCCTGGTTAACGGGGTGTTGCACTTAGGACACCTGGTTCTTGAGGGATCGAACACCAGGTTTAAACCTGTTTTAGCAGCTACGTAGGCAAGCATCTCCGCGATGTCGTCGGACGTTATAAGCGCTACTCTCAAGCCCTTACTCCTAGCCCTCCTGAAGAGGGACTCATCCCTTGTGAGGAGAACCCTGCCCTCCTCCTCAGCAAGACGCAGTAATCTCCAGTCCTCGAAACTCCTTGAGTATAGAGTGTCATGGCCTAGCATCCTCAACCAGCGGGCGAGATTGCCAAGCATCGTGTCTGCAACGAACTCCATCGTAGCTACCAATCTATAATCGAGTCAGCATAATAATAAACTAGCGACTCGCGAGTGAAGTTCAGCCTCACGCATCGTTGAACAGCTTCAACCGCTTCGAACCCTATATATTGAGACTCTGGAGCCAAGCAACTGACCGGGGATATTCCTGTTAAACCTAACCACCACTACTCTGTTCCTCCCGCTACCGTGAACCTTCAAGACCTTCCCTGAGTACGTTCTCCTGTCGCTGGATTTAATTACGGCTCTTGCCCCCACCAGGTTGTGAGGCCTCTTAAGAATCGTTGACACGACTTTAACAAGCACTTGACTCGTGTTCTGCCCTCCAGACCCAACCCTATAACTCACCGCCACACCCTCGCCTAACTCCATCAAGATCCTAGATTCCACCGCCAAACCCCTAATTAGAATCGACACAACCTCCTTAAAAGATTAACCACTGTGATTAAGTAACGAGGGCTTTAAGCCCTAGGCTCTTCGATCTTCTTCAGTTGCCTCCTATACATCTCAAGGAACTCCTTAGTAGTTGTGGCGTCTCTAGGGGTCTTCTCTGGACGCCACCTAATGAACCTGGGGAACCTTATCGAGATCCCAACTCCCTTCTTAATCACATCTCTACAACAGGTATGCGCTGGCGAGAGAGTGAGCTCAGCGCCTATTATCTCGGCCACGTAATGAGGCGTGATCCACACGTCAGGCTCCACCCCTGAATCCACGTTGGAGGGTCTGTAGCTAACTATGTGTGGTTTCAGCATCTCAGTCATCTCCTCCAGGTCTTTATCCGTGAAACCCGTGCCTACCTTGCAGACGGTCCTGAAGGAGCCGGCCTCCTCATCGTACGCAGCCATCAGCAACGCCCCGAACCTGCCGCTCCTCCTACCCCTACCTGCAAAGGCCCCTACGACCGCTAAATCAACGGTGTCAGTCATTTCGCTCTTGTAGTCACGCTTGTACTTAATCCAGAGCCAACCCCTCGCGCCGGCTTGATATATGGAGTTATCGTGCATTGCCTTCACCATAACGCCCTCAGCACCGTCCTCGATAGCCTTGAGGAAGAACTCCTCAAGACTTTGAGGGTCGTCCGTTATTATATGGTGGGCTATCTTAAAGCTCTCTGTCTCCTTAATCACCCTCTTTAATACCTCCCTCCTGTAGGGGAGGGGCTTGTCCAGGAGGTCCTCGCCTTCATTGTACATCACGTCGAATACGTAGACGCTTACGGGGATCCCCTTAACAGCTTCACGTATGTCGTGCTTCCTCTTCCTGTGCATTAACTCTTGGAAAGGCATGAGGAGGCCTGTGTCAGGGTCTATCGCGACCATCTCCCCCTCAACTATCGCCTCACTACTGAGTATACAGCCCCTGGCTAGCTCGGCGACGTCAGGGTATTGATGAGTTATGTCCTCGAGATTCCTGGAGAAGACCTTGACCTCATCCCTCTTCTTATGTATCTGCCCTCTCTCACCATCGTACTTATACTCGACCACCGCTCTACCGCCTACCTTATCCAGTATAGTTTTGGGCTCGCTCTCCCTGTTAGCCAGCATCGGCTTTATCGGTATGCCGACCTCGGGCTTGATCCTCCCGACGGCCTCGAGTCCTTGATGAGCAAGCATCTTAGCTACTAAGCCTAGGTCACCGGCTCTGACGTAGTATGCCTTCTCTATAGTTGACTCGTATTCCTTGCCGCCTCCGAAGACTATCGCTAACGCGTCTATTACCGTCATGTCTTGGATGCCGGTCCTCATGTCGCCGGTGACGAACCTAGCTATGTACCTCGCCTCAAGAGGCGAGGCCTCCTTAAGGAGGCCTGTGATGAGGTTTATCTTGAGGGCTCTACTCCCCTCCCCGCTGGCTAGAGCGGCCTTAGACAACGTGTCATAGATCTTCTCAATGCTCAGTAAGCTAGCCACTGCACCTCCGCCGAAGAACTTAGTCAGATCCCTTGCAGAGGTCTTCTCACGCTTCTTCAGGTCCTCGATGACGAGGCCCGGGTCACCGAGCTCCCTGAA
>JAWBLQ010000039.1:0-11988 GCA_038830105.1 Zestosphaera sp. | reverse complement strand
CTCGTCTGACATCCCGCTCCTTACCCTCCTTACCGATGTAGATCCTTAACCCTACTAAGATAAGCGCCGCCCCGAACAGCATCCTCAACACGTCGGCGTTTAGGATTCTAGTTAGTTGAGCGCCGAAGTACGCCGTCGCGACAGCGGTTACGGACAGGAAAAGACCTGCCCTGTAAACCACGTATTTATACCTAGAGTAAGCTATGGTTGATGAAAGCATGTTGAAGAATATAGCGCTCGCCGAAGTGCCTACCGCTACCTTCATATCGACGCCAGCGATGTTTAACAACGGAACTATCAGAAACCCGCCTCCAAGCCCGAACATAGAGCCAAGCACGCCTGCCGCAAGCCCTATCAACGGGGCTAAAACAAACAACATCATATACAACACCTGGCTCGGTCAGTGAGCATTAATGATGCCTCTCAACGCGTTAATCAATGTCTGGACGCTCCTACTATACGTTGATGGGTTCTGCCCGGTTCCAATCCTAACGAATCCAGGGATCTCAAAGCACTCGCCAGGGTTAATTAAGACGCTGTAGTCTGTGAAGAGCTTGTACGAAACTGCTAACGTGTCGCTACTCCACGGTATTCTAGCCAATAGATACGCCCCGGCCTCAGGCCAGTAAGGCTCAATCACCCCTTCCCTTGAAGCGAGCGCCTCTTTAAGAGTTTCTAAGTTGCTTTTAACTATCCTCCTAGCTCTCTCTCTGAGTCTCTCCACGTTGCTTGACTCAAGCGTGACTGACGCCACATAGTCGCTCAACACTGAAGGGGCTATAGTTATGTAGTCCTTCACGCTCCACGACTTATTCACTATCTCTCTACTACCCGCTACCCATCCTATCCTTAAGCCAGGCAACCCGTACACCTTAGAGAGCCCTGACACGGAGAGAGCGTGCTCAGCACCGGCAACCTCTAATATACTCGGTCTTGACCCGTGTAACTCAGACCCCCAATACACCTCATCGAAGACCAGTAGGGTTCCTACACTCTCGGCTTCTTGCGTGAGCTCCTTCAACTCCCCCTCACTCATGACAGTGCCGGTCGGGTTGTTCGGGTCGTTCACGAAGAGGGCTTTAGGCCTGTGTCTTCTCATCAACTCAAGAGCCTTCCCTAACGGGAACCTCCAATCTGGTGGACCCCTCCACAGCGGTATGACGCGAGCCTTAACCCACTTAAGCAGCCCGGGAACCTGCATATAGTTAGGCATGTCAACCAGGACTGTATCCCCTGACTTAACCGTGCTCAGCAAAGCAGCTAGATTGGCTTCAGCGGAGCCGTTAGTTACAACGACACTCTCGGCATCGACGGCCCCGTCATAGAGTTCGGAGATTCTCTCCCTAAGCCCTGGTGAGCCCTTAGTCCACCCGTAACCCACCTCTAGACTCAAGATCTTCCTCAAGTCAACGCCGTACTCAGCAAGCTCATAAACCGTGAGAGGTTGTACACCGCTCTCACTAAGCAGAACGTTGACCCTAGTCTCGTGCAGGCTTTGCCACCTCTCAAGACAGAAACACGGTAACCCCTCCGCGACCTCGCTAAATAACGCCCTAACTAAACACTCAGGAACGCTAGAGCCCATCACAGCCTCACCACACAGTATATCAGGCGACGAACCACCAATCCAAACACCCGTAATCAAAACGACGTGGAAACCATAATAAGCACATCACCGAAGAAAACCAGGTAATTCTTTTAATACCGGAACCCTTAATAGTTATTGGTGCGGGGGTGCCCGAGCCAGGTCAAAGGGGTCAGGCTTAGGCCCTGATGGCGTAGGCCTGCGTGGGTTCAAATCCCACCCCCCGCACCACGTTATTCCCCCAGCTAAGAATATGGCGGAACTCCGACTTCAGCGGTTGGGGACGGGGCCCTAGATTAGAGGGCTTCCCCGCATAACTTGCTCAGTTGTATCCTGGTCCGAGGTTGTTTTAGAACATCGACATTAAGTTTAAATATTATTTCCATGATTAAATTCTGCGGTGAAATAAAGGATGAGATGGGAGGGTATTGTAAAACTCACACGTAAGAAACTTGAGAATAACTTGGCGATAGTTAAGCTTGATGAGGAGTACATTCCAGCGGCCTCGGCTTTAAAGTACTACCCCCTGGCTGTCGTTAGGGCCGAGGGCGCGAGGGTTTGGGACGCTGACGGGAACGAATACATAGACTTCCTGACAAGTGCGGCAGTGTATAATATCGGCCATAGACATCCTGAGGTCGTTGACGCTATTAAAAAACAGGTTGAGGAGCTTCTGAACTACACCCCCTCATACTTCTATGAAGAGCAACCGGTGAGGCTGGCTAAGTACCTCACCGAGTTGACTCCAGGTCTCTACAGGAAGAAGGTCACGTTCGGGTTCTCTGGCTCAGACGCCGTGGACACGGCGTTGAAAGCAGCGAGAGCGTATACGAGGAGGAGGTACGTGATATCTTTCTACGGGTCCTACCATGGAATGACGTACGGTGCTCTCTCGGCAACAGGCATAGTGAGCCCTGAAGTCAAGGATTTAATCTTCCCGGTTAAGGACATCTACTTCGTTGAGTATCCAGACCCCTACAGGAATTCATGGGGTATCGACGGCTATGAGAATCCGTCTGAGCTCTCCAACACTGCTTTAACTCAGATAGAGAGGAGGGTCAAGGAGCTCAACGAGGAAGTCGGCGGGATGATAGTTGAACCTATACAGGGCGACGCAGGAGTAGTCGTGCCTCCTAAGGAGTTCATGAAGGGACTCAGGGAGCTAACGAGGGATCACAACATCCTCTACATTGATGAGGAGGTACAATCCGGGATGGGTAGAACGGGGAAGTGGTGGGCTATAGAACACTTTGATGTGGAGCCCGACATCCTTGTTACGGCTAAAGCCCTTGGCGGCGGGATGCCCATCTCAGCAGTTGTAGGGAGGGCTGAGATAATGGACAGCGTCCCACCCCCGTTATTCGTCTTCACCCACTTAGGACATGCTGTAAACGCGAGGGCGGCGACAGCCACGATAGAAGTAATAAAGAAGGAGAACCTCGTTAAGAGGGCCTCTGAACTAGGAGAGCACGTAATGAGGAGATTCAGAGAGTTGAGTGAGGAGATCCCGATCATAGGTGACGTGAGGGGTAAAGGACTGATGATAGGTGTGGACATCGTTAAGGACGTGAAGACTAGGGAACCGGATAGGAAAACCGCTTTGAAGATCTGCTGGAGGGCTTGGGAGAGAGGGTTAATCCTCATAACTTTCGGCAGGTACGGCAACGTGTTGAGAATAGCACCGCCGCTAAACATCAGCGAGGAAGACCTAAACAAAGGTCTAGAGATAATAGCGGAGTCGATGAAGGACGTGATGAGGGGGGAGGTCCCAGACGAAGTCTTAAGGTATCTCCGTGGGTGGTGAGCCCTCCCACGAATAACTAATGCATCATCAGATTTTTAATCTCTCGATAAAGAGCTTTCTCTGAAGCTCGACTGATTCCTCAGGTAGTGTGGTTATCTTTCCAGCAAGCTTACTTAGCAGGTAGACCTGAGCAACCCTCTCAACCAGGGTTAAGACCTCCAGCGCTTCTTGAAGGCTCTTCCCACAGGCTACTACGCCGTGGTTCGCAAGAAGCGCTGCCATCCTCTCTCTAAGGGCTTCAGCAACTCTTTCAGCGAGCTCCTCACTGCCGAAGGGGGCGTATTCAGCAACCCTCACATCCCCGCCCACGTAAATCACCATCTCCTCAACGATTGGCGGTAGGGGCTCACGGGCGACTGCGAGCGCTGTTGTGTAGATCCCGTGAGCGTGAATGACTGAGTTAACGTAATCATATCTTCTGTAGATAGTCGTATGGAGAGGCATCTCGACTGTAGGGCGGTGAACCCCCTCCACTACATCACCGTTTATCGTGACTACCAAGACGTCGCTCGGCGTGAGCGAGGCTTTAGGCAAGCCGCTGGGCGTTATTAAAACGTATTCCGTCCCTTTAACACGGATGCTCACGTTCCCTGACCTACCATAGTTTAAACCGCGATCCTCCATGTACTTCATGGCGTTAACTATCTCTTCCTTGAGGACCTCGTACAAGGTACACACCCTCAACTCCTTATGGGGAGATACTACGAAAGTTTAAAAGTCTTGTAAGGAGGTATTCCTCGTCAGGCAGTGGTTTACAAGTGCCTGCGTCTTTAAACATTGGTTCTAGTCGTCGGTCACCACTCATACTCTACGTAGGTAAGTGAACCAAGTAAAAACGATACTCGTGAAACCTGAGGCGGTTGTGATGCTTGGAGGAAAACTTTTAAGCTTTACTCGTAAACTAAATTGGTTAGACTTATGGCATGGTTCACCGATAAATGGTTTGTAAGTCCCTATAATTACGTTGAGAACGCTCGCAAAGGCTTAAGGCTTCCGGAGAGGGTTTACGTTCATGACACTACGTTGAGGGATGGCGAGCAGCAGCCGGGGATTGCCTTCAGAAGGGATGAGAAGTTGGAGATAGCTGTGGCTTTAGACGAGGCTGGTGTTGATTTCATCGAGGCCGGCATGCCTGCCGTATCTGGGGAGGACTTTGAAGCTCTTAAAGCCGTCGTCAGGCAAGGTCTTAAGGCTAAGGTGCTGGCTTTCTCTAGATGTCTTAAGGAGGATGTCGATCTGGCTCTAAAGATCGAAGTCCCCGGCTTGGTTATGGAGTTGCCGTCAAGCGAGCACATGATTAAATACGCTTATAGGTGGTCCATAGATAAGGCTCTGGAGAGGTCTCAAGAGGCTTTAGAGTACGCTAAGCAACACGGCCTCTACGTTAAGTTCTTCACCATAGACTCAACGCGTTCCAGCATGGAGTTCTTCACAAGGGTAATCAAGGACGTCAGTGAGAGGATGGACTCCATGGTCATAGCTGACACGTTCGGCGTTATGAGCCCCTACGCCATGGAGTACTTCGTTAGGAGTGTTAAGGAGTTCGTTAGCAAGCCTCTCGAGGTGCACGCCCACAACGACTTCGGCCTGGCTGTCGCTAACTCCATCGCGGCCGTGGCGGGAGGCGCTACAGTAGCTCACGTAACCGTTAACGGGATTGGAGAGAGATCAGGGAACGCGGCGCTGGAGGAGACAGTGCTTGCACTGGAGCTCCTGCTCGGCGTTAAGACGAACGTTAAGTTAGATAGGCTTTATGAACTCTCTAAATTAGTGGAGAGGCTTTCAGGAGTTCCTCTACCGCCGCAGAAAGCAGTTGTAGGGGATAACGCGGTTAGAGTGGAGTCAGGTATACTCGTTGACTGGTGGTACAACGTCAAGGACGTGAGACCTGTTGAAATGCTACCTTACCTACCGTCACTAATCGGGAGGAAGACAGACGTGATAGTCTTACTAGGTAAGAAGTCGGGTAGGAGGAACGTAGCTGAGAAGCTGAAGGAGATGGGCGTCCCTGCAAGAGACGAGACCGTGGCGTTGATTCTGGCGAAGCTGAAGAGTAGGTCTGTTGAGAAGAAGAGAGCTCTGACTGAGGAGGAGTTTAAGGAGTTAGTGCGTGAGGTTCTGGGATCCAGGTAAATAGATCGGTTACAGGGACGCGTTAGAAGCGCTCGCGAGTGAAGGTATTGCCTCAGGACAGGCGGGAACGCTAGAGAAACCCGCCTCACTGATGAACAGCGTAAGCACAGAGTATAGTGAAAGCTTATAATCTCTGAGGACTTTATGATTGGGTGTAAATTTGCGGACCTCAAACCACGAATACGATATTCTAATTAAGAACGGGTTTATCGTCGACGGAAGCGGTGCTCCCTACCTTAAGGGGGACGTAGGGATAAAGGACGGATGTATAGCGAAGATCGGGCTGGATCTAGGTGGGTGTGCTACGAGAGTCATCGACGCTAAGGGCTTAATAGTGGCGCCCGGGTTCATCGATATACACAGTCACGCAGACCTCACGATACTGGCTGTACCGCACGCTGATAGCACGGTCTCTCAGGGAGTGACCACGGCGGTCGGCGGTAACTGCGGGTTGTCGATGGCGCCGTTGAATCCAAAGACAGGCACTCTACTTAAAGAGTACCTAGCACCTTTCCTAGTGCCTGGCTACGATTACGGCTGGGATTGGAGGACTTTAGGGGATTTCCACAGGAAGCTTGAAGAACGTAAGGTAGCTATAAACCTAGCGCTGTTGGTAGGGCACGGAACCCTCAGGATAGCTGTGAAGGGGTTTGACCCAAGTCCTCTCACTAAGGAGGAGATGGATGAGATGAAGGCCTTACTAAGGCAGTCTATACTGGATGGTGCTTGGGGTCTCTCCACAGGCCTGATATACCCGCCTGGATCCTACGCGTCGACAGGAGAGATAATCGAGCTAGCTAAGGTCCTCAAGGAGTTTCCAGTAAGGCTAACGTACTTCTCACACATCAGGAATGAAGGCAGGTACCTAATAGAGGCTGTTGAGGAAGCTATCGAGATCGGTGAGAAGGCAGACGTCCCTGTGCAGATATCACACCATAAAGCGAGCGGAAGGTCTAACTGGGGGAAGACCTCCGCGACGTTGAGGTTAATGGAGAGGGCGAGAAATAGAGGAGTGGAGGTGAGCTGCGACGTGTACCCCTACATCGCCGGAAGCACTACTATAATGTCATTACTGCCGAACTGGGTTTTAGAGGGCGGTGTCGAGAAAGCACTGGAGAGGCTGAAGGACCCTGAAGCGAGGAGGAGGATTAAAGAGGAAGTGGAGGAGGATAGAGTTAAAGGTGAGAACTGGATTAAGGGTTGTGGATGGGAGGGCATATACGTCTCATCATGCCCTGTAGCGCCTGAGTACGAAGGTAAGTCGTTGAAGGAGATCCTAAGCGGTCATGCAGACCTCTATGAAGGGCTCTTCGACTGGCTAATAAAGATAGGGGGTAAGGCGTCTATGGTCATCTTCTACGGCGATGAGGAGGATATGGAAACCATCCTGAAGCATCCTCTCTCATGCGTTGGCTCGGACTCCTGGTCGACCTCACCTAAGGTGGGGGGTAGACCACATCCTAGAGCCTACGGCACCTTCCCAAGGGTCTTAGGGAGGTATGCAAGAGAGAAGAAAGTGTTGTCTCTGGAGGAGGCTGTGAAGAAGATGACTTTAATACCTGCGAGCAAGTTAGGGCTGTGGGACAGAGGTTTAGTGAGAGAGGGTTTCAAGGCGGACATAGTTGTGTTTAACCCAAGCACTGTAATAGATAATGCCACGTACACAGACCCGCATCAACGTCCCTCAGGCATTCACTACGTAATAGTTAATGGAGAGGTAGTCGTGGAGGAAGGGGAACTCACAGGCAAGCTCCCAGGGAGGGTCCTTAAACCCCTGCGTGCGTGTTAACTGATTAAATTTTTATGATCGGTAAGTCCACTTAATCGGTGTTAAAAAATGCTCGGCAGGACTGAGGCTTACACACTGCTTACCCAATACTTAAAGGACGGCAGAATGGTTAAGCACTGCGTTGCTGTGGAAGCTATTATGAGAGCTCTTGCCAGGAGGTTAAGTGAGGATGAAGAGCTATGGGGTCTTATAGGTCTGCTGCATGACATCGATTACGATTACGTGGATAGAGACCTCTCAAAGCATGGGTTAGGCGCTTTAGAGCTCCTTAAGGGGTACCTACCAGACTACGCGTTAGAAGCGGTAGCTTTGCATAACGAACACAACGCGTTTAAACCTTCCTCGGAGAAGGCTGTGAAGATCTCTCAAGCACTAAGGGCCTCAGATCACTTATCAGGTCTCATAGTAGCCACGGCGCTAGTGATGCCGAGCAAGAGACTAAGCGAGGTTAGGGCTGAAGCCGTGGCGAAGAAATTCAAGTCTAAGGATTTCGCACGTAGCATAGATAGAAACAGGGTCATGGAGATTGAGAAGCTGGGCATGAATCTGGAAGACTTCTTTAGCTTAGGCTTAGAGGCTCTTAAGAGCATTGCCGGGGAACTTAATCTATAGGAGGGCCTCACAAACCCTGGCTCCTGCAGAGCCCCTAATTACTGCTACAGTGAGGCCCTGCAGGGTACGAAGCAAGAGTCGCTTCACAGTCTAATCTGAACTTACGTTATTTAGAGTTCACGCTGTCTGGAGATATTTAAGTAGTGTTTCAGGGTCTATATTCCCTCCCGTCACCATGGCTACTACGTTCATGCCTTGAAGCTCGTTCCTGATTTTAAAGGCTGCCGCTAGGGCTGCCGCTCCAGCCGGCTCAGCCACTACCCCCTCCACCTCTACCAGAGTCTTTATCGCTTTTATTATCTCCTGATCCGATACTAGGATTATATTATCTAGCCTGTTTTTCAGTATGCTGAAGGGAAGCTCGTACGCCTTAGCTGTTGCAATGCCTTCAGCTATGGTCTCGGCTTTCCCAGTGCTTACCAGCCTTCCTTGCACCCATGACTGGTAGAAGCTCTGAGCTCCTTCAGCTTGAACCCCTATTACCTTAATACTTGGGTCCACGCTCTTAGCCACGACAGTTGCCCCGGACACTCCTGACCCCCCGCCTATAGGGTTGATTATCACGTCGACTTCCGGGAGGTCTTCTATATTCTCTAGATGCATCGTAGCAACGCCGGGATACAGGAGGGGCTCGTTCATAGGGTGAACGTAAAGCATGTTCTTCTCCTCAGCGAGTTTCTCAGCGTACTCCCTAGCCTCCTCAAACACGGAGCCGTGGGACACTATCTCAGCACCTAAGTCTCTTAGAGCCTCAATCTTAACCCTGGATATACCGTGAGGGACCACTATAACGGCTCTAGCCCCGAAAAGGGAGGCAGCGTAAGCCACGGACTGCGCGTGATTACCTGTGGACGCCGTTATAACGCCTCTCCTGATAGCCTCATCAGCCTTAATACTCATGTAGTAGACCCCGCCACGAGGCTTGAAAGACCTAGCCACCTGTACGCTCTCTAACTTGAGGTAAACGTTGAAACCTAGAAGCCTAGACAACCTCCTGGAATACCTCAGCGGAGTCCTGATTAAATACCTCCCTACAACACGCCTAGCCCTATAAACATCACGTAGCTTAAAGACCTCCATAAAGAGCACGCTAAATAAGCATGATTTAAACCCTAATAAGCTTTCAACACCGAATCTAGAACTTCAACTAGCTCGCCTCTATAGACGAGCTCATCCACGGTCACGTAGTCGCCTCCCACCACCTCACCGTTATTGACGTATCTAAGCCCGCGCACACGAGGTAATCTTCTAGAAGGAAGTGACAACCCTTACCACTCATGATGACCACGACATGTCTCTCACTAAGACGTCTAAGCATCTCGAGGGCTTCAGAGGAGGGGTAGGTAGCACATGAAGTAGGGTTTAGATTATATTATCTGTTGAGATTGTGATAGAGTTGTTTCAGTTGATGGTTGCTGAGAGTGCTTTCGAAGTGAGGTGATATTCTGTCTAGAGGTGAAGGTAATTAATGAGCTTAGGGACGTCGTCAGGAGACACGTCCTGCACGTGGTACCCGGACTCCTAGGACACATCGGCCTCCTCACTACTAAGCGGTATGGAGTGGTTAACCTGTTATTCACCTCACTCACCAAGCTTTACATCCTACTGATCGAGTATTATAGGACGTTAATTTTAGTATGTGTTCATAGTGTCAGGTTGTGAGGATTTGCTTGAGAGGGTGGGTACGCTTGCTGAGGAGCTTTACCGCAAGTACCATGGTTGCTCGCAGATGACGTTGAGAGCTATTCAGGAGGTTCTAGGTCTTGAGAGTAATGAAGTGTTCAAGGCTGCTTCAGTCCTCGCGAGAGCGTGATCAGGAGCGGTCAACGTGCGGTTTCCTTACATGTAGGAGCCCAGATCGATGTGGCGGGCCCGGGGGGATTTGAACCCCCGACTTCCGGCTTAGGAGGCCGGCGCTCTATCCTAGCTGAGCTACGGGCCCAGCTCAAGTTTCTATTTACTGTGAGTTATTTAAGTGTTAAAATGTTTATTGAATCCATAGTGGTGGTGTGGTTGAGGAGGATTTTCCACGAACTTCATAGTCTTGATGATGTTGTTAGGGTTATCTCCTCTTACGTGAGGCTGGAGCCGTTGGGTGTGGAGAGCGTTGGCTTGCGCGAGGGGTTAGGCAGGGTCCTGGCCGATGATGTCTACGCTCTTTACGACTACCCGCCTTTCGATAGGTCTGAGGTTGACGGGTATGCTGTCGTTTCATCGTCTTTAGCAGGGGTTGAGGAGGACACCCCCGCTAGGTTAAGGCTTAAGGGCTTTGTTAAGATAGGTGAGGGTGCTGCTGTTGAAGTCGCTGAAGGCGAGGCTGTGGAGGTGGATACAGGCGCTATAATCCCGAGAGGGGCTGACTCGGTTGTAATGGTTGAGCACAGTAGGAAGTCGGGTAATTACGTGTACGTGTATACCTCGATAGCGCCTGGGGAGAACATAGCTAAAACGGGGTCCGACGTCATGAAGGGTGAGTTGCTACTACGCAGGGGGACTGTGTTAGGGCCTGCGGAGTTAGCGTCACTAGCGGCTACGGGGGTCGGTAGTGTGAGGGTGTTCACGAGACCTAGAGTAGGCGTCCTCTCAGTAGGCTCTGAATTACTCGACGTTGAGGGACACACGCTTCGAGGATATGGTGTATTCGAGGTGACTTCACATTACGTTATTCCGTTGCTTATAGAGTTGAACACATTGCCTAAGTTCTACGGTATAGTGCCAGACGACGAGGACCTCCTGAGGGAGTCTCTGGAGAGCGCTCTTAAGGAGAACGACTTAGTGCTGACTGCCGGGGGGACGTCGGCCGGGGTCGAGGACCTGACCTACAGAGTGCTCGATAGCCTGGGGGAGCCAGGGGTCGTGATTCACGGGCTGAAGGTGAAGCCGGGCAAGCCTACGGTAGTCGCCGTTATAGGCGAGAAGCTGGTATTCGGGCTTCCAGGCTTCCCACTCTCCGCGGCCATGATATTCAGGTCTGTAGTAGTGCCTGTGATCTCGAAGCTCGTAGGGCTTCCAACCAGTCACTGGGAGGGGCTGGAAGTGAGGGCCAGGATAGCGCAGAGAATCCTAGGCGTCAGGGGGAGAGTTGCCTTAGTACCTGTAGCGTTGATTGAGCGGCAGGGTGGTGTGGTAGCGTACCCAGTGCAAGCACCTTCAGGATCTATAAGGGTGCTTACATACACGGACGGGTTCATAGAGATCCCTGAAGACGCTCTAGCGCTGAGTGAAGGGAGTGAGGTGAGGGTTAAGCTTTTTAGAAGGTCGTGGAGACCGCCGGACCTTGTTTTCATAGGTAGTCATGACTACGTAGTTGAGGAACTGATACGTATGGTCACAGAGGGTCTTAACTACAAAGCGATTAACACGGGCTCAACTGGGGGGCTCCTAGCCGTCAGCAGAGGGGAGGCGGACTTAAGCGGCACGCACCTACTCGACGAGGAGACTGGCGAGTACAACGTACCGCATGTCAAGAGGTTAGGCCTCTCAGGACGTGTGGTGTTGGTTAGGGGCTGGGTCCGGGAGGTAGGGTTTATACTGCCTAGAGGGAATCCTAAAGGAATAACCTCATTTAGAGACCTCTTCAGAGAGGACGTGGTGTTCATCAATAGGAACAGGGGTTCCGGGACCAGAACACTTATAGACATCAACCTGAGGAAGGCGGCTGACGAACTCGGCGTGAGGCATGACAGAGTACCTAAGGTGGTTAGGGGTTACCTCAACGAAGCCAAGACACACACGGGCGTGGCCGCGGCAGTGCAACAGGGAAGAGCTGATGTAGGGGTTGGTGTAAGACACGCAGCAGATATGTATGGTCTAGAGTTCATAAAGATAGGTGAGGAGATCTACGATATAGTTACGAATAAAGACTGTGTGAATAAGCAGGCGGTCTCCAGAACGATTAAGTTGCTGAGTAGTGAGGTAATGAAGGAGATGATTAGGAGGTACTCAGGATATAGACTCCATGAAGACACGGGCAGAACCATCCTGTGATAATTCACACACCATAAGATCTTCAACTACGTTTCGTAATGTATGTTTGACGCTGCTCAGCACATAGGATCGTGGGTC
>JAWBLQ010000038.1:3296-12058 GCA_038830105.1 Zestosphaera sp. | reverse complement strand
GTGTCTGCGGCTATCCGGTACCTCAGGAGGTCTTCTTCGTCTTCCTGAGCACGGCGCTCCTGACCTTCCACCCGAGCCAGACCCAGACCACGGTCCCGACAGCTACGCCAGCTATGGTTCCGACAATCTCGGGCCAGCGCCTCTTGAGGGACTCGACGAGATAGTAGAGAATCCTGTACCTAGAGTCTTCGTCCAGCTTTGAAACATCTACCTTCCTCCACCACTCAGAAATATCGCTCAAAGCTATCAAATCTGATGTTTCAGTCTGCACCATGAAACTGAAACATTAGAGAAAGTTAATAAGCTTTTTTACTTGAGTGATTGAAAACTGACGGGCCCGCCGGGATTTGAACCCGGGATCTCCGGCTCCGGAGGCCGGCGCCTTATCCTGGCTAGGCCACAGGCCCTCATCTACATATTGTGATAAGCAGAAATAAAATAATAAAATCAACTTTTAGAGATATTACTTTAGTCTGGGAACGTGTTAATTGACTGCAGTGGTTGCGAGCTTCTTATTCCTGGCTTCCTTCAGGTATTGTATGGCGGCTGAAATGCTTCCTCTAGCCTCTATTAACGGACCCCACTTAACTCTGAATTTCTTAGGTGCTAGTGGTCTTACCCTCTTCTTAATCCTTCTAGGTACGTAGGAGCTTTCCATCTCTTTAAGACCGAAGGTCCCGTCAATCATTTCAGTTACAACATCTCTCTCAATTAACTTAAGCAATGCCTTCCTTAACCTATCCTCACCTACTAACCCGCTTAACTCCTTCCTCAACTCCTTCCAAGCCAGCGGCCTTCCCTTACTCTTGATGATTAAGAGCACTAGATCTTCGAGCTCCTCATCACTAGGAGCTCTCATAACTAATACTTCCTCGTCTTCGTAAATAATTCTCGGCTTCTTATCTGTATCCTTAACCGTATTAAGGTCTGTCAACCTTACCCCCAGGATATATTGGATTTTGTTGCATATAAACTCGGTTAGAGAGTATTAACGACGCTAAGGAAAGCACCGTATTACGTCTGAAAGCCTTGCCCTCCTCCAGGAAGGAGGGCGTAACTTAAATTGAGTTAGCCTTAGATGTAGAGACACGTAGTACTCCTTAAAAATAAACAATAAGCGAGAGTGTAGATGGTGGTATTCAGTGAAGGTCTTAACATTAGTTGCTGAAATCCCCCTGCAGATGAACGAGGCGTACATGCGTAAATTATTAAAGATCAAGAGTTACGTTACGGAGGAGATAGGGGTTAACGTCTCTCTAGTCGTCATGTCAACTGACGACCAGCCTAAGTTAATAGTCTTCGACGAAGTTATCAGCCTTAACGAAAGCTTTACAAACATCGTTAAGGCAATAACACGGGGACTAGCTAACAACATAGGCGATCCGAACTTTCTGGAGAAAGCTGTAGGAGGGGTTGAATCGGATTAAAACAGCTAATCACGTGTCGTGAGGCAATGTTCTCTACATTGAGATATAAGGGCTCTCCCCGAGGGTAGCGATGACTATGGAAAGCTTACCAAGTTCCTGAGACTATACTGTGACGCCGTTCAGGTAGTCGTGGGCAAGATATGAAGGTTGGAAGAGCTACATTCAATAGAAACATTTCACGGGATATTCTACGGTGAATCGAGGAAGTTCAATCTGCGAACTTCGGTAACATAACCCTAGCCGTGTTCTCCGAAGGTCGCAAGATAATCAAGTTGAAGAAGCTCTCACTGAAGCACTTGAGAGAGAATTAAAAGTGGGCGGTACATCGACTCAAGGAGGACCTCTATGAAATGCCCTAAATGCAGCTCAAAGCTCGTAGCAGACGAGAACAGGACCATGAAGCGTGGATTCACAGGCGATAGGGACGCGGCAGCCCTTCATGGCGGGGAGGAGGTCAGAACTGAGGGTCTCGCCCTTAAGGATGAAGAGGAAGTCAGAGGCGTCGCTGATTCAGAACTTTCAATGAGTTAGTTAATCTCGTGACGATGTTTTATGCAGGTTTATTAATTCCCACTTAATATATCCTATGGAAAGGTGTTTAAGATTGCCCGTCGACATGAGGTTAATGGCCGTCGAGCTGCTTAGGGCTTATAAGAAAATTCTTAAGTATAAAGAGCTTGAGAGCCTGACCGGTCTCTCCGCGCCTGGTTTATGGAGGTACATCAATAAACGTATACGTCCTACGAAGGAGAGGGCTGTAGAACTCTTTGAGACACTCACTAGCCAGCAGGTAGTTGAGGAGATTCTTAGGAACAAGCTTATCGAGATAGACGAGAACTTATTTAGTTTATCAATGATCATTTACGAAGTACCTATCCTGAAGATACTGTCCTACATGGCTTACAGGGAGTTCCACCGTTACAACATAAACACCGTGGTCACTGTTGAGGTTGACGGAATACCAATAGGTGTTATGGTTGCTGACGCGCTTGAGTCAAAACTAGTTATAGTTAGGAGAAGGCCTGAGATAGGCGTTAAGAAATATCATCAGGTCAGCTATATAGCGAGGGATCCACCGGCGGTGGTCTCTCTATTCATACCTTCTGAGTCTCTTGAGGCAGGTGATCGTGTCCTAATAGTAGACGATCTACTTAACAGTGGAAGGACTTCCTCAGCTCTCGTGAAGCTGATACGCATGACCGGCGCCGTGCCTGTAGGGCTTTTCTCAGTAGTTGCGATTGGCGAGAGGTGGCGTGAGCAACTGGAGAATGAGATAGACAAGATCCATGTAGCCCTGAGACTTAATAGATAGAGACTTAGAATCATATGTGCTTAGTGTTCAGTATGTGTGAGGCGAGCGCGTTCGAAGTCCTCGTCGACGTTTTCTCGACCTCGATACTTATAGAGGCTTTAGCGCCTTCGAAACTAAGCACCGTTAGCGGGTATAAAGGCGTTAAGGACTTGAACATAATTCACTTCATATACACTCCACACGTGATAAGACGTCCTTTAGAGAGGATCGTCAGCGACTCTTTAGAGGGTAGAGGGTTCACGCTAGGCCGTCACTTGAGGGAGTACGCACTCCAGGCACTCAAGCACCTGTTGATTGGAACTAACACCGCGTTCGGGTATTTAATGCTCGCAATCCCGTTAGCGTATATCTTAGGTAAGGCTAGTACGCTCGGCGATAACCTGAAGTCAGCAAGAACGGTAGTCGACAAATATTCACCCTACGTAGTAGAGGGCTTAAAGAAGGAAGGTAGCGGCGACTTCTACTCAGCCCTAAAGATTGCTTCTATGAAGCATATAGGCAGTTACTTCGGATCAATCCCGTCGGTAACGGAGGAAGATGAAGAGCTACTTAATAAAACTAGCCTATGGGATGTTCTAAGGGATTCAATGTACATAGATCTAGTAAGTCACGAGATAGTGACTGGATTTAGGAGAGTCTTAGAGGCGTATGAGTACTTGAGCCTTAGGGAAGGGCTTGAGGATCTCCTGGTTAGAGTAACTTCCGTGCACACAAAGCTGCTGGGAGAGTACATAGACACTCTGGTCTTAAAGAGCAGGGGTCTAAACGCTGCTCTAACTCTTAAACATCTCTCTAACCTGAGGAGGGTGGTCAGCGATGAGGCTTGGGCTGTAATAGATACGTACGTCAGAGAGCAGAGGCTAAACCCCGGTAGCGTCTCCGATATAGTTGCTGCTGGTGTGGCGCTCTATCAGGTGAGGAGACTATGCTAAGGGTTCTGAATGGGAGGATGGTGAAAACTAGGAGAGACTTATCAGCATTGATAAGTGAGGGAGTAGAAGCCTACATATTCTTAGGAGGTCCAAGGCTTCCGTTGAGGCATATAAATGAGACCCTCAGAAGTCCCTTCTACATAGTCACAGGAAAGTACGACGACATATACGTAACTAAGGTAGCAAGGGATTTAGGCAGGTTGCTAGACGCTCACGTCCTTGACCTCGGAGGGTATCGCGTGATAGGCATCGGGGGTATAGACCCTCACTACTGCATATCTAAGGTCCTGAAGTTGTTGAGTAACATTGAGACACGTGAAGTCCTGGTTTTCTCATATCTACCGGCAATGAATTGGTGTGATCTTATACCGGTGTTAAATGTTAGAACAGGGTTGCCGGAGCTCTCCGACCTTATTAAAAGAGTCAAGCCGAGGTTATTTGTGAGTCTTGGAAGTGAGAGTTGCTGTAGGTTGAGTGAGGATATTAAGGTAATCACGATGAACGCGAGCACCGTCTACCTAGACATAAACCTGGACTCAGATCTCCCTAGCCATGACCCAGGCGTCCTCACCGTCTAGGTAGTAGAATCTAACTCTCTGAACCTTCTTAAACCCTAACTTCTCGTAGAGACTGATCGCAGGTTCGTTACTGACCCTGACCTCGAGATACACTTCACTCACCTTATAGAAGGCCTTCAACCTTTTTAGCGCTTCAATCATTAAGGCACGTCCTATGCCCCTGCCTCTGTAGTCTGGGTGGACGGCGATGCTTATCACGTGCCCAACCTTCTTAAAGAGAGATTTATTTATGTAACCTAGTCCCCTCTCAACTCGACACATGACATAGCCTACTACTAAGGAGTGTAGGTCGGCAACTAGGAAGGCCTCACCCCACATATCTAGATGATGCCTCCAGAACTCCTCCGGGTAATGCTCCCTAAGGGACACCAGGTTTATATTTATGATAGCGGGTAAATCCTCCGCCCTCGCAATCCTTATTAGAGCCTCACTCATTGGAGCACCCGAAATTAATTACCGAATCTCAATATAATTATATTAATTACACTATTAGTAATTAAGTTTGGATGTGCGCCTGATGCTTAGGGAACTAGTGTTTCACCCTGCGGAGGAGATAAGATGTAGTAGATCAAGACACCTGGACGGTGTCAAGATAGGCTTCGGACTGACAGGTTCCGTCGCGATTTACAAGGTAATTGACGTCATGCGTGAGTTGATTAGGAGGGGGGCGGTGGTTCATACAGTTATGTCTAAAGCCGCAACCGAGCTGTTAGGTCCTACGTTGGTTGAGTGGGCGGTTGGGAGTAGAGTGCTCACGGAGTTTAAGGGTGAGGTAGGCCATGTTTCTTTAAGTAGAGAAGTTGATTCCTTCGTGATAGCGCCAGCTACCGCTGACGTAATAGGTAAGGTTGCCGGTGGCATATGTGATAACCCTGTCTCCCTAACTGCAGTTAACATGCTTGGTCTTAAAAAGCCTGTGGTAGTGATTCCGGCTATGCACTCAGGTCTTTGGAATTCCCCTCCTGTGATTGAGTCTCTGAGCCGCCTTGAGGGTTTAGGAGTTACTGTGGTTCCCCCGGACCTCTCTGAGGGTAAGGCTAAGTTCCCTGGAGATGACGACATCCTGGCGGCTGTGGAGGTAGCTACTCTGAGAGGGAGGGATTTAAGGGCTTTGAGATTATTGGTAACAGCTGGACCTACTAGGGAGTACCTCGATGAGGTGAGGTACATCACTAACTCAAGCAGTGGTAAGATGGGTGTTGCTGTAGCTAGGGAGGCGTACTTCCGAGGGGCTGAGGTCACGTTGATTCATGGACCCCTAGCCGTGGAGAGGCCGCACTACATCAGAGCAGTTGAAGTAAGGACAACCGAGGAGATGCTTGACGCAGTGATGACGGAGGTCAGAAACAGGAAATATGATGCCGTAGTTCTGGCGGCGGCCCCAGTGGATTTCAAGTTCACGGAATTCACTAAAGGGAAGATCAAGTCGGACGTGGATAAACTAAGTGTTGAGCTTGAGGTCACACCTAAGATATCGCTTAACCTGAGGAAGGAGTTCTCAGGCATCGTAGTGGGGTTCGCCGCTGAGGTGGTTAGAGGTGATACCGATAGGCTAATCAAAGCTGCACAGGATAAGTTAGAGGACAGGGGATTCAATTTAATTATAGCTAATGACGTCAGTCAACCTGATGTGGGTTTCGCCTCCGACTATAATGAAGTAGTTATAATCACTAGGGAAGGACGTAGTGAGGTGATTAAGAAATCCCTGAAAGACGTGGTAGCTAGGAGGATTGTAGACCTACTTAAAGAGGAGCTAGCAAGTAATGAACGTTAAAGTACCTTTACATATTTCGGGTTTCTGGGTTCCCTATATGACCAGTGATCCGCTGACGACAGGCTCTCTTGGCGCTGGAATCACGTTGAGACCATGCGTTGCGGCTCAAGTCATTAGGGGTCGTGAGGATAGGGTTTTAGTGAATTCAAAAACCATGACTCACGGTTTAATTGAGACTGTTAAGAGAATCACTGGTAGTGACGCCATTAACGTCGAGATTACCACACCAGCCCTCTTAGGGGAGGGGCTGGGCTTCAGCGCCGCTTTATCGATAGTAGTTGCGTCATCAGCGCTTATCAACACTGGCAGAAGCGCGACATTGACTAGAGCTGGCGTCATAGCGCATGAGGCTGAGGTGATGATGCTGACCGGATTAGGTGATGTCGCGGCTGAACTACGCGGCGGCGGTTTAGTCGTTAGGGTTAAGCCAGGGGCGCCCGGTGTTGGCGAGGTAGACGTATCGCCTGTCAGAGACTCCGTCAGTATCGTGGCTTGTCTCGTCAGAAGCGATCTGACAACACCGGACATGCTTAGAGTTCATGGCCTTAAGATAAAGGAGGTGGGTGGGGGGATTTTCAGGAGATTCATTGCTGAGCCGTCTTTCGATAGGTTCCTCGAGTTATCTCATGAATTCAGTAGATCCGTGTTCATAACTAACGACGCGGACTCTACACTTAGATCTGCCTTGGGTAGGTACTTAAAATCCGGGGAAGTCCTTACATATTTCATAAAGAAAGGCACTCTAGTAGTGGTCACTTCTGGAAAGCCTAGCATGGCCTTACTGGAAGACGTTGGAAGAGTCGGTATCAGGTTGATAGGGGTTTTCGAGCCCTCGTTTGAGGGTACGACGATGGTTTTCAGTTCTTAAGGCTGTAAACCAGTAATGAAATGGTGGAATTCGTGAGCGAGGAAGCAGAGTCTAGTGTGCCGTGTACTCATCCTAGGTATGAGTCTTTACTCATCAGGGAGAGGCTGGTTAAGGGGTTGGAAGAAGGCTATGTTGCGAGAGCCGGTTTGATAGCTCATGGTAGGGGGGAGTGTTTTGACTACCTAATAGGCGAGACGACCATCGAACCAGCTATAAAGGCCATTGAAGCTGCCATCGCTACATTACTCCTAGCCAGGAACCCAGTTATTTCAGTTAACGGCAACGTAGCAGCTTTAGTGCCTGAAGAGGTGGTGAGGCTGGCCGATGTTGTTAACGCTAAGCTGGAGGTTAACCTCTTCTACAGAACTGAGGATCGAGTGAGGAGGATAGCCGAGATTCTTATAAGACACGGGGCTCGAGAGGTACTCGGCGTTGATGACGCCGTGGCTGAGATACCTGAGCTACTGAGTCAGAGGAGAAAGGTGAGCCGTAGAGGGATATTGATTGCTGATGTGGTTCTAGTGCCGCTTGAGGACGGGGATAGGACGGAAGCGTTGAGGAGAATGGGTAAATCTGTTATAGCCATTGACCTAAACCCGCTTTCAAGGACCTCCAGGTCAGCAACAATAACAATAGTTGACAATGTAGTGAGGGCGATGCCTAAGATGGTAGAGTATGCCCGGAAGCTAAGTACGTACTCAAGAAGAGAGCTCGCCGATATACTGAATAACTATGACAACAACGAAACCTTAGTGCAGGTGTTAAAGCACATTATTAGGAGACTTGACGAGCTCTCTCAATCAAAACTCACGTTATTCTAGCTGGGTTAGACTTGAAAACCACTTATACAGACCAACAGACAAAGTAATCCACTCTTCATTATGGTGATTAGCACTCCCTTACTCGCTTATTCTTTCCTTAAGCTTCCTGAACTCTTCTTCACTCATACTCCAATATTCACTTGGCCCAGGGAAAAGCCCTTTCTTAACGTCATCGGTGTACCTGCTTAACGCCTCCGCTATCTGGTCATTAAGGTTAGCATACCTCCTGACGAAGGGAGGGGGTGTTGGATTTATACCTAGGAGATCGTAAATGACTAATATCTGGCCATCACATTGCACGCCAGCACCGATACATATGGTTGGCACGCTCACCTTCTTGGTTATCTCGGCCGCCACTTGCCAGGCCGTGAACTCTATGACTATCGAGAAAGCGCCAGCCTCCTGAAGGGATTTAGCCGCTTCAATCATGTTCAGTGCATCCTCAGCGTTCTTACCCCTTAGCTTGTAACCTCCAAGCATTAAGTACCTCTGCGGGTTAAGTCCTATGTGTCCCATTACAGGTATCCCTGCTTTAGTCAATGCCTCAACAGTTTCAGCGACCTCAAGACCTCCCTCGATCTTAACAGCATCCGCACCCATTTTAATCAATTCACCGGCATTCCTGATCGCCTCAGTCTTGCTAACCTCGTAAGTCAGGAACGGCATGTCAGCTACTACTAAGGCCTTAGTCTTCGCGTTCACTACTGCTCTAAGGTGATGCTTTATCTCATCAAGCGTGACTGGCAGGGTAGAGGCATAACCCATGATCACCATACCTAAAGAGTCCCCAACGAGCAGGCCGTCAATGCCGACTCTATCAGCTAAGGCTGCGTCGTAATATGAATATGCAGTGACCATGACAATCTTCTCGCCAGACCTCTTCTTCTTTATGAAGTCATAAGGGTATATTTTATTACCCATAACATACCCTGTACTTATTAACTTGAGAGGTTAATAATACCGCGGCCGGACCTTGAATGACGCGGCTTATAAGTCGACTCTCATCAGGGACTCCTTAGCCCTAACCATCAGCCACAGGATCTCGTTAAT
>JAWBLQ010000038.1:0-3286 GCA_038830105.1 Zestosphaera sp. | reverse complement strand
GACGCTCATACCTCTAACTACAATCTCGCCGTTTATGTAATCGACTTCAGTCCTCCTCCTGTTTATTAAGTCCTGGTACATTGACGAGTAGTTCTCCCCAGTTGTTTCAGCAACCCTTATTAATTCATTCAGGGGGTCTACGTAAAGCGCCAAACCGAGTTTCTCAGCTACTTCACGCGCCTCCGTCACCACCCCGGTAGCTATCCTGAACAGGTTTTTATCAGTTACCACGTGTTTATTTCTTACACCGTGAAGTGCTGTCAAAGGGTTTATGGCCGCGTTAACGGATAACTTAACCCACCTATAGGGTTCTATGTCGTCAACCACCTCCACATTGAGCACCTTAAGTAAGGACGAGACGTCCCTCAGCAACTCTCTAGGGGCCCCTCTAGAACCTAGGTAACTTGTTGAGCCGCCGATCCATGTGAATTCGTAGAGACCAGATCTGTAGACGCCGTGATTTAGGACTAGAGCGGCAACCCTCTCAGGACCTAAGACCTCGAGGGCCTCCTCGTAGGACCTCAACCCGTTCTGACAGGTTACCAAAACCCCTTCCTCACCTAAGTACGTCCTTACTGTTTTCAAAGCCTCCAAGAAGTCGTATGCCTTGGTGGCCATTATAATCAGGTCGAAGAACCCGATCCTCAACAGGTCCTCGTATGTTATGAGATGTACTCCATTAAGTCTCTCTACAGAGTCGTTAACCCTGCGGAGCCGCAAGCCACTACTTCTAATCACTGCTAAGCGTTGAGAATCCTTGAGTAGCATGTATGGCTCCACCCCAACGCTCATCAACGCGTAGGACATTAAGGTTCCTACAGCCCCACTACCAACGATAAGAACTTTCTCCATCCTCACGCTAGTAGCACCACTTACTGTTTATCCAGGATATTTTGTTCTCAGGGGTTTTTCTTCTTGTCGTTCCTCACATAACACGGTTGCATCCTAAAGCGAGTTAACAAATATCATACTAGTAGTACGGGACCTCGGTAAAGAAACTACCTGATTTAAGGTCTGTCTCTATTATTATCTCTGGTGTAGAGAGTTGCGCGTGGCAATCAACAAATCAGCTGTAACCCTGCAAAACGTGGTTAAGAACTTCGGTAGGGTTACAGCTCTTAACGGCGTTAGCCTTGAGATTGAGCGAGGAATTATTTTCGGTTTAATAGGTCCTAACGGGGCTGGTAAAACAACCTTGCTGAGAATCTTAGCTACACTACTTAAGCAGGATGAGGGGCTTGTGGAAGTTCTGGGGTTCAGACTACCTCAAGATAAATCTCACGTGAGGAAGCACGTGTCATACCTGCCTGAGGACGCTGGCTTGTACTCAAGACTGACAGGGTGGGAGAACCTACTGTACTTCGCAATGCTTTACTACGGTAAGGGTTCCAAGGCGCTGGAGGTGGCTGAGCTCGGTGCTAAGATCTCGAACTTAAGTGAGCATGATCTAAGCAGAAGGACTTCAGAGTATAGTAAGGGTATGGGTAGGAGAATAGCGATAGCGAGAACGCTGATGATAGGTTCTGAGATTGTGATCCTCGATGAACCTACATCAGGGCTTGACGTCTTCTCCGCATACTCCGTACGCAGGATTCTCAGAGACTACGTTAAGAACCACGTTGTCACTGTGATTATGTCCTCCCATAATATGATTGAAGTGGAGGAAATCTGCGATGAAGTAGCTCTCATAAATCGAGGTCTCATAATAGCTCAAGGAGCTCCAAGAGACTTAATAAGCATGTACGGCGGAAGGAATCTGGAGGACGTCTTCATAAGTCTTGCTGGTGAGGTTGAGTGAGCGCAGTACGTGTGATCATATGGAAAGAGATTAAGGACATGTTACGTGACGTACGCACTCTAGCCGCAATCGCGCTCCTGCCTTTATTCATGCTTCCTTTAATGAGCGTTACTTCGCTTTACGCTCAGGGACTCCAGCCGGGAGTAGTTGCGATAATTAACTATGACTCGTCCACGGGTTCTGTGTGGGGGGTTAATATCACGTCAGCGGACTTCATACGTGGGATGAGAGAGGAGCTAGAGAGGAGCGGCTTCAACGTGGTTCACGATAGAACGCACTACGTCGATGCAGTGGTTATAGTGAGGGAGGGTTTCGCACGCAATATATCATCCTTTACTGAGGGGTCGTTCCTTGAGGTGATTAAGAGCCTTGGGTCTAGTAAGGCTGACGCTGCAGAGAGCACCGTAGTGAATTACGTTAACAGGTATAACTACATGCTAGCAACGCTTAAGGTGCTTGAATTAGGTAGTGTTGCCGGGGTTAATGTGTCTGTAGACTCTGTCTTAAACCCTATTAAAACTCGAGTCAGTGTTATAGGCGCTGGTGGTGCTCCAGTAAGTTACGAGGAAGCCCTGAAGGTCTATATCGCGAGGTTCCTGTCGTTCAGCCTGATCTTCGTTACCACTCCCTCGACGGCTTATATAACGGATTCAGTCATAGGTGAGAAGGAGAGGAAAACCCTAGAGGCGTTGCTGAGCACCCCCATACCAAGGCATGCTTTAATCGTAGGTAAGGTTGTCTCGACTTCATTAATCGGATTGCTGACAGGGTTTACAAACGCTCTAGGTCTCCTCCTCTTCGCGTACATACCCTCACTGTTCTATGGAATTAATCTCTTCCACCTCATTCCGGCAGGTGTTATGGTAGTGCATTTCATAGCGATATACCTTTCAGTCTTAAGCTCCCTCGCTTTAGTAACCCCAGTAGTCATTAGATCAGGCAGTTATAGAGCTGCTCAAGCCTTCTCCATGGTGATAATTAGTGTAGCTTCTATAGTTTTCTTCATCTCCCTCTACGTTGATATAGAACAATTGAGCGATGTCTATAAAGCAACGCTCTACGTGCTCCCCTACACTCACGCATCGCTCTTCATAAAGTATACTGCACTTAACATGCCTCAAAACGCCTTACTCCACCTGACGGTATTAATTCTAGTGATATCGTCTCTGGTATGCCTCTCTATAAGGCTGTTTAATGAGGAGCGGATAATATATGGGAGGACGTAAGGATAGAGTTCGTGATACCTTCTCAGACTCTCTGAAGCTTATATAAGTATGGCATTTACTCTAATTAGTAGGTGGTTAGATGAGGCTGAATCTAGGCGTACTTTCTAGAAATAAAGGGAAGATAATCACTGCAACGTCTCTAGCGTTTCTAGTTATCTCGGCATGGATTGGGTCCTACTTAAGGCTTTACCCAGTTTTTAACTCTCTGGATATGGGTTACGACCCAATGCTCAACGAGCTTGACCCGTACTCGGAGTACTGG
>JAWBLQ010000037.1:3455-12306 GCA_038830105.1 Zestosphaera sp. | reverse complement strand
GGAGCAGAAACTCTCAGGGATAATAACCAGGGCTGATCTCGTAAGAGCCTACGCTGAGAAGTACCACGGTAAGTATGAGGTGAGTGACTTCATGAACCAGAGCCCCCCGACAGTCACGCTATCGCACTCGATATTCTACGTGATAGACTTAATGAACGAGAGCGGCATCGGCAAGGTCGTAGTAGTTGACGGTGGTAAGCCGGTAGGAGTCATAACCAAGTCTGACGTCATGTTTATGAATATTGAGAACCTGCTGAGCGGTAGCAGACTGAAATTCGTTAAGAAACGCGGTATTAGCGGCAGAGGCTTCGAGAGCGTTATCCGGATGTATTCACTCCCCATAGCGGGGGACGTCATGTCCCCGAACCCAATAACCGTGAGGCCCTCGGAGGATCTCTCAATAGCCGCTGACGTGATGACTAAGAATAGAATAGGGACTCTCCCGGTGGTGGATGATAAAGGCGTCTTGGTTGGGCTGTTGACTAAACACGACATTCTGAACGCGCTAAGGCAGGTGTGAGGATGAACTCCCTGTTGCTGGTCAGGGAGATCGCCTCTGAAGACTTCCTAAGGTTCAACAAGAATGAGTCGCTCATCAACCTAGTTAAAGAGATGGGTAGGAGGAACGTTGATAGAGCTCTGATTTACCGGGAGAGATCTCCTGAAGGTATAGTCACTAAGAAGGATATAGTCACTAAAGTCGCGATGAGCAGGGTCAGGAGATACCCTGTCTCAGTGCTTCACGTGTCTTCAGTCATGAGCTCGCCGTTAATTACTGTTAGGGGGGAGGCCACTCTCAGCAAGGCAGCCAATATCATGATGGAGAAGAACATAAGCAGTCTGCCGGTCAGAGAGGGTAATGAAATAACCGCGCTTCTCACTAAATGGAACATACTTGAAGCCCTGAGTACGAGCTCAGCCGCCCTTGCTGAGGTCATGACTCAAAACATAGTCACAGTTAAGGACACCGACTCGATGTTGATAGCTAGGAAG
The DNA here is from genome assembly GCA_038830105.1 of Zestosphaera sp. GTDB lineage: Archaea > Thermoproteota > Thermoprotei_A > Sulfolobales > NBVN01 > Zestomicrobium. The sequence goes on along the minus strand of JAWBLQ010000037.1, from coordinate 11,313 downwards.
CTGATGGTTGAGGAGGGATACTCCTCACTCCCGGTAGTGAGTGGGGAGAGGAAGGTAGTGGGTATAGTCACGCTGGATGAGGTGTTGGACGCACTCGTCAGCTTGATGAACGTGGTAGGGGACTCGGGCTCTAAGAGCTCGCTGAGGAATGTAACAGTAAGGGATATCATGAGGCCTTTAATACCTGCGTTAAGCGTTGAGGACACTGTCGGGGCAGCCGCCTCACTGATGCTTGAGAAGCGAGTTAGAGCTACTCTAATCATGAGCCGTGAGGGCTTACTCAGAGGCATAGTGACCTTAACTGATTTAACACGTCACGCCTCCAGAGTCCATATTTAGAGCTTCTAACCAGACGTAGTCGTAGCCAGACTCAGTACCTTGTCCTTATCCTTAATTATCTCGATGCCTGAGCTCGTTCCCACTACGTCAGCCCCTAATAATATCAGAGTGAGTGCCTCAACAGAGTTCCTTATACCACCCGACGCCTTGACCTTGAGCTTATTGCCGACCAGCCTCTTAATCAGCACCACATCCCTTGGGCTAACGCCTCTTGAACCGAAGCCCGTGTTAGTCTTTATGAAGTCAGGTCCGTGCTTGAGTAGTATCTCGCACACCTTACTTAATTCTTCATCGCTCAGAGCGCTTGTCTCGACAATTATCTTAATGCCTAACCCGATCTCCCTCGCGTTTTTAACCAGCTCCCTTACCTCCTCGTCAACTCTACCGTAGTCACCGGACTTCACTTGGATTAAATTAAGTACTACGTCGACCTCCCTCCCCCCAGCCCTCCCTACATGTTCTATCTCACTGATTTTAGCGCTCACCGGGTGGTAGCCGTGCGGGAAGCCGGCTACACCTGCTACGGGGGTCTTCACTACTGACGCTATGTGTTGAACCACTGTTGAGGGGACTACTAAGGCTCTGAATGAATACCTGTCAGATTCCTCGGCGAACCTCAGGTACTCCTTGACGTCTTTATCGTGTTTAAGCATTGTTTGATCTATCCTAGCGTTTAAGCTCATCAAGACCTCAAGAACTTCACTCGCCTGTAGGTTAAGCAATCCAATCACCGACCTCTATCTTGCTTGGTAGATACGTGTCAGCCAGGAATTTAAGTCCCTTACTAGTCAGGGCTTCTATCTCGAGCTTCGAGCGTTTCTCCCGAAAAATATCTATCTCTGCCTTCCAGCGTGGTGTCTGGAACCATTTATAGTTTTCGAGTTCATTAGCTCTATCCCTGTCTCTCTCACTAGCTTTAATTATGTAGTTACTCCTCTCGCTCTCCGTCAAGTAAGGCTTCTTATTCAGCTTAGGAGACCCGTATATGTCGGACATCATGACCCCCAAGAACCTAGCCTTAGGTGTGGCCAGCCTCTCGCTCTCGTACGAGAGCGTTATGGAACCAACCTTAAACACGCTGTAGATATACCACCCGTAAGGGTCACAATCACTGAGTATGTAGACCGGGAGCCCAAGCTCCTCGTTCAACCTCCTTACAAATCTTCTCGTGGCTCTGTCCGGCTGTCCAGCACTCGTCACAAGTAGAACTCTGTTCGTTTTCCAGTAGCCTATCCTGTGCAGTTGCTGGAAGACAGCGTCTTTCTCGATCACCAAGACGTACTCAGCGTCGTAGTCGAGGAACTCTATTAGGTCCGGCGTCGGCTCTATGGAGTAGGCGCCGTGCCCCATCTTACTTAAGTCTATGACGTCACCCCCTGATTTTATCTTCATGTTACCGACGATCTTGCCTTTCTCCTTGCTCAGTATTAACATATCCTCTCTAAGCATGTCTATAAACACTTCCAAGTCACGTATCACGGAGTCGGATTCCTTCTGCTCCTCCCAACTGTTCTCCTCCCCGGTCTTGCGCGAGACTAGGTCACGGTACTTAATCGTGTGTTTACCTCTGTAGTAGAGGTCTCTTATGGTCGGGTACTCGTTGTTCTTAAGCGCCTCATATATTATCCCAGCCATGAGGAGGGTCTGCATGAACTTCTTGGCTTCATTAACGTTTAGGAAGCTCCTCTTAAGAGTTCCCTCACCCAGCTTCAGGAGCCCGTTGACGTCGTCGTATAATGTGTTCGTCAGCGTCCTCTTCCTTATGACTAGCGTCGGCACCCTGCCAGCCATCACGTCATCCACTAAAGCGCTAAACTTACTCCTCAACACCTCCATCGCCCTGCCACGGGCTTCAACATCTTTCGACGTGAGGAGTGCGTCACGGCTCACTTCTAACTCACCTCAATGACAACGTCCTTAAGTGACTTAATCTTGAACATAGAGAGTCTCTTATTAAGTAGTTGTAGCAACACCCCCTCAAGCACCTCACGCTTCACCCTACCGTCAGACAGCTTAAAGAGCGAGTGGGAAACGTCGGGTATGTACTTGGCTATGGTTACCGCTCTCTCAACCTCCTCAAACTCCTTAGCCTTCCTGGATAAGTAAGCCTTAAGCTTCCTGGCCACCTCCCTTACCGCGATCCTTATTTCTCTCTCAACCTCAGGGACGTCGGCGACGGCTTCCTTACCCACCCCTCTATAGGGTACTTTAGTACTGCATATGTGTACTAAGACAGCTAACGGTGACTGCGAGGGAACGCCGTACCTACTCCAGTCGAATTTCTTAGGGTCTACTATATCGTAGATGACGTCGGCTGATTCGTCATAGAGCAACGGTATCTTATTAGCGTACCTAAGCAGGATCGGCTTATCCGACGGCGATATCTTGCCCCCGTAAGCTATCCCGGCCTCAACCACGAATGCGTGACCGCCATAAACACTGGCGCCCCTGGTCGTTGCCGCCGCGAACTCTGGTTTCAGAGTCTCCCTTAAACCAAGCTCTATCAGCTTCTCGCCTAGAAAGGAGAGATGTTTACCCGAAGGCGCTTTAATCTTGGTGGCTTTAATGCTCTTGATGAGCTCGTTTACGTCGTTCAGCCCTAACTCCGAGGGCTTGAGGTCGGGCTTCAGCCCAGCACCCTCTATTATCTTCAGCGCCGTCAACTCCCCGACGTTCTGGAACTCATTAACCAGGAAGTCCTTAAGAGTCTTAGCCGTGGTGTCTGAGAGCATCCTCTTAAGCAACTCAACATCGACCCCGTAAGGATGTGGCTTGACTTCACGGGGCGGTACAGGCATCTCCTCAGTCGACCTCCTGAACATGACGATGTTCCCCTCAGGATCCTCGAAGTAGATATTGGCGTATGGAGCTATTATGGCGGTTCTCCTTATGTAGTCGTGTATCTTCTGCTTAGACCTCTGCCAGTCCCCGATCAGGTAGACCCGCACGGTGGTTCCATGCCAATCACTATTCTTAGCTAGGATCGAGTACTCATGGATAATCGGGGAGTTACTCGCTATATCTATGCTCACCTTAAAGTAGTAGATCTTCTTAGTCAGTATCTGTGAGGTAATCACCTCCGCAGGTCTCCCAGTAGTTATCTGCCCGTAGAGTATAGCCATCTTAGCCCCTAAACCGAACATGCCGCGCGACTGCCTTAAGACATACTTAGAGCTGTACAGCAACTGCCCGAAAGCCCTGGGGACGTGTTGCGGCGGCAGGCCAATCCCATTATCCTCAACCTGCACGCTGTAGAGAACCCCCTCATAGCTCTCAGACTCGTCAGCAACGACGCTAGTACCCCCTCCAGCACCCTCGGACCTGATTATCACCTTAACGTCAGGCAATATGTAATGCGTGTCCGTAGCGTCAAGAGCATTCTCGACCAGCTCCCTCACAGTCTGGTAGAGAGCCCTTGCAGGATTGCTGAAGCCTGCGATCTCCTTGTTCCGGTAAAAGAACTCGGAAGGTGACAACGCCTTAAACTTCTCAACACTTACTACCTCGTCCATTTTCCCGCCTAAAATCTCTAATGAGAATAACTTATAAGGGTTAAGCTAATCACTGAGATCTGTTCACCCTGACTTTAAAGAGGCGTAGGTCTCTGTAAACCTCTCAGCGAGCGAGGCTAGCCACTTCACTTGCAACGCCGTTAATGAGGAGGTTTACCCTGTCAGCGTCCTCTTTAAGACTCCTCACCGTTACACACTCCCTCACCCTAAACCCCTGTGACTCGAGAACCCCCCTGAGCTTAACCGCGTAGTCGACCCGTAGATCCGCTGTCGCAATGCAGTACACAGGCGATTTCACAGCGTTAGCGTACTTAATTACGAAGGAATATATGGGCGGGGCCGCAACCCCCCACCATATCGGGGTGGCGATCACCACTACCCCATACCTACTCGGCTCAAAACCCTCATCACCCACTATCGACACGACCTTACTAGAGAGGGACTCGTATAATATCCTCGGGTTGAGGTGAAGGAGTTTATCATAGTAATCCCTAGCCGGCTTGACCATGAAGACATCCGTAGCAATACCTAAACCTCTAAGCCGCCTGGAGATGAAGTCAACTAGCTCCTTGGTCTTGCCCGTCTTGCTGTAGTAGACGAGTGCAAGCACCAGTACTAACCCCACATTGAAGTCGTAACCTCAAATAAATTAATGCCTGGGCGTTGGTAAAGCCGTTATCGTGTGAAGACATAGTTCATGGTTCATGACGCACCGCTGAACACCTGCATGCCTCGCCGACCCAAGCCGCTTCTATTCAGGTATATAAGAGATGAACTCCCACAGGGGAGGACGGATGAATATTTAAATCAAGGCATGGTATCTCTAGAGGTGATCACCGTGCTCTACCCAACGAAATTCGTTGATTGGGGTGAGGTGGCTGAGTGGAGTCGGAGGCTAGCGAGGAGGATTGAGTCCTCCGGCTGGTCCCCGGAAGTCATAGTCGCTGTCGGCAGGGGTGGTTACGTAGTCTCCAGGCTTCTCTGCGACTACCTCAGGGTTGAAGACCTTGTTTCTCTTCAGGTGAGGTGGGTTGAGACCGTTAGGAAGCCTGGTGAAAGCTACCTCGCTGATTTAGTGAGGGTCTTCGCGAGGGCCGCTAGGACCGGTGAATCAACGGATAAAGGGATCGGCAGAGTTGTCAGCGGGCTTAGAGCTAGCGTGGTGTTCGACTACACGGTTGACTTGAGGGGTAGGGACACTCTTCTCGTTGAAGAGATAGTGGCGACGGGGATGCACCTGAGGATAGCTAAGGACGTGATAACGAGGGGGTGGAACCCCGGCGTCGTGAGGACGGCTGCCCTCGTGTGGAAAGCCCCAGACCCAAGCACTAGGCCTGATTACTACTTCATAGAGCCTGGACGTTTCGTGTGGTTCCAATTCCCGTGGAGCAGGCTGAACGACTACATCCAGTTCGTGAGGGTAATGCTCCAGGAGGAGTCCAGAGAGAGCTGCAAGACTGAGTGGGGTATAGAGGAGGTTGAGAGGAAGTTCAGGGAATGGTACGGAGTGAAACCGTCGCAACCATACCTCCAGGACACACTAAGGATACTGGAGAAGGAAGGCCTCCTGAGAGCTTGGGAAGGAAAACAGATAACGCTGAGTAGGGATTTCCTGAGCTGCTAATCAAACGACCCCTCTCTGAGGAAGTCTTGCTCTTTAACCACGTTGAATAAGACTTTACACGTTTAAGGACACACCTCTATTCACGCCCTCTGATCTCATCTGTCGGTTGGTTCATCTCCGTATCCGAGTTTCAGGCACGCCGTCCCTATGTAGAGAGGAACTCAGGATCACGAGCTTTACTCAAATAAAGAATGCGAAGCAAAACTCATATTCTCGGTCACACATTAAATGATGAGGAGTTGTTAATACCTTACCAAACCTAAAGTATAGCCATGACATAATGTACTGTGGACGTCGTTCTTAAGTTTTAAGACTTCATAGATTCTTAAGGGGTTGAACGTGAGGATTTCCGTCGTGATAGTCACGTACTGCAGGGATTGGGCTCTGCATCACTGTCTTGAGAGCTTAACGTATCAGGAGAGACTGCCTGATGAGGTCTTGGTTGTTTTAAAGCCCTGCAATGATAAAAGCGTGGAAGTGCTCTCAAAGTTCGTGGGGAAATTACCGTTAAGGATAATATACCAGAACTCAAGCGGTAATGTAACAGACGCATATGAATTAGGCTACCTAAACGCGGTAGGGGACGTGATACTGTTTTTAGATGATGACGCGATAGCGCATGAGGAATGGGTGTTAAGATATGAAAGGCTTTTCAATGAGATAGCGGACGCAGCTGGCTTCACAGGCTTAGTTTACAAGTCCATCCTGGAGAACGGGAATCCTATCAAGACGAGGACGGCGTTTTATGCCAAGGAAATAACTAAGGGCGGGCCTCATAGGCGTCCCCTGCCTGAGCTCAGGAAGTATTGCGGTTGGATATCTACGTCGAGCTTAACAGGTAGTAGGTCGTGCAACGATTGTATGGATCTTTCTATAATGTTTTCCGGCGTGAATATGGGTTTTAAGGCTCAGGCTATAAGGGATCTACCACTTTCGAACCTCTACAAGAAGAGTAGAAAAGGATTCTGGTTCGAGAAATTGCTAGCCTATTGGTGCGTAACGAAGGGTTTCAAGACGTACAAAGTGCTAGACGAGGAGGTCTCGCCGCTAGTATGGCACATAGAACATGGTGATTCCCTAACTAAAAGGAAGGGTTTCTGGGATGAGTTCTGGACCCACTACGATCGAGTAGCGATGTTCTGGAGGTTGAGGGAGCTTAGCGCGAGTCTTTCACGTTTGAGATACGCGCTAGCGCTCCTCATCATCATGAGGAGGAAAACCCTGCCGAGACTACTGGCCACGTTGTACGGGCTGTTATATAGGTTTTAACGTCCGGCATTACTAAGGACCCAGGTTTCATGACTTTTAACTCTTTTCGACAGAACCTACTTAGTGATGGACTTGAGTAAACATGCAGTGGTGTTGCATCATTACTGGAATAGAGCTGGAGGAGGTCAACTTGTATGTGCTTCAGCGGCATACGCGTTCGAGTCCGTGGGTTTAAATCCATTGCTTGCGTCGCCTGTATCTATTCATGTTGAGAAGTATCCTGAGTGGTATGGTATTGACCTAAGTAAATACGCAAGACACTCGACAGGGATTGAGTTAAGAGCTTTCGGGTTATACTTGAGGCTACTGGTTGGGTATGTTGGTAGGGAGGTGCTTCATAGGTACGCGACAGAGTTAGTATTCACTGACGAGTCTACTTACAAGCCTTTAATTAAAGACGCTATTACGAAGCGGGTTAAGCTGATTGAATATATTCACTTCCCATTAGAGGTTTCAATCAACCCGGCGTACAAGGGGAGCGGGCTTTATTACGGTGAGGATCCATACATTTTAGAGAGGTACAGTAGGTTCCCTCTAAACATCTACTGGAGGCTCTACACGTGGTTACTTAAATACTACATTAGAGAGAACCCGTTCGATGTTGCGTCAGCAGTCTTAACAAATTCCTCATGGACCGCCAGCCTCGCTAAGGAGGTCTACGGTGAGACGCCTGAAGTTCTGAACCCGCCCTTGCCTCCAGCCGTACGGATAGTTAAGCAGGAGGAAGTAAACCCTTTCGAAGCTAGAGGAGATTCTATTGTAATGGTCGGTAGGTTTAGCGAGGAGAAGAGGTATCATTGGGTAATTACTGAATTACTACCTGCATTAAGGCGTGAGCTAGGAGGTGTTAGAGTGTACGTGTTCGGAGGGGCTAGTACAAGGACTTCCATGAATTACCTTCATAGACTGATCAAGTTAGCTGAGTCCTCAGGCTTCAAAGCATCTACAGACCTGAGCGTAGACGCAGACGTTTATCTGGTTCCTGACGCTCCAAGGAAGGACATAGTGAGGACCATGGATTCGTCTAAAGCGTTCCTTCACGCGACGATGAATGAGCATTGGGGAATAGTAGTTGCTGAGGCCATGGCAAGAGGCCTTCCCGTAATAGTGCACA
>JAWBLQ010000037.1:0-3445 GCA_038830105.1 Zestosphaera sp. | reverse complement strand
TGGGGCGTGGAGCGATTTAACAAGACATGGAGGGTATGGGTTGGGTTACGAAAACGTTGATGATGCTGTAGAGAATATAGTCGATGTAATGATTAATAGGAAATCGTGGGGATATTACTCAGGCAAGTCTCTAGAAAGAATTGAAGGGTTAACCATGGATAAGTTCATAACAAAACTCACCGGTATTCTTAGGTTAGGATAAAGACGAGTCGAGATCGGCCTGCGGTATCAGTTATTATAAGCATGCGCTAATCTTTAAATCGCGTGGGAGCTATTTTAATGAGGCGTGTTTGTTGAGGGGTTTAAGCACTCCATAGAGTGGGTTGAGAGGGCTGACGTCTTTCTTGACGATGCTGAGAAGCATTTAACAGGCGAGCATTTCTGGTTGACGTGTTTTGAATCTCATCAGGTAACGGAGCTTTACTTGAAATCACTCCTAGTATCTATAACCGGACTACATCCTTACACCCATGACCTAACGGAATTGCTTGACACTCTGGCTGTGGCTGGCTTCAACATGAGTGAGGACGTCAGGATCTCTTCAGAACTCTTAACCCTACACTACACGTTATCCCACTATCTAAGAAAACATGCTGTGAGATACGCTAGAGACAGGGCAGAGAGATGCTTGAAATCAGCTAAAGTGGTGATTGAGTGGGTGATGAGAGTTGCTGACCCCTGAAGGTAGGAGAGTGCACGTAATTAGAGAGTTCAGTAGACGTGTAGCTGAATGGCAGGAGGCTTTCGAGGAGTATGTAAGTGAAGTGTGTAAGAGCGGACTGGTGAAGGAGCTGTACCTAGCGGGCTCCCGAGCGAGGGGAAATAACATGAGATCCAGTGATTTCGATCTCGTCGCGGTCGTGGATGAGGATGTAGAAGTGCTTGAGTTTGCTGAGAGACTTAGGTTGTTGAGGAAGAAAAGTTTCTCGTTAGACCTCCTGGTCTTACCTTAAGGAGAAAAATAATCCATTATATAGAGATACTCAAGGATAAGAAGAAATTATGTTGAGCTTTATGCGAAACCTGAAACAACTACATAAGGGGCTAACGAATTTCTCTGCTACCTAGTTTCCGTCAATTATTACGTATTAATTCCTGGTCATGTGGCGTCTTAAGGCATTTATAAAATACTGAGTTACATAGCAAGTAAAGGTGGAAGGTTGAGCGTCCGTATTGAGAAGGTCAGGGATGCGTTCAAGATTGTGTACCTGTCTAGAGAGAGATTTAGAACTACTAGGAGGGACTTAGATGCATCGCTGAGGCTAGCGAGTCTCGCAAAGGAGCTCAGTAGTTTATATTTAGAGGTGGTTGAATGGCAGGGATGGAGGAGGGTGCTGGCGCTGAAGACATAGGTCTCCTTGTAGAAAATCTCTACGACTTATTTGTGAAGAGCGTCCTGTCTAGACTTCTCGAGATCCCTGAGGAGACTAAGAGGTACCTCTACTTCCTGTCGTGGTTAAACAAAGAGCTTGAGGAAAGGGGTCTTGGCAGGATCATCATAACTGGCGGATTTGCCGTTGAGGTCTATACGGGGAGAGTCTACAGGACCATGGACGTAGATATAATCGTGGAGGGGGCGGATGCGGTTAGGCTTGTTGAAAACTTCCTCATTAAGTTCTCAGAAAGGATCGGTCGGGGGTACCTGCCAAGGTACGAGGTCCTTCAGCTGAAGTCAATAGACATAGTTTCCTTAGTGTACAGAAAGAAAGCGCCACTAACAAAACTATTTGTAGAGAGTCTCTGCGTGTACGTCGAGCCTGTTGAAGAACTGGTAGTCACGTACCTAGCCGGCTGGAAGTACTGGAACGCAACGGAGGACAGAGATAAGGCTCTCTGGCTTTACATTACATGGAGAGACAGAATAGATCTGAGCTACCTCACTGATAGGTCGAAAGAGGAGGGAGTAGCAGACTACCTAGAGCTACTGGGGAAAATCGTGAGTTAATAAAATACCTAGGACTAGATCTCTCAAGAACTTGGACTTTCTGACAGAGCTTAGGCTGTCAGCGAGCGCATTGAAGTTAACGCTCAGGCACGAATAAGAACTCCACGTACTATAAAAGAACAAGATCCTCAGACGTAATGTTTTATTCGATGTTCGAGGACGTCTAGAAAAGTCAGCTAGTGTAAATAGTCTTTCGTTAGGTAGGGTTTTACGTCTGAAAGCCTCTCATTTATTGTGGGGATCGTGTTTATAAACTCTACAGTGGTTGTTGGAGGTAATAAAGTAGGCGATGAGGGTCTGTTAACCTCGACCCTAAGTATGTGGGTTAGCCCTGAGCCAGCGGAGCACGCGAGGAAGAAAGCACGTAAGAAGCTAAGGGAATTCCTGATTACCCCGACTGTCCTCGAGAGGAGGTCCAGTCTTTCAGAACAAGAGGGATTCCTTAACTAGTTGAAACTCTATTGATAGAGATCCGCACGGGTTCATGAGTAATAATTGAGTCTTAATGATTTAATGAAGAGAAGATATTGAGTCCCTTAATCTCATAGCTACTTCATTGGGCTGAAGCACCTTAGTGATGTACGTTGCTATGTGTCCCCTCGCCCTCAGCTTCTGAGCCAAGTACGTGTATTTGATGGTGTACGCGCGGGGGTGTATTATGAAGAAGCTCGAGTCCTTTGGCACCCCCTGTCTCTCTAACTCCTCTGTCACAGACTCGGCCAAGGCTCTGTAATAGAGATCGAGGGATTTCAACGGTTCTACAGAGTCTTTAAGTTCTTCGGTCATACTCCGTGCTTGCTCCCTAACCCAACTATCGTAGTTGAACCTTGCCTCAACATCCTCGCTACTCATTACGAAGTCTAAAGCACTTAGAACATCTATTAAGTCACCTTTAACTAGGTATATCTTCCCGTTAGGGAGTCTCAGGTAGAGCATCTTTACGGGGCCCCCCGTCAGGAGGGCGCTATAGGTTGCCTGTATTAAGTTATCGAGTTCTAGCGGGTTCGATGCGTCCCAGTCAGCGATGACTAGACTTGACTTACCGCCGCCACCCTCCCCCTCACCAGCAAATATTTTGACGACCAACTCACCGACGCTGAGGCTCTTCTTCCAGTGAATACTCTTCGGGTGGTCACCGGGGCAGTACTCCCTAACACCAGCGTAATCACCTGCAACGGTTCCGGCCGCTTGACGCGTAATGAACTCAAGGATCCTGGCGGGGACCACCCATCTGAACCTGTACCTAACTACCTCGCCGTACTGAGACACGACCTCGACACCAGCCCCCTCACCACCGCCTAAGCTACCCTCACCAGCAACACTGCCGCTGACTCCCTCACTCACACCCGGAGCGCCGGTCCCGGTAGTCCCACTACTTACCTCACCGCCCACACCCCCCTCACGCGATGGTCTGAGGCCCTTCACCGCCTCCAACCTGCCTGCATATATGGTAGGGGTTCTAACGAACCCCACGTATCTAATCAGTAACTCCCTGACACT
>JAWBLQ010000036.1:4876-12358 GCA_038830105.1 Zestosphaera sp. | reverse complement strand
TCGAGAAGATCGCAGTGTTCATCGACGGGTGGAACCTAGCTAGAGTCACTAAAGATTATTTAGGGAAGGAGGTTGATTTTCGAAAACTTCTTAATTACTTCACAAGAAATGCCTTCGTTCTTCGAGTATTCTATTACATTGGCGAGAAGATAACACCGGAGGAAGAGGCAGTTAAACAAAAACGCTTCATCACATGGCTTAAGAGAAACGGCTTCAAAGTAGTAACTAAGCCTGTTAAGACGTTTATAAACGAGAAAGGAGAGCGTGAGGAGAAGGCTAATCTCGATGTTGATATAGCTATAGACATGTTCGATTTAGCTGATAAAGTTGATAAAATAGTCCTCATCTCAGGAGATGGTGACTTTACTAAGGTGATAGAGAGAATAGGTATGAAGGGGGTTAGAACCCAAGTGATCGCGTATTGGGATTTTGGGAAAGGCAAGGTAGTCACCTCGACAGAGCTTATAGAAGCGGCAGACGAGTTTATCGATTTAAAAGACATTATCGATGAAATCGCTAAAACTTAAAACTAAGTTGCTCTCACTGCTTGGGAAACAGGTGACCTGGTTTTAAAACACCTGCAATGAACTAATAGAATTCGTATATGAAGAATAGTTCCCATACCTAAAGGATCCTGAAAGACTCGTTGTGACTATAGGTGAATTGAGAAGGATTTTCGAGATAGACTTGCAGATCTTAGGGGCTACGTTGTTGAGGGCGTGGTAATGGTGTTCGTTAATCCCAGCGAGTTAGAGGCTATGAGTCACAGAAGATCGGCGTTGTCCTACCTGAAGGGAAGGACCTCAGGCGAGGCATTACCTCTTCAGAAGCGTCTCTATGGCCTGACCTCCTCTACACCCTGAAATCCAAACTTTTGATCTGACATCATATAACAGTTACGCAGTGTTTTTATGCGTTAAACTATAACATATCGTGTGGGGTTGTAGGGTTTGGGTTTCGGGGTTTCTGATGATGTTAGGTGGGTTCTCTTTATGTACGCTACTAAGGTTAAGGGTGTGAGGTACGGTGAGCTAGGCATAACCCCCACTATGGGTAACATGATCAAGAATAGGAAGCGCAGGGTGAGCGATGAAGTCCTCGAGAGGTTACTGATGAAGCTAACTGCTAAGGACCTGCTGGACGTGGTGAAAGATTTAAAAGTCAGCGACGAATCTATTGAGGGGGCCCGTCGTCTAGCCTGGTTAGGACGCCGCCCTGACACGGCGGAGGTCCGGGGTTCGAGTCCCCGCGGGCCCACCACCAACCAAGGATTCTAGGACCTCGTAATCGTGAAAAACCTCCTGCAACACACTTGAGAATCGGAGGACTATGTCTTAAATAGGAATCACAGTTCTCATTGATTGCAGTAGTTTGAGAATGCCTCATCTCTTCTTCTCGCTTTCAACCAGATTAAAGAAATCCATCATTAATAATGTGTTGAGGAAGTTAGGTCTAGTAGGAGGTTTCATAGTAATGACATTACTGAAAACATTGCCTTTTACACACGTAATAGTGGAGGTTTCCCATATCTCTCTAAATAGAGACGCTGATTTAAGTAAAGCACTGCCTTAGCTTCACTTGACGTAGGTTGATTACGAAAGCAGTAAGGTTAAAAGCCCGCCTAGTAGGATAGTGAAGTTCTACCTCTACGGTGGAAGGTAAGACTACCTAGTGAGTAAGTAATGAGTTTTGAAAACAAGAACTATTATTTTGTCAAGAGACTCTCTATAGTTTCAGCATAGAGAATGTTGTAATTGCTGAAGTTGATGTTCCCAGGGATGAGGCCTTGTTCTATGATCTCTCCTTTAGTGAGGTCTGGCGGGTCTATCGCTATGAAGTACCCTTTCCCAGCACTCCTATTTACGATGTTTGCAGGTACTAGCATTATATTCGGCGGGAGACCCTCATACGGGTCTTTACTCGTAAATAGTATTGTCAACCTAGCTAAGTCATATGCTAAGTAGCTTATGTCGTAGTCTGGTGGGAGTTGCGCTAAACTTACTGCATGATCCCCTATACCATCCCCGTTCGTATCAATCAAGGCTAACGCCACTCTATCAGGACTATATCCTAAAGACAATAACGTTGAAGCAGCTAAGATGGCTTTATCTTCACAGTCACCGCCCTCGCTCAGCGTCCTCAGCGGCGGCTTAACTTCCTCTTCTACGTCGTAGACGTACGGGACGTTAGTAGCAATGTAGTAATGCACAGCATACACTTTCCTCAAGTCCTCTGGAGTGTGAACACCTACTTTTTCATATATACGCCAGTCATACACTCTCACGTTGCTTGACTTGCTATTCCATATCACAAAGGCAAGCATTTGACCTGTGTCTGCACTAATATGCAAAGGCTTCTTCACGTCCCCAAAACTGCTGTTGATCACGTGGTATTGTTTGTCGCTATAGAAGTGTAAGAGCTCATTAACTTCCATGACCATTACATAGTAGTTCGAGCCCGTTATATTCCAATCAACGACTATTTCACCTGTGTATAATGGGGTCTCAATTACGTATGTAAAGTGACCCAGGCTAATATTGTATGGTGTCTGAGGGCTATACCAAAGCAGGTATAGGGCATCACTTCCTAGGGCTTTCTGATAAGTCCCCCTTACATAGTTGAAGAGATCGCTTGTTGAGACGTAATCCGCAAAGTCCTTAAGGATTCGCCTAGCTTCCTCTAAAGGTTCAAACCGTTCCAACAACTCATCGTATTCCCCCCTTAACGATGTGTAATTCTTTTGAAGCTGATCCATCTGTGATCGTAACTGATTAACTTGAGTCTGTAGGGAAGATATCGTAGCCAGTGCTTGCTGAAGTAGTGTTTTGTTGCCTTCTAACCATTCCCGCAGTTGAGTTACCTGACTATTTAGCGACTCTATAGTCTCGTCTTTCTCACTTGCTTGATTAAACAGCGTTGTTTTCTCTAACTCCAACGTACTTACTTGACTCTTTAATGAACTTATAGCAGACTCTTTCTCATTAATAATCGCGCCGTAATATATTACAGAGCCAACCAATCCAACGGTGAGAATAAGGCAAACTATAACAAAGACTATAAGTCGAGTCCTACCTGAACTCATACTTACAGCCTCGAATAAGAGACGCCATTAATATTAAAACTACCTAACACATTTAACCGTCCTTAACGTGCGAACGTTGCTGGTTTCGGAGAGTAACCTTCCATGGGTGGTTCCACTTAACTTCCACAGCAAGTGACTTGCTATCCTCAACGCATAGTATATCTACTTCCTTCCCGTCCCCCTAGTACTTGCTACATCGTCTGAGTTGATGTGCCTTACTTAATCATCAAGTGCTTTAAGGATCTCCGCTCAAGTTCTTCGAACTCGTGAGGTACGTATTTCTATATTCTGTCTCGGTGTTATAGTGTAATTCCTCTACTCAACCCCGCTCTTGTTCGATTTCATTCACTCATGAGAATAAATCCGCATCATACCTGAAGGAACTCCCTAGAGGGCCTTAATGAAGAAATATTCTAGAGAACATCATTGAATTTGAGTTGGTTAGATTCTCCTGCAGTACTCGGCTATCATCGGATCCAGCACCTTATATTCATTGTCTGCTTTCTCTACTATGCTTAGTTTCACGAGCGTCTCGAGGAGTCTTGTGAATTGCGCGTTCTGAAGCGGTCTGCCGAGCCATGCCTCCACAGCTTTCTTAATACTTGACCACGTACTCATTCCTAAGGATATTGCCTTAAGCACGTGCATGTAGTACCTTGATCTCTTGAATAACCCCCTTAACTCATCCTCAACAAGTCTCAACGCCTTCTCGTTGACGTCGTTCACTGCCTCCACAGAGGGACTGCCTGACTCAACGCTTAAGCACCCGAAGTACGTAAGCCACCCCACGATCCCGTCAACCTTACTGACTATCGCTTCAAGCACGTCGTCGCTGAGCCCTACGCCTGCCTCGTTGAATCCTCTCTTAAGGAATTCAAAGGACTTCCATCTATCGAATCTCTCAACTCTCATAGTCTTGACGTACCTGCCGTAGAGAGGGCTTGAAGAGTCGTCCAGTTTGAGTAAGTCCAGGAGGAGCCCTACTTCAGATCCCGTCAGCACGAACCTTAAATTAGGTAGGTTATCGTAAACGTAAGCTAGAACACTCCTAAAGTCCACCCTACCCTTACCGCCGATTAAGTTCCTAAGAACTTGAGCCTCATCGAACGCAACCACGAGAAAGCCCTCCTCAGCCTCTCTTTCCCCAAACTGATTTAGCCTGTTAAGTATCCTGGTTATAGTAAGGGACTCCTCACGCCAGTTAAACTCCACTCTAGTGCCGTAGACCTCAACCCCCTTAATGCTCTTAAGGTATTCGAGCAGCCTAACCCACCTAGAGGCAGTGTTTGTAAACGCCTCCGAGAGGAGCCTGTAGAACGCGACCTTGCTGTAACCCTCCTCCTCAAGCACTCTGAGATCTAAGTAGATATATGGCGCGCCAAGCTCATTTAAAGCAACTCTCAAAACAGATGTCTTCCCAACCCTCCTAACACCGAGGAGGAGCGTTAAAGGTAGCTTGACGGATTTCTTAAGCTCTTCAACTTCCTCTTCACGATCAAACAAATCACCCCTACGATCCTTAGGTCTAGGATCGAATAACGCCAAGTAACACCCCCGATACTAAGTAACACCCTCGATACTTAAATATTCAGCCCGGTTTAAAGGAAGTGGCAGTAGACTTAAGCAGAGTTATTGATGTCCTCCAGATACTAAAACTAGGGAAGGGAAGTTGAAGGCACTGTTCAGCATCATAGATACTGCTATGAAGCACTACGAGGTTCGAGCAGTTGCGTTCGAAGACTCTTTGTAATTAAAAAGAGGTTCGCTGTAAATTCTTCTGCCAATAGAGAACATCGGGATTTGCAAAGAAGCGACTATTAGTTCACAGAGCTATTCACGCTATGGAGAAATAGCATGATATATTATACTCGTAGATACTAGAGGCACTGGTACCTCCGGCGGGCATGAGGATATTATAATAAGAGATACGGGTAAGACGGGTACACAGCTCGTGCGTATCTATAGTATTGAAAGGTCTAAGACTGCTGACATCAACTGCTATGAAAACTGAAACAGCTACGAATTAGACTCTACTGCTTATTAGGTGATGGATTTAAGAGAGATTCTTAGGTGTAGGCTAGGTGGACAGCAAAGACTGGGTTTTAAGGGAGTCTGTCGTTAAGGTTATGATTAAGTTGGGCCTCCCCATAGGGGTCATGCAGGTGCTTCAGGTAATCTATAATATAACGGATATGTTCTGGCTTGGGAGACTTGGGAGGGAAGCTCTGGCGGCGGTCAACGCAACCTGGCCTGTGGTTTTCCTGATAGTCGCTGGCCTGGTGGGGATCCTTCAGGCAGGTATTTCTCTAGTGTCTCAGTATTGGGGTGCTAAGGATTACGAGTCGTCTATGAGAGCTGCTGGCCAGGTGTTCTTAACGGTCTTCTTAGCTGGGTTGCCGGTTAGCATAGTAGCTTACGTGACGATACCCTACATCATGCAACTCATAGGAGTTCCGCAGGAAGTCATACCCGGTGCTGTGACCTACGGAAGGATATTCGCTCTGGGCTTCGTGATCTTTGGTTTAATGGATGCTACAGTATCCATATTCAGTGCCGTGGGAGACACTATGACTCCTATGAAGATTAGAGTATTCGGAGTGCTTCTTAACGTCGTCCTAGACCCCGTACTCATCTTCGGCTTAGGCCCCATACAACCACTTGAGATCGCTGGAGCGGCTATAGCGACGCTCCTGAGCGACGCGCTCGCAACCTTACTAGCCCTACGCATCCTAACGAGAGGGATTAAAGGAGAGAAACTCAAGTTAACCCACCTGAAGCCGCAGACACAGTTACTTCAAAAGTTAGTTAAGATAGGGCTACCGCTCTCTATCTCGTCGATTGGCGAGGCAGGAGGCTTCACCCTCTTAACAGCGATCATAAGCATGATGGGTAGCGTTGCATTAGCCTCATGGGGCATCGGAGACAGGCCGCTGGGGCTGCTTGACGTGTTCATAGCCAGCCTGCTGGGAGCCACGTCAACGATAGTGGGTCAGAGCCTGGGGGCCGAGATGTACGGGAGGGCCAGAGAGACCGCTCTTAAGACCGTTCTCTACGGTGTTTTGGTAGCGACCGCCGGCGTAAGCGTCTACGTACTATTAAGACGTGAGATTGTCTCGCTCTTCACCCCTTCAGACGCTGAGATCATTCAGCATGCCGCCGACTTCATACTGTACATGGGGCCCTCGATAATATTCTTCGTGATGCTGAGGTCAGCGTTCTCGATAGCCAGTGGATCAGGACACACGAAACCGGTCATGTTCTTAAGTCTATTCAGACTATGGGTTCTTAGGAATGTCCTCGCCTACCTCTTCGGCCCAGGGCCCTTGGGAATAGGGGTGAAGGGACTCTGGATCGGCATGTCGATAAGCAACTTCGTGACCGGGACACTAGCTCTTGCCTGGATACTAAGAGGGAGTTGGCTTAAGCCCGTGATTAAGTCGTGAACCCGTCAGATCGACAACCACCTCCACCCTGAGAACGTGCTCCAGAACCGGGCCGATTATCACGTAACCTGTTTCCTCCTTAGCTATTAAACCCCTCTTCATGAGGCCTTCTATGACCCCCAGCTATCAGCCTCAATACCTCGAGCTCTTTCCTAGTTGACCGTTGACATCAGCCCTAACAAGACTCTCCAGCGTGGGGTCTCTTAAGAAGGACCGCACGTCACACATGCCCTCGGAGAGCTTCATCCCGACGAGACTTAACCACGCGTGGAAACCCCATGATGTTGTAGACCTCCTAAACACCTCCTCCCCGCAGGAGACCCAAGCTCCTTAAACCACTCCTTAGAAATTTAATAGACGCTTCCCTGTCAAACAGCCCTCCATGAAGCCGTTAAAACCCTGACATATACCTCAACGTTATCTAATCTAATGCCGAGCTCTCTGACGGAGCCTAGAAACATGTTTAGAGCTCTACCCAACCTCTCCTCTAAAACGTCCTAACCCCCAGCTTAAGAGACTTAGAAACAGCTTCTAACACTAGAGCCTTAGTCAACCTCCCCAGCAAAGTCCTCCAAGGACGTAACCTCCTTCAACACTAAACCTATACACCACGAACCTGCGTTCCAACCTTAACTTAGCTATGTTAAGCAGGAATGACTTCCCTACCCTCCTATACCCAATTAACGCCAGCGGCTACCTAGCCCTGCAACTCCTCACAATCACGTCAAGTTCCTACTCCTATTGAAGAGCTCATCGCTGGTAAGCTCACGACCGAATATGAACTTAGTCATATCGGTATCAATAGTTTTAAATCTCGTCGAAAATAACGCGTCAAGGTCTTCAGTTGTAATAGAATGCTCTCCTTGGTTAACGCAAAGGCTTGACGAGAACTAAAGCTCAACATAGTTGATTAATCCTCTGCTTAAAGAAGCCTTGTGATGAAATCCTTGTAGCTCT
>JAWBLQ010000036.1:0-4866 GCA_038830105.1 Zestosphaera sp. | reverse complement strand
GTCCACGTCATCACTCCCTAAGAAGCATCCCTCATAGTTCACAGTTGTTTCGCTCTTTACAGCGTCTATAGAGAGCTTTATTCTGCAGTCCCCGGCCTCCATGAGTTTCTCATCGTGAGTTACAAGTATCACTTGACTCACGCCAGTCTCGCTTTTTATGCTGTTCATCAACTCCCTGAGTTTATCCACTCTCTCAGGGCTGAATCCGATGGTCGGCTCATCCATTATCATCGTGGAGTCTCTAAGCTCGGCGTTTAACGCTCTAACAACCTTATTTAAGGCAAGTCTATATGCAAGTCCTAACGCAGTCAGTTGCGCTCCACTGGGTTGCGTTATCTCAGCTTCGCTACCACTTACTCTGACCTTCACTACAGGGCTGAAGTCTGTTTTCACCGAGGCCTCAACGACTTCCTGATCCTCAAGGAGTTTAGTGAAGTATTCCTGGAAGTAACTCCCGAAGATCTCATATGCCATGACTCTCACGCTACGCTCTATCGATTCAACCACCCCGTAGAGACTCTCGAGGAGGAAACCCCTGAACCTATTTAACGCCTCCTTACGCCTCTCCAACCTCTTTAACTCCTCAAACCCCTTGAAGTAGTTAGCCAGGTCATCCTCTAAACGCTTTATCTGTTGCTCTATCTCACCTAATTGCCTGTGCAGACCGACTTCTTCTACACGTATCTTGCTTAAATGATCGTTAAGCCTCATAAACTCGTTCTCAAGTCTCTTACGTTCATCAATCAACCTCTCCTTATTAGCTCGTACTTCAATCTCCCTAGAGACCTCCGCCCTCAGCTTAAGGATATCCTCATAGAGCTCAGAAGCCCTCATTAACTCATTAACCACGTTTTCAACAGCCCTTAATTCCTCTTGAAGGCCTCGTTGCCTGTTAAGCAGGCTCGACCTAAGCTTCTTGAACTCCTCCCTCCTGGCATTCAACTCGTTAACTCTGCTGCTCAGCTCCTCTAAGGACCTCCTACTAGCATTAAGCCTTTCCACTAGAAGCTTCTCCTTTAAGTCCTCCTCCTCTACTTCGCGATCTGTCTCCTGAAGGAGAAGAGCACCGTGTTCATGCGGTATTGGTTGCCTACAAGTTGGGCACACTCCCTGCTCCACCATTCGTCTAGTCTCCTCCCGCTTCCTGAGTAAATCCACCTTACGGGACTCAAGGTTCTTAACCTCGGCCTCTAGTCTCGCTATCTCCGTCGTGAGCAAGCGCTCATCCTCTCTCAGTCTGACTAACTCAGCCTCATCCCGATCCATGGTTGAGTCGAGGCTCCTGAGTTCCTCATCTAAAGATGACAACTCTCCCTTCAACTCATCCCTACGGCCATTAAAGTTAACGAGTAACTCAGCGATCCCCTCAGGACCCAGCACATTGTACTTACTCAAAACCCCGCCTAACGCAGTCTCCCTATCCCTTAGTTCACTTTCCTTACCCTTAAGGATTTTAAGTTCCATCTCTAACTCACCTACTTCGCGATTAAGCTGATCTATCTTAGCTCGTAAATCGTTCATCGCGGTCTCGAGAGATTCCCTACGCCTACCAACATCCTCTAACTTCATATCTAACTCCTTGCGTTCTTGCATCAGCCTCCCTATCTCAGCCTTCATCTCATCCGGGTTCCTATCCTCCAGCCTGGCTCTACACTGGTTAATGTCTCTCTCCAGCAGATCTAACTCTCTGCCAAACGTGGATGACCTACCCTTAGCGAGTTTCTCGATGTTTCGTAGAGTAATAACGTACTTATCGATCCCTAGAGCCCTATCGACTAACTCCCTCCTCTGAGCCTCATCAATAGCCAGTACCTGGTATATGTTGAACTGCGGCACGTAAATCACGTTGTGAAATATCGATAGCTTCCTGCTTTCCTTAGATGACTCGTGAAGACCTAACTCATCGAGAACCCGCTTCCTGAGATCTAGCGCTCTATAGACGTTGGATCTCTTAAGTCTGAGCCCCTGATCGCCTACCTCGTAGACTGCCAGCCTGCCGCCCTCATCACTGTATCCCTTGAGGCTCCTTTCAACCAGTAATAACTTACCTCCATGTTCTAGCAAGACCTTCACAACGCCTGAGGGACTCCCTACCCTGAGGAGATCCTCCCCCCTCGGATTAATGAAACCCTCGACGAGGTCCGACCCTCTTTGCCCGGGAGGTTGACCGAATAGCGCGAAGTTAATGCCTAACAGTATTGATGTCTTCCCAGAGCCGTTGTCCCCGTAAATGACTGTAACTCCTGAACGCGGGAACACGATGGTCTTGTCTACATAGCTCCTTATGTTCTTCAGCCTAACCCCCAGTATCCTCACCGCCTCTCACCCCCTCGCCGCGGAACATGGAGGCAACCCTGCTCATAACCTCCTCTCTCTTAATCGAATCCCTGAAGTCCTTCTCAACCTCCTCGCTATAATCGAAATACGCGGGCATGTAAACAGGTATGGGTTCACTCACATTCAGGTCTGGAGTATATAGGTAGCCCTCTCTATCGCTCAAGCTCGGCAACGCCTCTGCAGGAACCCCTATGTTGATCAGGTAGTCTATGTCCGTTCTGTGCTTAGTACGGAGAGCTATGATCGTGTTGAAGTTAGCCAGTATCTGCCTCTCTATCTGCGTGGCTATCTGAGACAAGGCAATCAACCCTATCCCGAACTTCCTGCCCTCCCTGGCGAGCCTGGCGAATATGTTATAGGGGCTTGAGATCTTCTCCGGGCTTAAGTAGAGCGGGGCCTCCTCAGAAACGACGGCCACTACCGGCATCCCCTTAGACGCATCGACACCCGCCTGCATCCTCCCCTCGAAAAGTCTTCTTAAAACGCTCATGGCAACGATGTCGCCTAATGAGACAGGCAGTCTGGACACGTCAAGCACGACCACAGCACCGCTGTTGAGCTTCTGAACCATCTCCTCGAGATCCAGAGCGTTTGAGGCAAGCTCAGACGGTTTCTCTCCTTCGACATCCTTCCACGGGTATGAGCCCGGGCTAGTGCCGAAGACCTCACTTGATGAGTTAACGAGGGCGTTGAGCAGCTCTATTAGAGCTAACGGGTTCTTAAGCACTGGCGAGACTTTAAATACTGAGTTCCCGTCGTCTATCACGCTAACGCCAACCCCCTTCCCGCCACCCGTCACCACGAACTTCTGCCTCTCACTTAAACCTAGCGTAGCTCGAATCAGTCTCCTGTAGTCCCTCAACCTATTGACGTAGATACCTGCGTTAACCAACACTCTATAGATCCCCTTTTTCTCACGTTCCCCAACCCCCTCATACCTAACCACGTTACTAGTTATGAGCGGTATGAGCGCTAGGAGATTGCCAGTAGGTTCGTCGTTTTCATCTATGAATAGATTAACCCAAGCCTTATCGATCCTCCGGCCTCTCTGAGGCCCTAAACCCCTCCCTATCTCCTCCCGCCCCTCACGACCCTCTGAAGCACCCCTTAACAACGCTGCAAGTATTGAGGCTATCTCGCTGAGCTCGCTCACACTCGTATCGCTAAGACCAGCAGTGTTAGTTACATCATACATGTTGATGCTCGAGGCGTTGAGACCTCCTATCTTGCGAACCACTCTAAGGCCTTCACTCTCGCCTTGAGGGCCTTCAGAGACTGTTCGAAGCTCGTAGACGTATATCCTCACAGGCGAATTCCTTAAGTTCTCGTTAACGCTAAGCGCTTTGTTGAGGAGCCCTATGAAGCCGTCCGGCCTTGAGTACTCGCCGTGTCTGTCTATGATAAGCCACGAGATAGAATCGTTCCCGAACCTACCCCATTGGGTGACGAGACCCATGACGCTCGTGGTCTTGCCTGAGCCGGTCTGCCCAGACACGAGCACGTGTTTAGACACGGCGTCGTGAAGCTTTAGCTTCAAGTTCGCACTCCTGAAGTACTTCTCCTGCCTAAGCTCCTTTAGAGGGGCTATGCCGGCCCTAAGCCAAGCCACGGGGATAGCTCCTAACCCCTCCTTAGGTATACCAGCGCTCAGAACCCTCATTATCTCCTCGGACTCAGGATCCCCAGCCCTAAGCAGGTAGGCGGGGGTATCTAACGGCGGCGGCTGACTGGGCTTCACGACAACTCTCCTCACTTCACTGCCTGACTTAACCTCCCTGATCTCGAAGAGCAGGGAGGCCTTAGCGACAGCGGTCTTCTCAACGCTGAAGGTGTGCTGAGAGAATCCCTCTCTAGCCAGGAGGGAGGAAGTCGCTACAGGTATCTCACCTTCAAACCCGCTTACCTGGAGTAAGGTATAGCCGTCACTCACCCTGACGTATAGTATATCGCCTATGCCAGGTCTATAGCTCTCACCCGCCACGACCACGTATATGTTCCCGTCCCGCCACGCGTAAGTGAGACCTACTCGCGTGCTCATGATTTGATCACCCCATACCCGTACCTCATACGTGTTGTAGGTGAAAAAACCTGAGTCAAGACCTCAGATAACTCCTCATTCAGTCCGCTTGAAATCAGACTGACCAGCAATCTCTCGAAACTCCTGCTCTCCTCACCCCCGAACCTGACAAGCCTGTCCACCTCCATGTAGCCGTAGGGGGGCTCCCCAACTATCTTAGACCTAGACCTAAAGAGCTCGTTAACAACCCCCTCTAGCGACTGCCTAACCTGATTAAGCGTGTTAATGTTTAGCTTGATCCCATCACCTACACTAATCAATGCCTCGGGAGCGTGGACATCGAGCATGAAAATATTCCTTCGATCCGGGGTTAGCGGGAACCTGGCGACGTAGACCCCGTTCCTATCGTAAACAATCCTGTTAAGTATTCTGACAGCCTCTTCGACGTAGACCCTCTTTCTTGAGTCAGTGAGTAGCTCGGAGAGGAGCCTGCAGACTCTATCACCACCCCC
>JAWBLQ010000035.1:0-12524 GCA_038830105.1 Zestosphaera sp. | reverse complement strand
TTATAGGGTCGCTCATGCCTATTATGTATAGATGTAGTTCCTGTGGTGAGACTCTCTTCATATTCAGGACCGTTGGTCAAGATAGCTTCGGAGTGCCAACGCCTGACGAGCTCTTCACTAAGATAGGCTCTAAATGCCCTAAGTGTGGGAAGCAGTTGACGAGGCCAACTCTAAACAGAGTAAAAGTTCTTGGTAGGGTGAACGATAGATAGCTTAAAGACCTCCTCGGAGCGTGCACTCATCTTCAGAGATTGTTAGTGTGAATGTTTATTAAGTTTTTAGAGCGAACCTTCTTGGCAATGAGGGGTGATGTCAACCACTAGGGTTGACTCTGAGCTAACCAGTAATTCCAGACAGGGACTTAAAAGATCCCGACACCCTATGAATGAGGGGTGTGGTCTGGGCGGGTTGAAGAACCTCCTGGAGGACTCCCCCGCCTCTTCAGGCGGCTTAACGAGTGATGAAGGTTGAAAGCGATGAGAGGTGATTGAAGGCTGGGGACTGAGTTAAAGTTAATTTACATGTCGCTCATCTCTCTAGGGGTTGAGGACTGGGTAGTGCTATAGTGATTTCAGGAACGCCAGGGGTTGGGAAGACCTCTGTGGCTGTTGAGTTAGCGAGTAGGTTAGGCCTCACATACGTAAATCTATCAGACCTCGTTATCAGTGAGGGCCTATATATTGAGAGAGACGTCGTGAGGGATACCTACGTAGTCGATGAGGATAGGTTGATTAACAGACTCGTTGGACTGTTGAAGGAAGGTGATTTAATCATAGACAGTCATTACGGTGAGATAGTGCCCGACTACTTAGTCAGGTTCATCTTCGTACTCAGGCTGAATCCCGCGTCACTTCATAGGAAACTCGCTGAGAGAGGCTGGAGGGAATCGAAGATCCTTGAGAACGTCGAGGCAGAGATGCTGGGGATGTGTACTTACAACGCCCTGAACGAGCACCCCGCAGGCAAGGTGTGCGAGGTCGACGCAAGCGGTAAAGAGACTAGCGACATAGTTAACGAGATCGTGGAGGTCCTTGAGGGGTTAAGGGAATGTCACGTGGGTGTTGACTGGCTCTCGCAGGAACTACCGGAGGAACTTTTAACCAAGCTCCTCAGAAGGTAAGAGTTTTAAAGCGCCTACACCATTATTTGATGGGGCTTTCAAGTGGAGTTAAGTGAGGGTTCACTACGTGATGAGTGTGTTGTCGCTGGAATTCGTAAGTCGTTAATACCAAGTGTAGTCCTCCTATCTCTTCAGTGCCAGGATAGCAAGGTCGAGTTAGACCTCCTGAAGGAGTTGCTAACGGTCTCAGAAGGCGGTAGAGCAGAGTACCTCCTAAGTAGAGAGAAGCCCGAGTACGATGAGAAGAAGGACTTCGTAGCTTGGGGTTACGTAATTAACAAGAAGGGGGCGGAGTTAAGCGGTCCTCCGCCGCAGGAGAAAATACAGAAGCTTATCATATCGCTCTGGGGTTATGTTGTGATGATTGAGTCAAGGGAGAGGATAAATGAGTACTTCAACATCATGGATAAAGTGTATTTTAAGTTAACGCCTCTCAGTAGCGAGACGCCGGCCACCGTGGGTTAAGTCCTCCTTATTAACGCTAGCTAACCTATGTTTTGGGAATAAGAATGTTTATCTGCGTAACCGGGATGCCTGGCGCTGGTAAGACAGAGATCGCTAGGAGACTCGCAGCACGCCTTAAAGCTGTGTTACTCAATATGGGTGACTTCGTGAGGCGGGAGGCGTTGAAAAGGGGGCTCGACCTTAGCATGGAGAACTTAATTAAGTTAGGTAATAAGTTGAGGGAGGAGATGGGCCCCGACGCCGTGGCTAAGTTAATCCTCAGTCAAGTTAGCGGTGACGAGCTGTACGTTATAGACGGTGTTAGGAACCTTGAGGAGGTTGAGGCCTTTAAGAGCAGAGGCGGCGTAGTACTTATCGCCGTCCACTCATCCCCTAGAGAGAGGTTCAGGAGACTGTCTAGCAGGGGAAGAGCTGACGACCCTAAGTCCTACCGCGAATTCCTAGAAAGGGATATTAAAGAACTGAGACTGGGTCTCGGGAACGTCATAGCCATGGCCGACATCATCATAACTAATGAAGGTAAAGACATAGATTCAGTCACTGCTGAGGCCTTAGAGTTCATTAGGGGGTTCCTGAGCGATGTTCCTACTGACAGTGACTTGTGAGCTGAGGCCTACTGAAGATAAAGACAAAGTAGTTAAAGCTCTCTTAAACCTCTTCGACCTGGATACTATTGAAGTAGTTAAGGGATTCCCATACAGCAGAGTTATTGGCGAGAGCCGGAGGGTTGATTCCCTAGCGAGACTGCATCGACTCTTCAGGCAGGAGAGAGTTCTCGACACTGTGAGAAGCGTGTTAATCGATAACAGGGTGGGGAACGCTGTTGAGTTTAAGCTACATAAGCAGAGCGCTTACGCAGGACGTGCGAACATAGTTACGTTAGACAGCGAATCACCGTTAGGCCCTGTAGTGGTGAGGATTGTGAGCGATAAAATTGACGAGGTCATAGAATGGCTAGCTCCAAAGACCGCGGGCGGACGCCCTACACGCGAGAGACCCACACCTAAGGTTTAATAGGCCCTATACTGATGGCCGTTAAGCAAGTTGATAAAGGGCGTGAGTTACTTCGAGATCTACCTTAGCACTCGGACTATCTGCTTGGGGCTAAGTAGAGCTTCATGAATTTCTCAGCTATGTAGGAGTTCCTGAAGACTTTCCTTGCCTCGCTAAGCAATTCCTCCAATTCCTTGTATCTAGGCGACATATGATACAGCATCAGGACCTCAGCACCACACTCTAAGGCTGTCTCAGCAGCTTGAAGCGCTGTTGAATGCATGTACTCACGTGCTTTATCGCTTAACTCACTTCCGAAGGTTGCGTCATGTATCAAGACCCTCACACCCCTGCAGGCCTTCACCACTTCCTCCGATGAAGTCACGTCTGAGGCGTAACAGATACTTGCTGATTCAGCCAGATCTAGACGATAGGATAAGGTCGGTATTGAGTGCTTAACCCAGAAGGATCTCATCTTGAAGGGGTTCTTCACGATTACCTTATCACACGGGATCCTGAGTAGTTTTACGCCCTCTGCAGAGGTTCTCGAGGCCTCTTTAAGAGGCTCCACCACATCTCTCCAATCGCAATCAGTAGATTCGATGATCTCAACCACTACTAACTCGTAGCCCGCATCGAAGTAGAGGTGACTGAAGGAGTCTCTCAGGTACTCACCCAACCCCCTTGGACCTATTAAGAGGAGAGGGGACGTTATCCCTGCAAGAGACCTTGACTGAAGGAACGGGATAAGCCCGAGAACGTGATCTCCGTGCATGTGAGTGATTAAGACCGCATCAACGGATGCAACGCTCTTACCAACTTCGAGGAGTCTGTGTTGTGTTCCCTCCCCGATATCTAGGAGAATGTTCCTGCCTCCATAACTCACCAGTATTGAGGGTAATTCATCACTGCCCGGGTAGGGTCCTCTAGAACCCAGGAAGGTTATGATGATTGGATTCACTCCTTCATCACCACTAGGATATCCCTCGTCAACGAGCCGTGAACCCAGTTAGGGATCCTTTCGACGAGCTTAAAACCGACCTGCTCGATCATCTCATCCAACGGGATATCTATCCTCTGAGCGAAGGTCATGTAGCTTCCCCTCTTCAAGACGCAGTAACTCTCCTCCAGGAAGCATTTCATAAGTTCCGCGAGCCCCTTTTGCGCTGGCTTGCTCATCCTCCCGTACGGCGGGTCGGTAGCTATTGAATCAACCTTATCGACGGGAATGTTACATGCGTCCCCATTTACCACGTTAGGGATGCAATCGTAATGTATCAGGTTTCTGTACGCGCCCTCGCTTAAAGTGTGGTTGATCTCCACGCCGACGTAACTCAAACCTATAGAGCACGCCTCTAGGAGGAACCCGCCAGCCCCACAGAAGGGGTCGAGTACATTATGTTTCCTCTTGACACTGGCTCTACTCAGGTTGATGAAGACCCTAGCCATGGAGGGCGCCATCGCACCTGGTGCGTAGAAAGGTCTCACAACTGGTTCCCGCCCCCTGTAAGGACTTAAGTCCCTCTCATACATCCTTAAACCAACCACGACACACCCCTCGGAAACAATGACGTCCAATTTCTTCCCTCTCTCACTCCTACATAGGGAGCTTGACAGCTCATTAACAGCGTTTATCAGGTTCTCATAACTTAAATGAGCCCCATATCTCTTAACCCTCCTGAAGTTTACGTGGTCGTATCCTCCGTAAGCACATATATCTGAATCCTTAAGAACCCTTCTAACCCCTTGAATCCCTTCAGAGACTTCAGAGACTCCTAGCAAGATCCCTGCGTACTTGACTAACGCAGTCCTCCTGAGGGTCTGGTAGAGGTGTTCATCGCTTTCAATCAACACCACTTGATCAAGCTGCGCCAACACGCTGTGTTTTACTTCCTCCGACTCCATAACAGCCCTAAACTCCAGGAGCGGTAGCTCCCTGTGTTCCCCGGAAAGGTAGATGTAGTGAAGCATCTTACTTCTCTAAAGTGTTTCTAACGGACTCTAATATCTCTTCTGTCACATCTAGGTACTCCACTAAACCGCTTGATACCCTGTAATTAACCGTGTTTAAGACTACGACCCTGTTGACGCCTGAAGAACTCAGTCTCTTCAAGGCATCGCCGACGAAGAGCCCGTGGGACGCGATGACGTAAACATCGCCAGCACCCTGCCTGACTAAGTACTCCACTAGGTTAACTACGGTGCCACCCGTGCTTATTATGTCGTCAATTATCACCACGTTAATCCCCCTCACGTTCACTTCCTCTGGTATCCGGTGTGTCACCTCCCCAGTCACTCTATCCCTGAACTTACTCACGACTACGTGATTGCATTCAAGTAGCTTAGCTATGGTCTCAACCCTCTTAGAGGCTCCCACGTCGGGTGCTAGAAGAATGTAAGGAGGTTTCACAGTCTTCCTAACGTAATCAGCGAACGTCCTGGCCGGGGCTACGTTAACTACTAAGTCGCTGAACTCCTCCTTTAACCTATCGCTATGTATATCCACTACGAATAACTTCCGCACACCTAGATCTGTAAGTATTCTCAGGAGGGCTCTGCCGCTGACCACCTCACCCTCAAGGAACTCCTTGTCTTGCCTGCTGTAAGCTAGGTACGGCGCTACGACGTGTAATTCCTTAAAGCCCTTAAAGCTGAAGTACTCAACAGCGAAGAGCAATTCCATGAGTGAGCGGTTCTGCTCCGGGTACGTCGTCAGCACGAGGATGATGGGCTCGCTGACCTGGCTCGGAAGTCTCAGGTAGAGCTCCCCGTCAGGGAACGCCTTATACCACACTCTAGAGTGAGTGCATCTCATGACAGAGGCAAGTCTCCCTCCAACACCAGGGTCTGAGGGTAGTGAGATCACATGCACGCGACCACACCACATAGAACTTTACTCACCACACTAAATAACTACAGTCGTTGCACCGTGTTAAGGTTAAATTGAGCGAAACCGTTAACAGCAGGACAGGGAACGGGATCTAAAGAACTCACCACGTAAAGCCACGCCTAAAGGGTGAGATGGTTGGTGATGCGTGAAGGCAGGCTATACAGCAAGCGACCTAACAGTGCTAAGGTCGATTGCATGGTGTGCGAGAGGAAGTGTATTATAGGTCCGGGGATGACCGGCATCTGCGGGAATTACGTGAATCTCAACGGGCGGCTCTACTCCGTCGGGTACGGTAGGTTAAGCGCCTTCGAGAGCAGGCCGATAGAGATCAAGCCGCTCTACCACTACTGGCCCAACAGCACCGCCTTAACGTTCTCTTCATGGGGATGTAATTTCTATTGTCCGTGGTGTCAGAATCACCGCCTGAGCTTCACCCACCCAAGGCTAGAGGACCCTGTAATAGAGCCAGATCACTTAGTCGAGTTAGCTGTGGCGTCAGGCGATGAAGGTCTCTCAGCAAGCTTTAACGAGCCCACGGTCAACTACGAGTACCTGCTGGACGTAGCCCAGGTAGCGAGGGGTAGTGGACTCTACCTCTCAATAGTGACTAATGGCTACCAGTCGTTGAATTCACTAACTGAGTTGGTTGAGGCGGGTTTCGACGGCTGGTGTGTAGATGTAAAGGGATGCCCGGGGATGAAGAAAGCATTAGTCAGCATAGATCACTCAAAGGTCTTCAGAAACGCAAGGAAGATCCTAGACATGGGAGGGCATGTGGAGATGGTGTACCTAGTCGTGACGAACACTAACTGCTATGAAGAGTGCTTCAAGTGGATAATCAATACTCACCTATCCGAACTAGGGCCTGAGACGCCACTCCACATAAACAGGTACTATCCAGCGCATAAATGGCGAGAGAGACGAACCCCTCTGGAGGAGTTGCTTAACATCTACGCTGAGTCCTTGAGAGAGGGGATAGAGTACGTATACGTGGGGAATCTAGGAGATCCTGACCTGGAGACGACTAGATGCCCTAAATGCAGTAAGACCCTCATACAACGACAGAACTATAGAGTAAAGTCCTTCAACTTAAGTAGTGAAGGAGGACATTACAGATGCCCTCGATGTGGTAACAAAATACCTATCAGGGGGAGGTACGTAACCTAGCTCTCGGACCTCAGCCGTAGCCGAGCATGTTGTATATTCTGTGGAGGTAGCCAAGTACTATGGCGTCTTTCACGCCTAGAGGTGGGTCTATGAACAGATATATCCTCTCCTCTCCCTTGATCTCCTTAACTAGCCTCTCGGTTATCAGCGCGGCTGGGTCAGGTATTTTAACTCTGTTCTGAATGTCCTGAAAGGTCTCGAAAGGCTTCCTCCTCTCCTCCAGGATGGACCACATGGTTTTCTTCCCTATACCCGGTATTAGCTCTAGTGAGTGTAGCTTAAGGGTAACTGGGGCTGCTATGTTGAAGAATGTTATGACGACTTTCTCCAGGTCCTTGACAGTTGCCTTAACGGCCTCAGGAAGGTATGATTTAGCTACCGTGGTTAATTCGCTGTAGAGGACAGGCTCACCCCAAACATACCCAACCTTATCCCTTAACTCACGAAATCTGAAGCTAACGCATACTTTCTCCCCTTGTGAGACGGCAACTCCCGGCTTAGGATGGAATTCTATTAATGTGAAGTAAGTGGATCCCACGGCTTGAGCAAGGGGTTTGTTCTTATGTGACGGGTGATGTGCGTCAAGCGGGTTGCCTCCAGGCATGAAATCAAGGACTACGGCGAAGTCTTCTCTGGTTACTCTCTTATCTCCACTAGAGGGTCCTCTGATGCCCATAGAATATCCTCCTTCAGCAAGACTTATTCAGTGCAGTACGCGTTAACTGTGTTAAGCACGTTGTTCAGGAATTCGTTCTCGAATGTCTTGCTCTCAAAAGTTAGCAGGATTCTTAAGGTGTCTAGGTCTCTAGGAACTATATTAGCTATCATCACCGCGGTGATTTCACTTAACCCCATCTTACTAAGTTCCTCGACTAGCTCATCGCCACGCCTACACCTAGTGAACTTACGTATATAGTCAAGAACACGTATCTCTATACTCTCGAGCTCAACCCCTCTCTCACTCAACCCTTCTAAAATCCTTCGAACTTCAGCGTACGTTGCGTTTCTCGACGCGATGACCTTCATTTACCTCACGCACTAGCAGGTCTTAAGTGCTCGGGGTAAGTTATGATAGTTTTTCTCTTATCGCCTAAGTAAAGCTCAACTAAATACGCTCTACCTCTCCTACCCGTAACGATCCCTACCCTACCTATATACCTCCTGTGCGGGAGTGTGTCGTGGATCGCTGGGTTAGGTATTATGTACACCTTATCACCTATGCTATACTCCCTTAAGACCTGACTCAGAGGAGGGATCGCGCCCCTCTCCCTGGCCCCCTTCTTCAGGAGCTTCCTCGTCCTGTGTCTATAGCCATGAGATGTCTTTACCATCAACCACACCTGGTTAATATTAGTGGGTTTTCCTTAATAAAGCTAATCACCTGAACACGTTAAACGTTGTTGATCTAAGGCAACTAACCCCGGGCGTTCTCCGACTCTTCAGAATCTAACTCGCCATAGTATATCTTCAGGTCCTCTAGGGTTAGCCTCCTAAAGTCTTTGATCTTCTTTTCGACCTCCTGTCTCTTCCTGTCTAAAACTGCTTCCTCTTCACTTCTCCTCTGACTGGCTCTACGCTTCCTGTACTCCTCCTGCAGGTTGTGAAGCTCTCCGATCTTGGATGCGATCTCATTAGTTAGTTGATCCAGCCTTGCCCTAATCCCTTCGGAAGCCTTAATCAGCTCCTCTAGATCCTTCTTAACTCCATCTCGTGTTTCCTTCAGCCTGAGCTCCTTCTCCCTCAGCACAGTTATTTTCTCTGTTAATTCCGATATTTTCTTGTTCAGGTCCTCTAGAATTATTCTAAGGCTTTGATGTTCAGCTTTAATCTCCCTGTACTCCTCCTTCAGCCTCCTACCCTCAACGGCCTTCTCTAGCTCTCCCTCAAGTCTCGCTATCTCTTTAACGAGCTTGTTCTCAAGCTCTATCGGAAGCGACTCCGTTATTATCCTCCACTCTAGTCTCTCTATCTCCTCCTTAATCCTACTCAGCGAGTGGGGACCGCCTTCCCTGAAGTTATTCATGCTTTCCCTTATGTTAGTTAGCCTGCTCCTAGCCTCCCTCAGCTTACTCACTACCTCCCTCCTTCGTGTTATTAGGGAGTCCCTCTCTACTCTAAGTCTGTTCTTAATCTCCCTCGTCTTCTCTAGCTCGTTCCTAGCATTACTTAGTTGGCTCCTTAACTCCGCTTTCTTATCCCTCAGCTCCCTAAGCTTCTCTACTAGGTCGAAACTCTCGCTCTTAAGCGACTTAATCTCTTCCCTTACTTCATCCAGTCTTCTGAGTAGCTCCTCAACACCCAATTAAGACTACCTTATGAGGATCCTCGCGTCAGCTACCTTAGCCCCCTTACCCTCCTCGAAGACCATCACCGGGTTGAGGTCAACGTCGGTGACTGAGTCCTGCTCTTCCATAAACCTGGCGAGCTTCATTATGATATCGACTATCGCCTTCTTATCCCTGGGCGGGGTCCCTCTATAACCGTCAAGTATCTTAGCAGCCCTTATCTCAGTGAGCATGGTCTCGGCGTCGTGTCTGGTGAGTGGAGTTATCCTGAAGCTGACGTCTTTAAGAACCTCTACGAAAATCCCGCCCAGACCGAATATAAGCACAGGTCCGAATGTTGAGTCTCTCGTAGCGCCGACGATGACCTCGAGACTTGAAGGTACCATTTCCTGAACCAGAACCCCGGCAACCTTGGCTTCAGGCGCCATCACCTTAACGCTCTTCATTATCTCCTCGAAAGCCCTGAGGACATCCTCTCCTGAGGATAGGTTCAGCTTAACACCGCCCACGTCAGACTTATGAACTATATCAGGGCTCACGATCTTCAGGACGACTGGGTAACCTATCTCCTCAGCCAGCTTGAGGGCCTCCTCACCCGAGCTAGCGAGCCCAAACTTAGGTGCTGGGAAGTCATACTGCGTCAAGACCTCGTAGGCTTCATGCTCTAATAACTTAGTCCTTCCCTCGCTCTTCACCTTACTGATCACAGTCTCAACACGATCCTTAACACTATTCATACCAGTGAACCCCAGATATTAGTTGAATCGAATTTAAAAGCTATACGGAAGCCCTTCTGCTCAGACCTCAGTCACTCCGCTGAGGTCCTCCACTGTACTCCTCCGTCAGGAAATCCTCACCCCCGGCCAGAACCCTCTGAAACGACGCGTAGGCCTCATCAACACCCCACAGCTCCTTCGACGACACTAAGACGACCTCCCTGAACACCTCCCTGAACACGTTACAGAGCTCCTCGTTAACCTCCGGACTCAGAAAGAAGACGTCATTGCCAGAAGCCACACAACTATAATACTCACTGAGAAGCTGAAGCATGAACGGCTTAACCCGCATCTCACTTGATTCACCAGACGTCTGTGGGCTGGCTATCAAGTCAGCCTTACTAAGTATTAGAACCATCGGCAGGTTCAGTCTATACATCGTTGAGAGCGCGAGGAGTAACGCGGAGTAGCTTGAGTGAGGGCTTGAGGCGAAGTGCGAGTCAATCATGAAAGCCACAACGGACTTACACCCCTTAGCGAGCTCCTTCAACACTATAGGCCCCAGCCTCCTGAAAGCAACTACCTCAAGCTGTCCCGGTAGATCTATTAACGCGTAATTACCTCCCGCCTCATCAATCTCCCTTCTCAAGTCACCGACATAGTTAATTAGGTAATCGACGCTAAGAACCAGAGCCCCGTTAGGACCTAAGCCGTACTTAACCATGAAGTCACGTGCGGTTATATAGTTCCTCACATCTACGTCAGGGACGTACGGCAGAACCTCTGCAGCCGGGTCTAAATTAACTTTAACCACGTCCAGCCCGCTACCCTCCATCCACTGAGACATAGCCGAGATGAATGTAGACTTACCAGACCCAGCCGGTCCAGCGACCACCACGAAATACACCGTGATCACTCCCAGACTTAAGAAGAACCTCGTAATTAACCTTAAATAGTCATAACCAGTGCCTGGAAGGCCTCCCACGCTTCAAATGACCGATGATATTGACGTGATAATCACACTTCGGACATATACCACCCTCCTTAACCCTCCACTCAGCGATATAGAAACCATACCTACGTATGAGTAACTCACCGCAGTTAGGGCAATACGTATTCTCCAACTGGTGTCCCGGTACATTACCTACGTAGACATACTGGAGGCCTTCACTCTTAGCCACCTCGGCAAGCCTCTCGAGAACCTTGACCGGAGTCTCCGGGAGGTCGCTCATCCTGTAGTTAGGGTAGAACCTGAGAAGATGAAAAGGCACGTCAACCCCCAGGACTTCGATCAACCTCCTGACAAGCCTCCTCAGGTCCTCAACTCCCTCACCATATCTGGGGACAACTAGATCCGTCACCTCTATGAAGACCCCCTTCCTCTTCATATCCGCCAGCGTGTCGAAGATAGGCTCCGGATCCGGGACCCCCATGAACTTCCTGTAGAAATCCTTGTTCGCGTTACCCTTGAAATCCACTGTAGCGGCGTCCAGGAGCTTCGAGAATTCTTCGAGAGCCTCAGTGGTCATGTAGCCGTTAGTCACCATCGTGTTGAATAGGCCGTTCTTCCTAGCCAGGGAAGCCACGTCGACCATATACTCGAAGAAGATCGTTGGTTCGTTGTAGGTATAGCTAATCCCGTCAGCACCCTCCCTCACAGCTTCCTTGACAACCGCCTCCGGAGGCGTGAAATCCCCGAAAACCTCCTCCCTCCTCGACTGGCTCAACGTCCAGTTCTGACAGAACATACACATGAAGTTACATCCAGCCGTGGAGATTGAGAAGACATATGACCCGGGGTGGAAGTGAGTCAGCGGCTTCTTCTCAATAGGATCTATATTGGCTGCAGTGAGCAGGCCATAGACTAGAGTGTATAGAGCTCCGCCTTTATTGAACCTGACACCGCAAGCGCCGAAACCGCCGTCGCTTATAGGGCATCTCTTATAGCATAGGTTGCAACGCACTTTGCCGTCGCCAACCCTCACCCAGTGTTTAGCCTCCTTAACCCAGGGCCTACTTAAATCAGGTGCTTTACCCATAAAACATCGCCTGGACTGACTCCCTCTAACCCCCTACCCATAGATTAGGGTTTCATAACTAATAAGGGGTGGTTCAAGCGTTCACTCAATACTTGAGAAGGTCGTTAATATAGAGCAGTGAAGTAGTGTTTATGGGTTGTTAGTGTGGGTCAGCAGGGTTTAAGGTTGGTGTTAGTAGGGCCTGAGGGGAGAGTGAACATGGGTTTTATCTTAAGGCTTGCAAGGAATTTCGGTATTGAGGATCTCTGCGTAGCGGACCCTCAATTCGGTCTAGACGACGTTGAGGTTAGGGAGTTTGCCGCTAGAGGTGCTGAGCTACTAGGTAAAGTGGTCGTTAAGACCAGCCTCGACGAGTGTCTTTCAGGTGTGAGGTTATCTATATGCACTACGTCCATAGGTTTTTTAGAGTCAGATGTTCTGAGGCAGTCACTACCCCCACACCTACTGAAGTATGTCTTGCCTAAGTCAGGCACCGTGGCCCTGGTCTTCGGTAGGGAGAGCGTTGGGCTCAGGAGGGAGGAGTTAGAGAAGTGCGACCTAATCTCCTCCCTGGAGACAGGGACTGACTACAACGTTCTCAACCTCTCGCACGCGGTCGGCATATACCTCTACGAGTTACATAGAGAGGAGGTCCTGGAAGTCTACGAGAGGAACGAGTGTACTGAGGATGTCTTGAAGGCCTTGAGGAGAGAATTAGAAGAGCTTAAGACACTGAGCGATGATGAGAAGGGGGTTAGGGCACTTAAGAATCTAGTGTTCAGGGCTAACCCGAGAAACCCTGAGTGCGGAGCTCTCTACAGGTTGTTGAAGAAGATAATATTTAAACTGAAGAGACCTGAGTGCGGGGAC
>JAWBLQ010000034.1:0-12801 GCA_038830105.1 Zestosphaera sp. | reverse complement strand
TTCACGACGTTCGTTGATTTAAGGGGTAGAGGCAGGGTCGTCACCCCTGGTTACGGGGAGAACGTCCTGCTCTTCGAGATGAAGAGCCAGAAATACGTCGTTTACGTGGTCGAGGAGAACTCGCCGCTGGACACTAAGGAGTTGCTGTCCTGGATTGAGAGCGCGTTACTTAAGAACTTAGAGCCGTTGCTAGCCCTCGTAGACGCTAACGGCGACGTGACTTACTACACCTTAAGAACGTATAAGGTAGAGGATCTACTGGTGTGAGTGATGAGACTCCCTCTAGAGCCTATCAGGGGGATGAGAGATCTCACACCCCCTGAGTCGGACGGGCTAGAGTACGTGGGGGATGCTTTCGCGGACATAGCTAGTAGGTACGGCTATGAGTTAATCATACTACCTACGATAGAGCTCTTCGACCTCTTCGCTATTAAATCAGGGCCTGAGATAAAGAGGAGTATGTACGTATTCACCGATAAGGGGGGTCGTCAGGTGTGTTTAAGACCTGAATTCACGGCTGGCGTGGCTAGAGCCTACCTCAGGTTAATGCGTGATAGACCGAAGCCTGTCAAGCTATTCTACGTTGGACCGGCGTTCAGGTACGAGGAGCCGCAGGCAGGGAGGTACAGAGAGTTCTTCCAGGCAGGGGTTGAGTTCCTCGGCGATCCCTCTATATACGCTGACGTGGAGTTGCTACTGCTAATAAGGGATTACTACAGGGCTGTAGGACTGAACGACTATAGAGTAAAGATAAGTACGATGGCCGTCTACAGAAACCTCTTCAGAGAGTGGGGAATGCCTGAAGAGACTCAAGACCTGGTAATACATTACATAGACAAGAAGCAGTTAGACGACGCACTTAAGTTAG
The DNA here is from genome assembly GCA_038830105.1 of Zestosphaera sp. Taxonomy (GTDB): domain Archaea; phylum Thermoproteota; class Thermoprotei_A; order Sulfolobales; family NBVN01; genus Zestomicrobium. The sequence continues at coordinate 11,933 of JAWBLQ010000034.1, read as the reverse complement.
TGAGACACTATAACCCGTCAGGCATCTCCGTGATTGAGGAGTTACTCAGCGTGAATTCCCCGGAGCCTGATGAAATCAGAAGCCGCGTCAGCAGTCTGGAGTTAAGACCTGAGTCGATTGAGGAGATTGATAGGCTCCTTAAGATACTTGAGCTGGCTAGGAACCTCAATGTAGGCAATCCATACGTTGATTTAGGCTTCGCCAGGGGTTTAGCGTACTACACGGGCTTCATCTTTGAGGTTGTAGTGCCCGACGTGGGCTTCAGCATTGGAGGCGGTGGTAGGTACGATAAGCTTGTCTCTATGTATGGAGGTGAGGACCTTCCGGCAACGGGCTTCGCCCTAGGCCTGGATAGACTGCTCTTAGTACTTACCGGGAAGGGCTGGAACCCGCCTAAGAGGCATGCTAGGTCGGCTTTAATAGCTCTCGCCGGGGACGTAGTCTTCATAGACAGCGTAGCGTCAAGACTCAGAGGGCTTGGACTCTCAGTGGATGTGAGGGTGACTAGCAGGAAGAAGCTGGACAACGTCTTAAGCGATATAGCGGGGAGAGGGTATAAGTACGCTGTGTTCCTAGGTGAGAGAGAGGTCAAGGAGAGGGCTGTAACCGTCAAGAATTTAGAGAGGAGGACCCAGAAAACACTCAGCTTAGAGAGGCTCGGCCTGGAGGATCTGCCGTGAGTCATTACGAGAGCGTGAAGGACGTAAGGGTGTGGAGGGGGATGTTCGTGAAGGATTTAGTAAGGCTTTACGGGGATATACACGGCTTCACAGCGGCTGACGTCCAGAAAGCCTCAGAGGTGTTGAGTGAAGGGATTAAGAAGGCGGACCTGAGGTTCCTCTCATTCACCGGCAACTTAATAGCCACAGGCCTTAGAGGAGTGATAGCGCAACTTATAGAGGAGGGGTTCTTCAACGTCGTGATCACGACGTGCGGTGCTCTCGATCACGATATAGCTAGGTCCGCAGGCGGTGCTTATCTGAAGGGGGTTCTCGACGCGGATGACGTGAGGCTTGAGGAGAGAGGAATCCACAGGTTAGGCAATGTCTTCATACCTAGGAACTCATATGGACCGCTTATAGAGGCCTTCGCTAGGGATTTAGTGCGTAGAGCGTCCTCACTTAAGGAGGAGTGGGGGGTCAGGGAGCTCATTGCGTTAGCTGGAGAGTCGCTGAGGAATGACCCGAACTCCGTGGTAGGGGTAGCTAGTAGGAAGGGAGTTCCAGTATATGTACCAGGGATAGTCGACGGAGCACTCGGAACCCATCTCTTCATACATTCTCAGTTCACTGATTTTAAGCTGAACCTACTCAAAGACATGAAGGAGCTCTCGGATATGGTTTTCCAGTCCAGGGTTAGCTTAGCCCTGGTTCTCGGGGGAGGTATAAGCAAGCATCACACGATCTGGTGGAATCAATTTAAGGAGGGACTGGACTATGCAGTATACGTGACCACGGCTGTCGAGTGGGACGGTAGCCTCAGCGGGGCTAGGAGCAAGGAAGCAATAAGCTGGGGGAAGATAAAACCTAACGCCAAACACGTCACTGTCTACGGGGATGCTACACTCATACTCCCGATCTTAGCTACTTATATGATCGAGACGGTGTGAGGACTACTCCTTAACCCCTATACCGAAGAGTACTCAGTAGTTTGCGTAGGGTTCTTACGATCTTCTTTTCACTGTTCTCAGGTACGTGCTTGAACAACGTCTGGTAGGTAAGCCTAGCTCCACTGATACGCATGTTAAGCCGTAACAAGCTATATTTCAATCAACCCGCTCTCGTCAATGAATCTCCTATACCATCTCTCGAACTCCCTACGTGAGATCATGTGAAGCTCTATAGGATAGTCGATGTACTTCATTTTTACGTAAGCCTTAATGACGTCTTTATCAACTCCCTCTAACCTATCGCTTACCACCAAGATGTCTATGTCGCTTGAGAGCGTGTACTTGCCTTGAGCCACTGACCCGAATAGGTAGACCTTCGCGTCTTGCACGTACCTTAAAATATCATTTTTTATGCCTGTTAAGAGCCCTAAGGGGTTTTCAAGTACGTCTCTAACCCTCTTCGAGTACTCGATGTAGATCTCAAATCCTTTCGACAACTTCTTTAAACACCCCTTCAACGAACCTATAAAGGGCCTGAGCCTCGATCTCCGTGTATCTGCGGGGGAGGTATCTAGCACCTATGTACGCGTCCTCAAGCTTCGTTAGCATCAGGAGGTACTCCTCTTTCTCCACGAGAACTCTCACCCCGGACTCCATCCTGGATATGTAGTCTATTAACCTAGTCAGCGAATGCGTCCGCGGGTAGCTCCCCGTCTTCACAAGCAACTTGTACTTGAGGATCAGTTGACAGTACTGCTCCATGTTAAAAACCGCCAGATCGTAGAGGCTCTTCCCCAGGAGGTACTTGGCGTTCTCTAGGAACATGCTGGCACGTTCACGCAGAACCTCCACCTCCTCGAAAGACATTCAAGACACCTAATTGTAATAAACGTTAACGTAAAAAACGTTTACCTACCGGCAAGAAGTAAGAGTAGAGTTTCAGTACCGTAAGGGCTACTAAAGGTTTACTGGGTTTCCATATGTGAAGAACGTAGTGCCTCCTGAGGGCTTCATGCTTGTGAACTGCGTTATAGTGAGGCGGGGCCAGCCCTAGGGAAAATACCTGGAATGCAAGCGGCGTTACTCGCTACGAATCACCTTCACCTTCCTCACGCTTCTCATGCGTTCTCGTCATCACCCCGTTCTCTAGCGTTACGGTCTTGTTAACGCTTAGCTTACCTAGATACCCTACCTGATGAGATGACATCACTATAGTGACGCCCTGCCTCTGCCTCCTAATCAGCGTGTTTGCTAGTGTTTCCCTTTTCTCACTGTCCAGATGCGCGAAGGGCTCATCAAGGAGTATCACGTCAGGGTCTATGACTAGCGCGCGAGCTACAGCCATTAACTGTGCCTGACCTGCTGAGAGCTTATGCGGGCTTAAGTGGTGGAGTCCCCACATCCCCAGCTCCTCTAGAATCTCCCTACACTTCTTCACTACCTCACCATCGCTCACTCCTCTGATCACTAGCCCGTAGGCAACGTTGCTGAGTACTGAACCTCTCAGAAAGGCTGGCTTCTCATGCACGTAGACTATCGATCTCCTGACATTCGTTCTCTCAGACTCCTTCAGCGCCCAGAAGTCGTTGCCGTTCACAAAGACTACGCCGGAGGAGGGCCTGTAGATTAACGATATTATCTTGAGCATGGTCGTCTTCCCGCTACCGTTGTGCCCGGTCACTAAGACCGTCTCCTTGTTCCGGATGATAATAGATATACCCTTCAAGGACCAGCTACTGGAGCCTGCGTATCGATACCAAACGTCTCTAAGCTCTATACTCACCATTTCTCGTAGACCCTGTTCAAACTCTTTAATGCGAGGGCTACGACTAACATTATCGCTAAGAGTATTAGACCTAGTGTAGCGGCCTCCTCAAACTCCCCTCTCGAGACCCCTAGGGCTATCGCCGTCGTCGCCACGCGTGTGTAGCCGCTTATGTTTCCCCCTACCATCATAGCTATCCCAAGCTCGCCTACAGCTCTTGAGAAACCCATTACGGCTGAGGCGATGATCCCCGGCGAGGTCTCCCTCAAGATGAGGGTCATTGCTTGACCCCTGCTAGCGCCAAGACTGAGAGCTAACTCCGAGTACGTGGTTACGGCGTTCCTGAGTAGCCTGTGGCTCGTCGATATTATTAAGGGGGTCACCAGAATCGCCTCGCCTACGATCATCGCCTGCGGAGTGTACAGTAGTCTCAGAGGGGCTAGAGGTCCTGAAGAACTGAAGAGGAAGTAAAGCAGGAGCCCTAGGAGGACGGTCGGCATGCCTACCAAGGTCTCCAGTAAGGCCTCGACGAGACCTGTTCTTTGCTTAAGCGCTAGGATATATGAGGCAGGGATACTCCAAGTGAGCGATAGTATGGTTGCCGCGCCAGACACGTAGAGGGATCTCAAGACCGTGTCGATTACCTCACTGCTTAACATGTGCATCACCGCTGCTCAGAAGCTGACAAGCTCCATAAGTTCTGAATTTCCAACTCCCTACCCCTCACAGAGTGGAGCAGGGGCTCGCCGTACTTGCTGACGCTGAAGACCATGAGTGCTTCCTGGTTAGCGTATATGAAGTCTACGAAGAGCTCGGCATACCTCCTTTCATCGCCTCTACAGCCGCTCACCACGTACGCGCTATAGATGTTGACAGCTAGCGCGTCGTTCTCGTTCACGTAGAGGGTCTCAAGCCATTGAACCCTCCCGGCTTTCTTAAGCGTTAAATACGTACCTAGGTCGCTCAGCGTATAGGAATGTAGCTCGCTAGCCATGATTAAGGCTTCACTCATCCCGCAACCGCAATCTCTATACCACGCCGTACCCCTGGGGTCTAGACCTGCCTCCCTCCAAATCCTTAACTCCCTGACATGCGTCCCGGATTCATCCCCCCTACTCACGAACGATGAATCGCCTGACTCACCAGCGCTGTAGATCCTTCTGAAGGCGCTCACGATGTCAGCGGCTCCGGAGACGTTAGCGGGATCGCTGGCAGGACCTACTAAAACGAAGTAGTTGTACGCGAATATCTTCCCTCCCTCAATAACCCTCCTTTCCAGGTATTGCTTCTCTAGACTCGGCGCGTGAACAAGCACGACGCAAACATCACCCTGCTCCGCTATCTTGAGGGCAGCCCCGGTTCCTCCAGCGATGAACTCTACTCTGACGTCTGGGTACGCCTCGCTGAAGGCGCTGGCCAGGTAGTCAAGCAATCCCGTAGCGTAGAGGGAGGTAGTGGTAGATACCCTGAGCCTAATGACCTGCTGCGGTGAGGTGAGCACGTAATACGTGGTGAGTGACGCAAGTGCTACAATCACGAGTGCTAAGACCACCCAACTAACATTCCTGACCACCTGAACTGCACCGTGGTAGTGTAGCAGGTCTTAACTTAAAAATATTTCGTTATTGAATTACCGATAACGTTTATAACCCACCGTAACGTCATCCTATGTGGTGGTGAGTCTTAACAAGCACTGATAACCTGGTTGTTCGTTACGAGGTCGTCGTAGAGTTTCGTGGAGAGCGTGTAGTTGACGACTACGTGGCAATGCTCCTCAAAGCCTTGAGGGACACAGGCTCTATATTAGCAGCGTCCAAGAGTTTAGGGATTCCCTACTCCAGGTTCTGGGAGGCCGTGACCAGGGTTGAGCGCGTTACAGGCAGGAGGCTTGTTGAGGGTAGGCGAGGTGGCAGGGGTGGAGGCGGCGCCAGACTGACGGGCTTCGGCGAGGAGCTTTTAACACTCTACAGCCTGGCTAGGTCCAGGCTTGAAGGATTCGGTTTAATCGGTGCCTCCCACTACGTCTCCGTTAAGCCTGACTTAACTATAGCTCACAGTCATGACCCAGTGCTAGCATCGTTGCTCTCAACCCTGTCCAAGGATGGTGTGAGCGTGAACAGCCTCTGCTTGGGCTCGGGCTTGTCGCTTGCGATGCTTTCCTTAAGAGGCACTGACGTGGCTTGTATTCACCTCTACGACCCTGTGTCAAAGACCTACAATAAGCCATACATAGAGAGATTCTGGTTATGGGACGACGTCGTGATGGTTGGGGGTTTCATGAGGGAGGTGGTCCTAGCTTATAAGAGGGATATTAAGCTGGTGAATCTGGAGGAGGGTATGAGTGAAATACTTCACGGCAGACTCAAGGTAGCGTTCAGGAACAAGGGATCCGGCACTAGAGCCTACCTCGAACACCTACTTAAAGAGCACGCTGGGAGACTCGGCCTCAACTTAAGCAACGTCAAGGGAATAGGAACGGAGCTCCAGACTCATGAGGAGATAGCTAAATACATAGCGGCGAGCAAGGTGGATGTAGGGCTCACGTTGAGGCACGTAGCCGAGAAGCATGAGCTGAGGTGGATCCACGTAACATGGGAACCCTACGAATGCTATGCGTTAAAGGACAGAGCGTCGAGCAGTGGGGTAGTTAAGTTAAGAGAATATATGAGCTCGGAAATGTTCAGGAGCGTGCTTATCGCTACACCTGGGTATAAACCGCTTTGATCCGCTATAACCAAGGAGAGAGGGTGAGCAGTAAAACCTTTTCAAATAAGAACCCCTAACCTATTCAGGAAGGTAATGGGGTCGGAGAGCTAATAACAAGGTGCTTGAAACAAGTCCAACAAGGTGGAGACGCGATCGCTCTCCTGAATCATCGGTTTGAAGCCTAGAGATCTCTTGCACAAGCGGGGGCAGAGAGCTTAACACCAATACTATATTGAGTCCTACGAGATCCGAGCCCGTAAGATCAAGCTGGATGCAGGTCTGGTTTAAAAGTCGCGTAGAGCGTTATATCAAGGTGATCTGACAACGGATATTACGTCACTATTAATTCAGATCGTGGCTGGCGTTATAATAGTGGCTCCGACTTTATGGGCTTCCGGTAGGTTGCTCGTTGGTAGGGAGAAGGCGAAGTTCACGGACGCTATCTGGATAGTTGTTCTGGGCGTTATCATTGGAGCTGTTGTTAACTTCCTAGTCAGCGGCTTAATAGCATCGCTAATCATAATTATAGTTTGGCTAGCACTGATCAAGCACTTCTTCGACTGTGGCTGGTTGAAGGCCCTAGCAATAGCCATCATAGCTGTGCTAATTTTCGTGGTAGTTATAGTAATACTGGCCGTGATTGGAATCGGAGTGTTAAGTCTCGGGCTGTGAGAGAGCGAACCTGGTTTTTCCGCCTAGAACATAGTTCGTCATCTCTTCTTTAATGCGATGCACCCTTACCATCGTTCGTTTTTATTAATTGATCTACGGGAGTGTCTCCGGACATGAGATGAGCGTCATTCACGGGTCTAGTTGTGCGTGTGTAGTATTTAAAAATCGTGTCTCTCTAGATAATGTGAGTGGTTGATGTGAATAAGCGTTTAATACTTGTGTTAGTTGCTTTGGCGTTGGTTGTCGGACTCAGCGTCTTCACTTTGATGAGGCAACCTAGTGAGTCAGGGGGGAGGTTAAGGGTTGTTGTTTACGCTTACAACGACGTGATAACAGGTATAGACCCAAGCCTGGAGGACGACACTGGTTTGGTGGTGTTGGGGGTGGTTTATGAGCCGCTACTTCATTACAACCCAGTGACCGGGGTCTTCAAACCTGCGTTGGCTGTGAGTTGGGGTAGTAATGAAGACGGTACTGAGTGGGTCTTTAAGTTACGAGAGAACGTCGTGTTTCATGACGGGACTAAATTCAACGCAACCGCTGTTAAGGTAAGTGTTGAGAGGGCGATGAGCATCTACCGTGAGACGGGAAGAGGGCTCGGGTACGTGTGGGATTCCGTGGAGGAGGTAGAAGTGGTTGACGAGTACACGATTAAATTCAAGTTATTCTATCCTCAGAGGCTTGATATAATGGCGTCCGCCTGCTATGCAGGCTATATATTCTCGCCGAGCGTCCTTGAGAGGAGCGGGGCTGAGTCCTACACTGATAGGAAGTTGGAGGAGTGGTTTAACTTAGGGAACGCCGCTGGGACAGGGCCATACATGCTGGAGTCCTACAGCTCAGAGTCCGAGGTGAGGCTCAGGAAATTTGAGAAGTGGTGGGGCTGGAGTGAGGCGAGTAACCCTAACGCGCCAGACGTCGTGATTATGAAGATCCTGACCGAGCCGCAGGCTCAATATAACAGTCTGTTGTCAGGGGTGATAGATATAGCCACAAGCGTCCCGAGGGCCAACATACCTGATCTGATATCACGAGGATTTAGAACGTATAACCTCGCAACATATCACAACTACCTGCTGTTTTTCAATGTGAAGCGCTACCCGACGGACCTCGAGGACTTCAGGAAGGCTGTAGTCCATGCCATAGACCTTGACGAAGCTGTGAGCATAGCTATGGGCGGGCACGCGCTTAAGGGAAGCGGTGTACTGCCCCACGGTTTCCCAGGGTTCGTGGAGGGGCTCACGTACGAGCCTAACTTAACGAGGGCGAGGGAGCATCTGCTGAACTCAGGTGTTGAGACCCCTGTGAGGATACAGTTACTCTACCAGGTGGATTACGAAGAGACGCGGAAGTTTGCCGAGTTAGTTCAATCAAGGCTTAGGAGCCTCGATGTAGAGGTCGAGCTTTACCCAGCCACGTGGACCCAGCTCAAGGACATAGCTAGATCGGTTTGGGAGGATCCCGAGGACACACCTCATTTAATAATTGCTGATTGGTGGCCGACCATGGCTTCCCCCTACGACTATCTCTACGCTATGTTCCACAGCGAGTCGAAGGAGTGGAACTTCGCCGGCTACGAGAACCCGGCGTTCGACGAGCTGATCGAGGAGGCTTACGAACTAGAGGGCTCTGACTATGAGTACGCTATGCAACTCTATAGGGAGGCACAACAGGAGATATTCGATAAAGCGGTTGCCGTTAATTTATGGGATGAGGTAAAGCCGTTCATATATAGCAAGCGGGTCTACATACCGCCGGAGGCGATGAACCCGCTGTACATGTACGTCATAAGGTTTGAGGCGGTCTCGGTAGAGGGGACGTAGTGAATTGCCCCTCAGCCTAAACTACCTGGCTAAGAGACTCATCTGGAGCGTACTAGTCATAGTAGGGGTTGCAGTCCTCTCTTACCTCATAATCGTTCTGTCTCCAGGGGATCCAGCCGTTAAGTGGGCTGGCAACCCTCGAGGGGCGAACGCCTCCCTAGCCATAGAGCTGGCTAGGAGGGAGCTAGGTCTTCAGGACCCGATATACGTCCAGGTCCCACGCTTCGTCGTCAACGTCTTAACAGGTAACCTGGGCTTAAGCATTTTCTACAAACAACCTGTTTTCCCTGTGATAACCTCGAACCTCACCTCAACCCTTGAGTTGCTTCTGATCACGTACCTCATAGCCGTACCGACCGGCGTTCTCCTGGGCTACTTCTCAGCTGTACGCAGGGGCTCCAGAATCGATGACCTTATTCAGCAGCTCGGCGTGCTGCTTGCTAACACACCGACCTTCTGGCTTGGCTCTGCTTTATTCCTAGTCCTCGTAACGCATCAGATACCTTCCTCAGGACGTGTGGACTACGTACTGGCCATTGAGACAGGGTTCCAGCCTCTCACAGGCTTCTATCTATTGGATAGTCTGATGCAGGGTAACCTACGTGTTTTCCTAGACGTGTTCGTGAGGTTACTGCCGCCCGCGCTAGCGATCTCCGTCTACCCGATGGGCTTGATGATAAGGGTTGTGAGGACTTTAGTCACTGAAGTCCTCTTAGAAGACTACATAAGGGTGAGTGTTGCATTAGGCGTTAAGAAAAGACGTATCCTGTGGACGTTCACTTTGAGGGCCATCATACCGGGGGTGATACAGCTCTCAGGCATCGCATTCGCCTACAGTCTAGTGGACGCCATGGTCGTGGAGAGTGTTGTCTTCGGGAGACCTGGTCTTGGTAGGTTGCTTATCGACGCGTTGAACAGCAGTGACTTCAGGATAGCTATCGGACTGATAGTGATTGTCACAGTCTTTTACTTAGTTGTGAATACGTTGGCTGACGTGGTACAGGCGCTAACAGACCCGAGGGTGAAGCTGTGAGATGAGCAGGGTGGAAACCAACGCTCAACAAGCTGGGGGCTCGTCGGGGAGGGCTGGCTTACTGAGTTCCCTGCTTAAGAGACAGGTGAGAAGCCTTAAATTCAGAGTCGGGTTGACGATAGTGTTGGCTATACTGGCTTTATCACTTACATGTGATTTCATAGCTCCTTACCCTGAGGAGGGCAGGGGAATCGCTCCGCCTGACGCTAAGAACAGGATCTTACTCCCCCCGTCTACAGATCACTTATTCGGCACTGACAGTATGGGTAGGGACCTGTTCTCGAGAGTTGTGATGGGGGTACGGTCAGCGTTGATGCAGATACTCGTCGTCGTCTCAGCCAGCCTAGCAGTAGGGCTGATCGTCGCCGTCTTATCAGCTTACTTCAGAGGTAGCGTAGAAATGGTTGTAAATTACTTGATAGAGCTCTTCATGAGCGTCCCTGCGATAGTCCTTGCCTTAGCGTTCGCGATAGCTGTCGGCAGAGGTTTAATCACAGTGATCTCGAGCCTAGTGATCACGTGGTGGTCTTGGTACGCACGCATAACTCATATCTACGCGCGAAGCGTGGTGGAGATGGATTACGTGACGCTATCTAAGCTGAGCGGGTTAAACCCACTTAAGATTGTTTGGAGGCACGTGCTGAGGAACGTGTACCCGCCCGTGTTGGTTCAAGCGATAACTGACATGGGCAGCGTCCTCCTGGAGGCTACAGCGATAAACTTCCTGAGCTTGGGCGTCCCCATTAACTCCCCTGAGTGGGGTGTAATAATGTATGAGGGTAAGGACGTGCTTATCACCGCTCCTTGGGTGACTATCTTCCCCGGACTCTTCCTGCTGGTGACGGCGCTGGGTTTCAGCCTCCTTGGAGACTCGCTCAGGGAGTCGCTGGATCCAAGGCTGAGGAGGAAGTGGAGGCTATGGTTCTAGCTGTTAAAGCAGTGAACCTAAGGGTAGGGTACCTGGATAGTGAGGAGAACGTCATGTGGGCTGTCAGAGGCGTGTCATTCGAGGTCTCTGAGGGGGAGATTTTCTGCCTGGTTGGGGAGAGCGGTTGCGGTAAGTCGACTACCGGGAACGCCGTTGCCGGGATACTTCCGCCTCACGCCGTGACGGACGGTGAACTACGTATATTCGACCGTCCAGTGATACAGGGTAGTAAGACGAACTATAATGGGGTGAGGGGTAGGATTGTCTCTTACGTCCCTCAGAACCCCGGGACAGGGCTTAACCCGTACTATACTGTTGAAGATCAGTTCTACTACGTCTTGAACAGCCTCTACGGATGGGATAAAAAGAAGGCAGTGGAGGTCTCTAGGAATTACCTCTCGCTCGTCGGTCTTGACCCTGATCGAGCGCTGGATTACTACCCGCATGAGTTAAGTGGCGGGATGCAGCAGAGAGCCGCTATAGCTTTAGCTCTATCCACTGGTGCTAAGGTAGTCGTCGCCGACGAGCCTACTTCATCCATCGATGCGAACCTGAGGCTTCAACTAATAAAGCTTCTGCTGGATTTAAGGGATTCTCAGAAGATCTCGTTATTCCTCATAACACACGACATAATGAGCGCGGGGAAGATATGTGACACTATAGCGGTTATGTACGCTGGCAGACTCCTCGAGATCGGGAGGGGGTCTGAAGTAGTGACTGAACCGTTGCATCAGTACACTAGGATGCTCGTTGACGCGGCCCCTATACTGGGCTTTAAGAAAGTGCTTAAGTCAGTCACAAGCGAACCCCCTAGACCCGGCGCCGTGGTTGAGGGATGTGTCTTCCGTTCAAGGTGCTCCTGGGCGTTTGAGAAGTGCGTTGAGGCACCACCTCGAATCAGCGTCTTCGGAAGGGGGGTGGAGTGCTGGAGGTATGCGGGTTGACTACGGACAGTGATGTCGTAGTTAAGTTGGAGGGAGTTACTGCCGGGTACCTGACTGCGGCGAGGGGTTGGAGGTCGTTACGGAGGAGGTTAGACGTTGTGCTCAATAACGTTAGCCTAGGGGTTTACGACGGAGAGAGAGTGGTGATAATAGGGGAGAGCGGGTCGGGTAAGTCAACGCTCCTCAGGGTAATCTTGGGCCTGCTTAAACCCTTGAAGGGTAGGGTCGTGGTCCTCGGTAAGGATATATACTCGCTCCCCTGGAGTGAGAGGGTAGGGGTGCTTAGGGCTGTTGGTTACGTCCCACAGGACCCCTATAAGGCACTAAACCCCTCCCTGAAGATCAAGTACTCTCTGATGGAGCCTCTTGAAGCCTTAAGGATGCGGGATCCGGAGGGTAGAATGACCAGGGTGTTAAAGCTTGTTCAGTTGCCTGAGGAGGTCATGAACTACT